>DATCGA010000035.1:0-2002 GCA_036509215.1 Trebonia sp.
ACGCTGACGGCCGATCTCGGCCCGGCCGAACGGTACCGGCGCTGGCTCAAGGCCCGCCGAGGCGAGGTGCGGATCGTCGCGGGCACCCGGGCGGCCATGTTCGCCCCGGTCGAGAACCTGGGCCTGGCGGTGCTGTGGGACGACGGTGACGACCTGCACGCCGAGCCGCGCGCCCCGTACCCGAACGCCCGGGAGGTGCTCGCGCTGCGCGCCCACCGGGCCGGCGCCGCCGCCCTCATCGGCGGGTTCGCCCGCACCGCCGAGCTCGCCCAGCTCGTCCAGGCCGGATGGGCCAGGGACCTGGCCCCCGACCGGGCCACGCTGCGCGCCATCGCCGCCCGTGTCCGGCCCGCCGCCGACGACCGGGAGCTCGGCCGGGACCAGGCGGCGACCACGGCCCGGCTGCCCAGCCTTGCGCTCCGCGCCGCCCGGGCCGCGCTCGAGGCCGGCGGCCCGGTCCTGGTCCAGGTGCCGAGGCGCGGCTACCTGGCCGCGATCGCCTGCGGCCGGTGCCGTGCCCAGGCCCGGTGCGTCGCCCTGGTCGGCGGGGCCAGCTGCAACGGACCGCTGCGGCTGGCGGGCCAGCAGGCCACGCCGGACTGCCGCTGGTGCGGCGCGCTGGCGACCAGCTGGCGCTGCGTGCACTGCGGTCACGACCGGCTCCGCGCGATCGTCACCGGCGCCACCCGCACGGCCGAGGAACTCGGCCGGGCCTTCCCCGGGGTCAAGGTCCGCACGTCCGGCGGCGACCTCGTGCTGCCGACCGTTCCCGACGAGCCCGCGCTGATCATCTCCACCCCCGGGGCCGAGCCGCTGGCCGGGCCGGGGCCCGGCTACGCGGCCGCGCTGCTGCTCGACGGCTGGGCGCTGCTCGGCCGGCCGAGCCTGCGCGCGGGGGAGGAGGCGCTGCGCCGCTGGCTCGCCGCCGCCGCCCTGGTCCGGCCCGACGGCACGGTCCTGGTGCACGCCGACTCCGGCCTCGCCGCCACCCAGGCGCTAATCCGCTGGGACCCGGTCACGTTCGCGGAGCGGGAGCTGGCCGAGCGGGCCGAGCTCGGTTTCCCGCCCGCCGTCCGGATGGCCGCCGCGACCGGCGACGCGGCGGCGGTCGCGAGCCTGCTGGCCGGCACCGACCCCGCGTTCGAGGTGCTCGGACCGGTCCCGGTCGAGCATGGTGCCGCCGCCGAGACCGAGGATCAGGTCCGCGCCCTGATCCGGGCGTCCCGGGCGCGGGGCGCCGACCTGGCCCGAGCGCTGCAGGCCGCGCAGGCGGGCCGCAGCGCCCGCAAGGAGGGCGGCGGCGTCCGGGTGCAACTCGATCCGGCGGAGCTGATCTAGCGCGCCGATAGAATCAGTGGTGAACACGCGCTTGCTTTCGGAGGACAGGCGCTCGCCGCGTCGCGAAGGGATCCTCAGTTGCTCAGGGACATCAAGCTATTCGGTGACCCCGTGCTGCGCACTCCGGCCGAGCCGGTGGTTGACTTCGATCTCGAGCTGCGCAACCTGGTCGCGGACCTCACCGAGACGATGCTCGACGCGCCCGGGGTCGGCCTCGCGGCGCCGCAGATCGGGGTCGGGCTGCGGGTCTTCACCTACCACGTCGACGACGAGCCCGGTCACCTGATCAACCCGGTGCTGAAGCTCGAGGGCGAGGAGGAGGAAGACGACGAGGGGTGCCTGTCCATCCCCGGCCTGCAGTTCCCCACCCCGCGCGCGCCCCGCGCCGTCGCGACCGGCTTCAATATGCACGGCGACCCGGTCGCGATCGAGGGCACCGAGCTGCTCGCCCGCTGCGTGCAGCACGAGACGGACCATCTGGACGGCATCTTGTTCATCGACCGCCTGGACAAGAAGCAGCGCAAGCTCGCGATGAAGGCGATCCGGGAGGCCGAGTGGTCCGGCCTGGCCATCCCCGAGGTTAAGGTCTCCCCGCACCCGACCCAGCGAATCTCCTAGGGGGCGTGCCAGGTGCGGCTTGTCTTCGCCGGGACCCCGGAGGTCG
>DATCGA010000036.1:0-39290 GCA_036509215.1 Trebonia sp.
CGCGTCGACGCGGGCCAGGTCGCGGGCGTCGGGTACGACGATCACGGTGCCGCGGCCTGCGCTGGCGGCCGTCATCGCGGCCCGGGCGATCTCCTCCGGCCAGGTTGGACCGGGCAGCGCCGTCCACGCGGCGCGCGCGGGGCGGCCTGCGGCGACCGCGTCGAGGAAGGCGGGGCCGGCCGGGTACCTGGCCCACGGGCCGGGGTCCGGCCGGGGCGGGCGGGCATCTTCCGGCCCGGCCCGGCCGGGGCCTACCTCGGCGGGGCCTGCCACGGCGGTAGCGGTCTCGCCGCGGGCCGACAGGCCCTGGGGCGCGGACTCGCCGGTCGCCTGCGCTGTATCGGCGGGCTTGGCCGTCTCGGTCGCCTGAGCCGTCTCGGTCGCCTGAGCCGTCTCGCTCGGCTGAGCCGTCTCGGTCGGCTTGGCGGTCTCGGTGGCCGCGTGGCGCTGGGGGATCGCGAGGCGAAGCACGTCGGCCAGCGTCCCCGCGTAGCGGTCGGCGACGGCGCGGGCGAGGCCGGCGATCTCCGGGGTGAGCACCTGCTCGGCCGAGACGACCCGCTCCAGGTAGCTGAGCCTGCCCTGGTGCTCGCTGCTGTCCACCCGGTCGAGGACGTAGCCGTCGGTGAGCTGGCCGGCGAACCTGACCCGGACCCGGACGCCGGGCCGGGCCACCGTCGCCAGCCGTTCCGGCACCAGGTAGTCGAAGGGCCGGTCCAAGTGGGCGAGCGGCAGGTCGACTGCAATCCGCGCGACGGGCCGATCCGCCGCCGGCTTAAGCGTCTTAGGGTCTTTTGACTTTTTTGGCCGATTTTTCCCCGTGGTAGTTTCGGGGGTTTTAGCGGCCTCTGCGGCTTTTGCGGTTTCCAGCGGCGGCATGTCCGGCAGCAGGTCTAGTGCGCCATCGTTTCGCGTTTCCGCCACGGTCCCGTCTTACCAGATAAAAACTTGCCGCCAACACATACGGCCGGGCACGGGGAGCCGCAATCACCCGTGCCCGGCCGCACGCGGACTCGCCTGCCCGGTCCTGCGCAGGATGAGCCATCGCGAGATTGCGCCCGATCAGCCTGCACTAGCCGATCAGGTAGTCGAACTCCCCGGAGCGGAGAGCGCTAACCATAGCGCGGACGGCCGTGGCCGGGTAGATGAGGGCCATGCCCTTGGGGTCGCGCGAGTTGCGCATGGCAACCGTGGCCGAGTCCAGCCGAGCAAGCTCCACGCACGCACCCTGGGAGTTACTGCGCTGGCTCTTCCGCCAGATCGCGCCCTCGAGCTGCGCGGCGCTGATCCCGTTGTGAATGTCCTGCATCGTTTCTCGTCTCCTGACGGATTTACCCCGGCCCGTCTTCGGCAGCTGCCGGTTACGGGCCAGAGAGGACAGGGGGTCCGGCGCGGGTTGCGGACGGCCCCGGTTGGTTCTCCTTCGTGTCCCCCCGGGACTTACAAGAAAGAGCATAGCGCATGCACGTGCATCCGCATGGTATTTCGCACTTTCATACGCATACGCATCTGCATACGCGTTCGCCTAGGTAGCTTCCGGTCCGCTAGTCGCGCGATTCAGATATCACGGCAGGCTGCGGCAGTGCGGCAATAGGCCGCACCTCCGGCCTGCCTCTGCTACCCCACCCGCCAGGCTGTATGCACGAGGATCAAATCTCGTCATCAGTCACTTTGGATAACTACCGTACACCGCTCGGTGATCATTGTGACGTACGCCACAATCTCCGCGTCATCTACACAACGAAAGACGCGCGAGCGGGGTGCCCGGTTGGGTGACAAGAACGAAAAAAATACCCGGGGCGGAAGCCCGCCCCGGGTAGTGACTGGAGGGGCGGGATATCCCGCCCCGGCTGGCTAGAGGCCGACCACGGCGCGCAGCTTGTCGGCGCGGTCGGTGCGCTCCCAGGTGAAGTCCGGCTCGGTGCGGCCGAAGTGGCCGTAGGCCGCGGTCTGGGAGTAGATCGGCCGGAGCAGGTCGAGGTCGGCGATGATGGCCCTCGGCCGCAGGTCGAAGACTTCCGTCACCGCGTCCTGGATCCGCTCCACCGGCAGCTTCTCGGTGCCGAAGCACTCGATGAACAGGCCAACCGGCTTGGCCTTGCCGATGGCGTACGCCACCTGCGCCTCGCACCGGTCCGCGAGCCCGGCCGCGACCACGTTCTTCGCCACCCAGCGCATCGCGTAGGCGGCGCTGCGGTCCACCTTGGACGGGTCCTTGCCGGAGAAGGCGCCGCCGCCGTGCCTGGCCATGCCGCCGTAGGTGTCAATGATGATCTTGCGGCCGGTGAGGCCGGCGTCGCCCATCGGGCCGCCGATCTCGAATCGGCCGGTCGGGTTGACCAGCAGCCGGAACCCGGTGGTGTCGATGTCGAAGCCGGCCAGCACCGGGTCGACGACGTAGTCCTTGATGTCGGGGGCGAGCAGTTCCTTGAGGTTGATGTCGGGCGCGTGCTGGGTGGACACGACCACGGTGTCCAGCCGCACCGGCGTGTCGCCCGCGTACTCGATGGTCACCTGGGTCTTGCCGTCCGGCCGCAGGTAGGGCACGGTGCCGGAGCGGCGCACGGCCGACAGCTGGCGCGCCAGCCGGTGCGCCATCATGATCGGCAGCGGCATCAGCTCGGGGGTGTCGCGGCAGGCGTAGCCGAACATCAGGCCCTGGTCGCCCGCCCCCTGGCGGTCGTAGTCGTCGCTGCCCTCGCCCTCGCGGTACTCGAACGCGTCGGAGACGCCCTGGGCGATGTCGGGCGACTGCGAGCCGATCGAGACCGAGACGCCGCAGGACGCCCCGTCATAGCCCTTGGCCGAGGAGTCATAGCCGATCTGCAGGATCTTCGCCCGGATGATGCCGGGGATGTCCACGTAGGTCTTGGTGGTCACCTCGCCCGCCACGTGCACCTGGCCGGTCGTGATGAGCGTCTCCACCGCGACGTGGCTCTCCGGGTCGTCCTTGAGCATCGCGTCGAGGACGGCATCGCTGATCTGGTCCGCCATCTTGTCCGGGTGGCCTTCCGTGACCGACTCCGAGGTAAACAACCGACGAGCCACGTTATTGATCTCCATCCAAAAAGAGCAAGCTGACCAGGTGAAGTGTAGCCGGACGAATCAACCGTCCGGTGCCGGGCCGATCTAGCGCCGGGCGCCGATCAGATCAGGGGCGCCGATCAGATCAGCCGAGCGGCCACCAAGTCCCAGACGGAGTCGGCGAGGGCGTCCTTGGAGCGGCGCGAGATCGGGGTCACCGAGCCGTCCGCGCCGAGCACGACCGCCTCGTTGTCGCCCGCGCCGAACCCGAGGCCGCCGCCCACGGGGTTGACCACTAGCAGGTCGCACCCCTTCCTGGCCAGCTTGGCCCGAGCGGCGTCCAGGTCAGGGTTGGTCTCGGCGGCGAATCCGACCACCAACTGGCCCGCCGAGCCGCGCTCGACGTCAGATCGGACATGCGGGCCCGCGTTGCCCGGTAGACCCGCCGTCGGGTCCGCCGGACCTCGCTCGACGCGGCGCGCGGACAGGTCGGCCAGGATGTCGGGGTTCTCGGTCAGCGCGATCGGCTCAGGCAGCCGGCCGTCCTTCTTGATCTTCTGGTCGGCCCGGGCGGCGGGACGGAAATCGGCGACAGCGGCGGTCATCACGATGATGTCGGCGGCCGGGGCCGCGGCGAGCATCGCGGCGTGCATGTCCCGCGCCGATACGACGCGCACGACCTTCGCCCCGGCCGGGTCGGGAAGCTCCACGTTCGCGGCGACCAGGGTGACATCGGCGCCGCGGGCGACGGCGGACCTGGCGAACGCGTACCCCTGCCTGCCGGTGGACCAGTTGCCGAGAAAGCGGACCGGGTCGAGTTCTTCCCGCGTGCCGCCCGCCGAGATGAGGACGCGTCGGCCGGCCAGGCTCTGCCGCGCGTTCGTTCGATACCCCAAGATTTTTTCTGCCAGCGCGAACAGTTCGCTTGGCTCGGGCAGACGCCCCGCACCGCTGTCTTTTCCGGTGAGGCGGCCGACGGCCGGCTCGATCACGACCGCGCCCCGGCGGCGGAGGGTGGCCACGTTGTCCTGGGTCGCCGGGTGCTCCCACATCTCGGTGTGCATCGCGGGCGCGTAGACGACCGGGCAGCGGGCGGTCAGCAGGGTGGCGGTCAGCAGGTCGCCGGACAGGCCGGCCGCGGCGCGGGCGATGACGTCCGCAGTCGCGGGCGCGATCAGCACCAGGTCGGCGCTCTGGCCGAGCCTGACGTGCGGGACGTCGGCCACGCCGGTCCAGACGTCGGTGGTCACCGGCTCGCCCGACAGCGCCGCCCAGGTCGGCTCGCCGACGAAGCGGAGGGCATCGGGGGTCGGGACGACGCGGACGCTGTGGCCGGCCTCCTTGAGCAGGCGCAGCAGCTCGCAGGCCTTGTACGCGGCAACGCCGGCGCCCACGCCAAGGATGACGCGTGCCATGACGGGCGGGAGGGCGGGGCAGCAGGAGGGCTGTTAACCCTCGAGCTGCTCGACCTTGAGCATGCCCTCGCGGGTCTCGCGGAGCGCGATCGAGAGCGGCTTCTCCTGCACCCGGGTCTCGACCAGCGGGCCGACGTACTCGAGCAGGCCCTCGCCGAGCTGCGAGTAGTAGGCGTTGATCTGGCGAGCCCGCTTGGCCGCCAGGATCACCAGCCGGTACTTGCTGTCGACGACCTCAAGCAGCTCGTCGATCGGCGGGTTGATGATGCCTGCAACGCCCTGGGTTTGTGCCACGTGTGGCCTTCCTCACGGATTAACTGAGCTAACGATCAACGTTACCATCTGCCGGCAGACCTCATCGACGGACGTGTTCACCAGCGTCACGTCGAACTCGCCGGCCGCGGCGAGTTCCTCCTTGGCCGCCGCCAGGCGGCGGTCCACCACCTCCGGCGACTCGGTGCCGCGGCCGGTCAGCCTGCGCACCAGTTCCGCCCACGACGGCGGCTTGAGGAACACCAGCAGCGCGTCGTCCTTCATCGCCTCACGGACCTGCCGGGCGCCCGCCAGGTCGATCTCGAGCAGGGTCGGCAGCCCGCGCTCGAGCCGGTCCCGGACCGGCGCGGCCGGCGTTCCGTATTTGTTTCCCGCGAACTCGGCCCACTCAAGAAGTTCTTCTGCGGCCACCATGCGGTCGAACTCTTCGCGAGTGACAAAGTAATATTCCCGGCCGTTCACTTCTCCCGGCCGCGGACTTCGCGTTGTCACGGAAACGGAAATCCAGATCTCCGGCGATCGACGCCGAAGTTCCGCGACGACTGTGCTCTTCCCGACCCCGGAAGGCCCGGAGAGCACAGTCAGCCGCGAATTGTTCCGCACCACGGGAAGGCTAGCGCCGGCCGGCGCCGCTTTTCCCGCGGCACCGGTCCCGCGCGCCTTACCGCCGGGCGCGCCGACCATGCCCGCGCGCCCAGGCCGACCGCTCGCCGGACCGGCTCACTGCATCAAAGATCCGCACCGAACTCCTGCTCAAGCGCGGCGCGCTGGTTCGCACCGAGCCCTCGCACGCGGCGGGACTCGGCAATGCCGAGCCGCTCCATGATCTGCTTGGCGCGGACCTTGCCAACGCCGGGCAGGGACTCCAGGAGCGCCGAGACCTTCATCTTGCCAATGACGTCGTCGGTGGAACCGTCCTTGATGACTTCGGACAGGGTCACCGCGCCGCGCTTGAGGCGATTCTTAACCTCGGCACGTTCCTTGCGCGCTATCGCTGCCTTCTGCAAGGCCTCGGCGCGCTGTTCGGGAGTGAGGGGAGGAAGAGCCACTCGGGGTCACCTCGGGTTTCGTTCGTAAAAAAGGTTGGACGGGAGGGGAAACTAGCGAGTCAAGCACCCTTTCGGCAACGCGAACCTCCGTTTATGTCATCACAAATTCAAATATATTACTCTGCACGCATGTATTACTACTTAACGTAGCCAAGGGCAGGTCTCGGACCCCGTCCGACTACCGCGCTTCGAAAGTTTCGAAGCGTCGCGCACCCGTGCGAGCCCTTCCCTGCCATCGGCAAAATATTCCTTTTGTCTGTTTTCGATTGGCCGATCCAGCGCGGTCCGCCGACACCCGGGACCCTGCCGCCGCTTGGCGACTCAACCATACACGCAGCGACGAAGCCGGGACGTACCGGCGCAAAGACCAGCCCAGCGATGCGGCGGGACCGGACGCCCGACGCTCCCCGCCCGGCGCCCGCTGGGGCCGCCGTGACCAGAGATACCTCGCGTGATATATGTGATTTATGAGTAGTAAAGGCCAACTTTGTCACCAT
The DNA here is from genome assembly GCA_036509215.1 of Trebonia sp. Taxonomy (GTDB): domain Bacteria; phylum Actinomycetota; class Actinomycetes; order Streptosporangiales; family Streptosporangiaceae; genus Trebonia. The sequence continues at coordinate 6,259 of DATCGA010000036.1, forward strand.
TAATGATGTTCCACGCCCATCTCGTCCTTGAGGGCATTTTACCCTCCGCAGCGCCATGATCACAGTACAGATTCTACGAAATCGCCGCAGGTAGAGTTCGCCGCACCGAACATATCTCCGGTCATAGGACAACGCCTGATGCCAGTGTGACCTCTGCGGACTGCGTCCGCCACCCGGTTGGCGGACCGCGACCGCCTTTGCCTGATTCTTACGGAATGGGAACGGAGGCTTACCCGGCCGGGGCGGCCCGGCGCAGCGACGCGGCGATCGTGGCGGCGGCCGCGCCGGGGTCGGAGGCCCTGGTGATGGGGCGGCCGATGACGAGCAGGTCGGCGCCGGCCTTGATCGCCTCGACCGGGGTCGCGATGCGGGCCTGGTCGTCGCTGTCGGCCCCGGACGGGCGGATGCCGGGGGTGATGAGGGCGATGCCGGAGCCGACCTCGGCGCGGACGGCAGCGACCTCCTGGGGCGAGCAGACGAGGCCGCGGGCGCCCGCCGCGACGGCGAGCACCGCCATCCGGCGGACGGCGTCGCTGACCGAGTCGGGCATGCCCAGCGCGGTCAGGTCGCGCTCGCTGATCGACGTCAGCAGGGTCACCCCGGCCACCATTGTGCCCGGGGCGGCCTCGACGGCCGCCTTGATCATGTCCGCTCCCCCGGCCGCGTGCACGGTGAGGATCTCCGGGCGCAGCCGGGACACGGCGCGGGCGGCGCCCGCCACCGTGTTGGGGATGTCGTGCAGCTTCAGGTCGAGGAAGACGTTGACCCCACTCGCGCCGCGCACCGTGGCCACCACGTCCGGGCCGTACCGGAGGTACAGCTCCAGGCCGATCTTGACCGTGGACACGTACGGGGTGACCAGCGACGCCCATAGGGCCGCGGTGTCCAGGTCGGGCGCGTCGAGCGCCACCGCCACCGGCGCGGGCTTGGACGGCCCCTTTCCGGTGGCTAGCCCGGGGCGGACGGACTCGGCTTGCTCGCTTGCGGATCGGCCCGGCAACTAAATCACATCCTGTAATTTATTGATTACACCCAGCTGCGGCGTTCCGCAGCATACACGTCGGTCTGATGGGCCCGGCCGACGACGTCCGCGACCCGGTCCACCCCCCGGGCCGCCAGTTCCTCCTCGAGTTCGCGCTGAATGCGGGAGCAGGCGGACGGGTCGTGGAACAGCACCGTGCCGAGGGCCACCATGGACGCCCCCGCGAGCAGGAACTCGAGCGCGTCGCGGCCGGTCCGCACGCCGCCGCAGCCGATGATGGGCACGTCAGGCAGCGCCTCCCTGACCGCCCACACGCAGCGCACCGCGATCGGCCGGATGGCGGGGCCCGACAGGCCCCCGGAGAGCCCGGCCAGGGCCGGGCGGAACGTCACCGGGTCGATCGCCATGCCGGGCAGCGTGTTGATCATGGAGAGGCCGTCCGCGCCCGCGGCGACGCAGGCCCGCGCGACCGAGACGATGTCGGTCACCTCAGGCGACAGCTTGGCGAAGACCGGGATGTCGTACCGCGCGGACCCGCGCACGGCCGCCACCACCGCCCCGGCGGCGGCCGGGTCGAGCGCGAACGGGCGGCCGGCGGCGGCGGCGTCCGGGCAGCCGAGGTTCACCTCGATCGCGGTGACGCCGGCCGAGTCCGACAGCCGGGAGGAAAGCTCGCCGTACTCGCGGCTGGTGTGCCCGGCGACCGACACGAACGCGCGGGCCCCCCGCGACAGCAGCCACGGCAGGTCGCGCTGGAGGAAGCCGTCCAGGCCCGGCCCCTGCAGGCCGACCGAGGAGAGCAGGCCGCTCGGCGTCTCGGCCATCCGCGGGGCCGGGTTGCCCGCCCGCGGCTCGAGGGTGACCGACTTGGTGATCACCGCGCCGATCCTGGCCACGTCGGTGAACTGGGCGAGCTCGCGCCCGGCGCCTGCGCAGCCGGCGGCGGTGAGGATGGGCGACGGCAGGTCCAGGTGCCCGACCCGGGTCCGCAGGTCAGCCGGCATGCGGGGTCTCCTCCTGGGCTGAGCGGCTACCCGACATGGGAGCGCCCCTCGGTGACCGGTCCGGCGCCGCTGGCGGCCGGGCGGGGCTTCCAGCCGGGGGCGCCGAGGGCGTCGAACGGGATCGTGCCGACGTCGTCCCAGCGCACCACGTCGCCGCGGAACACCGGCCCGTCCACGCACGCGCGGACCATCCGGGTGATCCCGTCGTTGCCGACCACGGGCAGCACGCACCCCATGCACAGGCCGGTCCCGCAGGTCATGGCGGGCTCGGACACCAGCGCCTGGACGGGGATGCCGTACCGGCCGGCCATCGCGCAGACCGACCGCAGCACCGGCACCGGGGCCGACGCGTAGATCACGTCGGTGCGGGCCTGCTGCACGACCGTCGGCAGCATGTCCACCACCGACCCGCGCGAGCCGAGCGAGCCGTCGGCGGTGCTGATCACCGCCGACCGGCCGGTCCGGCGCGCGGTCAGCGCGCCGAACACCCGGTCGGCGCTCTCCGCGCCGAGCAGGAAGTCGGTCGCCGACTGGCGCTCGGTCAGCCGGGCGGCCAGCGCGAACAGCGGCGGCGCGCCCGCGCCGACGCCGAGCAGGAGGCAGGAGGCCGGGTCGCGGGGCATCGGGAACGGCCGCCCGAGCGGGCCGACCACGTCGAGCACGTCGCGGGCGCGGCAGTCGGCCAGCCACTGCGCGCCGGGCTCGCGCGGCAGGAACACGAACTCGACCGTGCCGCCGTGGTCCGGTCGCACGTCGTGCACCGGGAACGTGCGGCGCGCGATCATGCCGGACTGCAGGCCGCCGACCGCGATCGCGATGAACTGGCCGGGCCGGAACCGGGTCGCGATCGCGGGGGCGACCACGGTCATGGCGACGTACGCGTCGACGCGGCGCACCGTGAGCACCGTGCCGCGCACTTGTACGGGCGCCACCCCGCCTTCCCGCTCGTTGCCTGCCATCGCGCCGCCGCCCCGCCCCAGTCTCAGTCCAGCCCTGTTGTCACGCGTCGCCGGCCGCTTCGCCTGCGTCCGCCGCCTCGGCCGCACCGCGCAGCGCGGCGGCGTGCTCCTGCAGGGAGCGGACGCCGATCTCGCCACGGATGATGGCCTCGATGCCCTGCACCGCCGCGGCCAGGCCGGCCACGGTGGTCACGCACGGGACGCCCCGCCGCACCGCCGCGGTCCTGATCTCGTACCCGTCGAGCCGGACCGCCGCCGACGCGGCGGAGAGGCTGCCCCAGGGCGTGTTCACGATCAGGTCTACCTCACCGTCAAGGATCCGCGTAACCACGGTCGGCTCGCCGCCGGGCGCAGCGCCGTCGCTGTGCTTGCGCACGATCTTGGCACGAACGCCGTTTCTGCGCAGTACCTCCGCCGTGCCGGATGTCGCCCAGATCTCGAAGCCGAGGTCGGCCAGGCGCTTGACCGGGAAGACCATCGCCCGCTTGTCCCGGTTGGCGACGGAGACGAACACCCGGCCCTTCACCGGCAGCGACCCGTACACGGCCTCCTGCGACTTCGCGTACGCGGTGCCGAAGGACTCGTCGATCCCCATCACCTCGCCGGTCGAGCGCATCTCGGGGCCGAGCACGGTGTCCACCCCGGCCCCGGTCACGTCCCTGAACCGGCCGAACGGAAGCACCGCCTCCTTGACCGCCACCGGCGAGTCGAGCGGCAGCGTGCCGCCGTCCCCGGTCTCCGGCAGCACGCCCTCGGCCCGCAGCGAGGCGACCGAGGCGCCCATCATCACCAGCGCGGCCGCCTTGGCCAGCGGCACCGCGGTCGCCTTGGAGACGAACGGCACCGTCCGGGACGCCCGCGGGTTGGCCTCGAGCACGTAGAGCACCCCCGCCGCGAGCGCGTACTGCACGTTCAGCAGGCCGCGGACCCCGACGCCGCGGGCGATCTGCCGGGTCGCCTCGCGGATGGCGGCGATGTCGGCCCGGCCGAGGGTGATCGGGGGCAGCACGCAGGCCGAGTCGCCGGAGTGGATGCCGGCCTCCTCGATGTGCTCCATGACCCCGCCCAGGTACAGCTCTGACCCGTCGTAGAGGGCGTCCACGTCGATTTCGATCGCGTCGTCGAGGAATCGGTCGATCAGCACCGGGTTGTCCGGTCTGGCGGCCGTGGCGCGGCCGACGTAGGCCCGCAGCGTCTCCTCGTCGTAGACGATCTCCATGCCGCGCCCGCCGAGCACGTACGACGGGCGGACGAGCACCGGGTAGCCGATCTCGGCCGCCGCCACGGCGGCCTCGTCGGACGAGAGCGCGATCTCGCCCCGCGGCGCGGTCAGCCCGGCCTGGGTGAGCACCTCCGCGAACGCGCCCCGGTCCTCGGCGGCGTGGATAGCGGCGGGCGAGGTGCCCACGATCGGCACCCCCGCCTCCTCGAGCGCCCGCGCCAGGCCGAGCGGCGTCTGCCCGCCGAGCTGCACGATCACGCCGGCCACCGGCCCGGCGGCCTGCTCGGCGTGCACCACCTCGAGCACGTCCTCCAGGGTGAGCGGCTCGAAGTAGAGCCGGGAGGAGGTGTCGTAGTCGGTCGAGACGGTCTCCGGGTTGCAGTTGACCATCACGGTCTCGTAGCCCGCCGCCCGCAGCGCGAACGAGGCGTGCACGCAGGCGTAGTCGAACTCGATGCCCTGGCCGATCCGATTCGGCCCGCTGCCGAGGATGATCACCTTGGGCACGTCACCACCCGGCACCTCGTTGCCCTCGTCGTAGCTCGAGTAGAGGTACGGGGTGCGGGCCGCGAACTCCGCCGCGCAGGTGTCGACCACGTGGTAGACCGGGCGCAGGCCGAGGGCGTGCCGCAGCGCGCGGACTTGCCCGGCCCCGATCGAGCGGAGCTGGGCGATGGCGACGTCGGAGAACCCGTTCTCCTTGGCCAGCCGGAGCAGCCCCGCGTCGAGCTCGGGGGCGGCCGCGATCGTCTCCGAGAGCTCGCGGATCCCGACCAGCTGGTCGACGAACCACGGGTCGACGCCGGTCGCCTGCGCCACCGCCTCGGCGGTGGCGCCCGCCCGCAGCGCCTGCATCATCGTGTTCAGCCGGCCGTCGTGCGGGGTCCGGCAGCGGTCAAGCAGCTCCGCCGCGATCGCGGGCTGCTCTTTTCCGACAGTCAGAGCCGGGCCGAAGTCGAACGGACCGGTGGGGCTCTCCAGGCTCCGCTGGGCCTTCTGCAGCGCCTCGGCGAAGGAGCGGCCGATCGCCATCGCCTCGCCGACCGACTTCATGTGCGTGGTGAGCGTGGTGTCGGCGCCGGGGAACTTCTCGAACGCGAACCGGGGGATCTTGACGACCACGTAGTCGAGGGCGGGCTCGAACGAGGCCGGGGTCTGCCCGGTGATGTCGTTCGGGATCTCGTCGAGGGTGTAGCCGATGGCGAGCTTGGTGGCGATCTTGGCGATCGGGAAGCCGGTCGCCTTGGAGGCGAGCGCGCTCGAGCGGGAGACCCGCGGGTTCATCTCGATGACGACCATCCGGCCGGTCACCGGGTCGAACGCGAACTGGATGTTGCAGCCGCCGGTGTCCACCCCGACTGCGCGGATGATCTTGATCGCGGTGTCGCGCATCGTCTGGTACTCGCGGTCGGTCAGCGTCATGGCCGGCGCGACGGTCACGCTGTCGCCGGTGTGCACGCCCATCGGGTCGACGTTCTCGATCGAGCAGACGATCACCACGTTGTCGTGGCGGTCGCGCATCAGCTCGAGCTCGAACTCCTTCCAGCCGATGATCGACTCCTCCAGGAGCACCTCGGTGGTCGGGCTGGCGTCGAGCCCGCTGCCGGCGATCCGGCGCAGGCCGGCCTCGTCGTAGGCGATGCCGGAACCCGCGCCGCCGAGCGTGAAGGACGCGCGGACGACGACCGGGAGGCCGAGGTCCTCGACGGCCGCCAGGCAGTCGTTGATGGAGTGGCAGATCCGGCTTCGCGGCACCTCCGCCCCGAGGCCCTGCACGATCTCCTTGAACTTCTCGCGGTTCTCGCACGCCTCGATCGCGTCGATGTCGGCCCCGATGAGCTCGACGTTGTACTTCTTGAGGGTGCCGTTCTCGTGCAGCGCGACGGCGGCGTTGAGCGCGGTCTGGCCGCCGAGGGTGGGCAGCAGCGCGTCCGGGCGCTCCTTCGCGATCACCTTGGCGAGCACCTCGGCGGTGATCGGCTCGACGTAGGTGGCGTCGGCGAACTCCGGGTCGGTCATGATCGTGGCCGGGTTGGAGTTGACCAGGGAGACCCGGATTCCCTCCTGCCTGAGGACCCGGCAGGCCTGGGTGCCCGAGTAGTCGAACTCGCAGCCCTGCCCGATCACGATCGGGCCGGACCCGATGACGAGGACCGACTTCAGGTCGTCACGGCGCGGCATGCGTCACTGACCCCCGTTCATCAGGGTGGCGAACTGGTCGAAGAGGTCCACCGCGTCGTGCGGGCCGGGGGCCGCCTCCGGGTGGTACTGGACGGCGAAGGCGGGCCGGTCGAGCAGCCTGATCCCCTCGACCACGCCGTCGTTGAGGTTCACGTGGGTCACCGCAGCCGCCCCGTAGGGGGTCTCGAACGGTTTGCGGGCACCGGGCGGTACGTGCGCCCAGGCGCCGCCCGGCTCGCGCTCTTGCGCCGCTTCCGGTGGAAGCGCGGCCGCGAAGCCGTGGTTGTGGCTGGTGATGTAGACCTTGCCGGTGGACAGGTCCATCACCGGCTGGTTCACGCCCCGGTGGCCGTAGCGCAGCTTGTAGGTGTCGAGGCCGACGGCCCGGGACAGGATCTGGCTGCCGAAGCAGATGCCGAACAGCGGGACCCCCGCGTCGAGCACGCCGCGCATCGCCGCGACCGCGTAGCCGGCCGCGGCCGGGTCGCCGGGGCCGTTGGAGAAGAACACGCCGTCCGGCGCGGTGGCGAGGATCTCGTCGGCGGTGACGGTGGCCGGGAGCACCCGCACCTCCATCCCCCGGGCGGCCATGTTCTGCGGGGTCGCGTTCTTGATGCCGAGGTCGACCGCGGCGACCCGGTACCTGGTCGTGGTCCCGGCCGGCGGTGAGACCGTGTACGGGTGCGGCGTGGTGACGATCCGGGCCAGGTCGGCCCCGGTCATGCCCGGGCTGGCGAGGACCCGGTCGAGCAGCCGGGCCGGGTCGTCCTCGACGGTGGAGACGGCCGCCCGCATCGCGCCGTGCTCGCGCAGCCGCATGGTCAGCGCGCGGGTCCCGGTGAGGGCGATGCCGGTGATCCCCTGGGCCTTGAGCTCGGCGTCGAGCGAGCGCTTGGCCCGCCAGCTCGAGGCGATCCGGGCGGGCTCGCGGACCACGTAGCCGCTGACCCAGATCCGGTGCGACTCCTGGTCCTCGTCGTTGATGCCGGTGTTGCCGATGTGCGGCGCGGTCATCGCGACGATCTGGCCGCAGTACGACGGGTCGGTCAGCGTCTCCTGGTAGCCGGTCATGCCGGTGTTGAACACCATCTCGCCGAACGACTCGCCGTGGCCGCCGAACCCGGTGCCGCGCAGCGTCGTGCCGTCCTCAAGGACCAGCATCGCGTCCGGTCCGGTGTTGCTCATCGGGTCACCTTTCCATCGAGGACCGTCGCGGTGCCGCGCAGGAACACGGCGGCCACGGCGCCCGGCAGCGCCCGGCCCGCGAACGGGTTGTTGCGGCTTTTGGACGCGTGCGTCCTCGGGTCCACCGCCGCCGCCGGCGCGGCCGCGTCGTACAGGGTCAGGTTGGCGGGCGCCCCGGGCGCGATCGGCTGCCCGTGGCCGGGCACCCGGCCGATGGCGGCGGGGCGGACCGACATCCGGTCGGCGACGCCCGCCCAGTCCAGCAGCCCGCCCTCGACCATCGCGAGCTGCACCACCCGCAGCGCCGTCTCGAGCCCGGTCATGCCGTTGGCGGCGGCCGCCCACTCGGCCTCCTTGGCCTCGACCGGGTGCGGCGCGTGGTCGGTCGCCACGCAGTCGATGGTGCCGTCGGCGAGCGCGGCGCGGAGCGCGTCGACGTCCGCCTGGGTGCGCAGCGGCGGGTTGACCTTGAATACCGTGTCGTAGTCGGCGGCGAGGTCGTCGGTCAGCAGCAGGTGGTGCGGCGTCACCTCGGCGGTCACCCGCCAGCCCTTGGACTTGGCCCAGCGGATGATCTCGACCGAGCCGGCCGTGGACACGTGGCAGACGTGCAGGGCGGCGTCCACGTGCGCGGCGAGCAGGCAGTCGCGGGCGATGATCGCCTCCTCGGCGGCGGCCGGCCAGCCCGCCAGCCCGAGCCTGGAGGCCACCTCGCCCTCGTTCAGCTGCGCGCCCTCGGTCAGCCGGGGCTCCTGCGCGTGCTGCGCGATCACGCCGTCGAACGCCTTGACGTACTCGAGCGCGCGGCGCATCAGCAGCGGGTCGGCGACGCAGAAGCCGTCGTCGGAGAAGACGCGGACGCGGGCGGCCGAGTCGGCCATCGCGCCCAGCTCGGCCAACTGCTTGCCGGCCAGCCCCACGGTGACCGCGCCGACCGGGCGGACGTCGACGTAGCCGGCCTGCTGGCCGAGCCGCCAGACCTGCTCGACCACGCCGGCGGTATCGGCCACCGGCTCGGTGTTGGCCATCGCGTGCACCGCGGTGTAGCCGCCGAGGGCGGCCGCGCGGGTGCCGGTCTCCACCGTCTCGGCGTCTTCCCGGCCCGGCTCGCGCAGGTGCGTGTGCAGGTCGACCAGGCCGGGCAGGGCAACCAGGCCGCCCGCGTCGAGCACGGTCGCCCCGACCGCGGTCAGGCCAGGGCCGACGGCGGCGATGATGCCGTCGTTGATGTGAATGTCGGCTGCCTCGCCGCCGGTAATCGAGGCGCCCTTGATGAGCCACTGCTCGCTCATAGTGTCTCCTCCGCAGCGCCGCCGAGCATGAAATGTGTGCTCATGCTGCGCCTTCCGCCGCGCCGCCGAGCATGAGATAGAGGACGGCCATCCGGACCGTCACGCCGTTGGCCACCTGGGCGACGATCGTGGACCTGGGCGAGTCGGCGACCTCGGCCGCGATCTCCACGCCCCGGTTCATCGGGCCCGGGTGCATGACGATGGCGTGCTCGGGCAGCAGCGCCATCCGGCCGGTGTCGAGGCCGTAGCGGCGGCGGTACTCGCGGACGGTCGGGAAGAACGCGGCCGACATCCGCTCCTGCTGCACCCGGAGCATCATCGCCACGTCGGTCTTGCGCAGCTCGGCGTCGAAGTCGTAGCTGGCCTTGCACGGCCAGGTCTCGATCGCCCACGGCATCAGGGTGGGCGGGGCGACCACCGTCACCTCGGCCCCGAGGGTGTCGAGCAGCAGCACGTTGGAGCGGGCGACCCGGGAGTGCAGGATGTCGCCCACGATCGTCACCCGGACCCCGTCCAGGCCCTTGCCGCGCTGGTCGGGGCCGACCAGCCGCTGCCGGATGGTGAACGCGTCGAGCAGCGCCTGGGTGGGGTGCTCGTGCGTCCCGTCGCCCGCGTTGATCACCCGGCCGCTGGTCCAGTCGGCCAGCCGCCGGGGCGCGCCCGAGGCGGGGTGCCTGACCACGATCGCGTCGGAGCCCATCGCCTCCAGGGTCAGCGCGGTGTCCTTGAGCGACTCGCCCTTGGCGACGCTCGACCCCTTGGCGGAGAAGTTGATCACATCGGCCGACAGGCGCTTGGCGGCCGCCTCGAACGAGGCCCTGGTCCTGGTCGAGTCCTCGTAGAAGAGGTTGACGACGGTCCGGCCGCGCAGCGTCGGCAGCTTCTTGATCGGCCGCCCGGCGACGCTGGCGAGCTCGGCGGCGGTGTCCAGGATCAGCACCGCGTCCTCGCGGCTGAGGTCGCCGGCCGAGATCAGGTGCTTGTTCACTGGTCGCTCTCCCCGAGTAGCACCGAGTCTCCGCCGTCGCTCTCCGACAGCAGCACCCGCACCGCCTCGCGGTGCGCGGTCGGCAGGTTCTTGCCGACGTAGTCGGCGCGGATCGGCAGTTCGCGGTGGCCTCGGTCGACCAGCACCGCGAGCTGGACCGAGCGCGGCCGGCCGAGGTCGTTGAGCGCGTCCAGGGCGGCGCGGACGGTCCGGCCGGAGAAGAGCACGTCGTCGACGAGGACGACGGTCTTGCCGTCCACCCCGTCTGGCGGCACCTCGGTCCGCTGCAGCGCCCGGGCCGGGCGCAGCCGCAGGTCGTCGCGGTGCATGGTGACGTCGAGGGAGCCCACCGGCGCGGGCGCGCCCTCGAACTCGCCGATCCGGGCGGCCAGGCGGCGGGCGAGGTAGACGCCGCGGGTGGGGATGCCGAGCAGCACGATCCCCTCGCCGCCGTGCGTCCGCTCCAGGATCTCGTGCGCGATACGGCTCAAAGCGCGACGGATCTCTTCCGGAGTGAGCACCGCCTTCCAGCCCTGCTGGTCCGGGCTCGGATGATCCGGGCGGTCGAGCTTGCCGGGGCCGCTATCGCCCGGCGCGTGATCTGGTTCAGGTCGCATTGCGCACACCAGTCACGACCTCCTTCCCCGTCTCACGGGACGGTCCATTAAAGGATGCCTACATCGACCACCGTACCAGCAGGTATGTGCCGGCCACCCAAACCCAGGCGTCGCCGCCGCACTATTAGCCACACAACGAACACGAAAGGTCACTACACTGTGGTTGCCCCGCCCCACGGAGCGTCCCCGAGCGTTACTTCGCTTCCCCTCCGCCACGCCGAGCGACCGATTCGCCCCCATGCGAGCACCGGGGCCGGCCCCGGATGGGGAGCATGAAAGCTGTGATTTACGTCACATTGGACATACGGGTTCATAACGTTTCGAGAGCGCCAGAGGTCCCCGCTTTGCCCGCTCTGCACACGGGAATGCCGATTACAGCGGGGGTTGTCGCGTTCCGGCGCCGGGTAGGTAGCGATAGGAAAGGGAGATGCCGGTTACTAGACGAGTTCAACCAGTTTTTGCCATTCGGCTTGACCTTGTCGCTCTCGCCGCCTACCGTCACTGTGCGTAACCGTTACCGTAAGCGACGACTGGCCGGGAAACCGAGGAAAAATGCCATCTGAGTACGCCAAGACCCTGGGCGCGCGACTGCGCGCCATCCGCACGCAGCAGGGGCTCTCACTACACGGTGTTGAAGAGAAGTCCCGCGGCCGGTGGAAGGCCGTCGTCGTGGGCTCCTACGAGCGCGGCGACCGCTCCGTCACCGTCCAGAAGCTGGCCGAGTTGGCCGAGTTCTACGGGGTCCCCGTGTCCGAGCTGCTGCCGGGCGACGCGGCCCCCACCCCGATCGCGAGCGCTCCCAAGCTCGTGATCGACCTTGAGCGGATGAACCAGCTGCCCAAGGAGAAGGTCGGCCCGCTGGCCCGCTACGTCGCCACCATCCAGGCGCAGCGCGGCGACTACAACGGCCGGGTGCTGTCGGTGCGGCATGAGGACCTGCGCTCGCTCGCGGTCATCTACGACAAGTCGCCCGCCGACCTGACCGAGGAGCTCATCAGCTGGGGCGTGCTCGACGCGGACGCCCGGAGCAACTCCATCGAGTCCTTCTAGGCTCGAGCGGTCTGCCGCCCACCTGGCGTAACCCGGCTTTCGCCGGGTGGGCGGTTCGGCCTGCGAATTTAGGCAAATTGACGGCTTCCCGTCTTCGCGGCGGGCTCCCTTGCAGCGCAGCGCTGATTGTGCGAAATCAGCTCACCGATCGCAGCGGCAGCACCGGCTCGGTCTCGACCCCGAGCGCTCGCTCCGCCACCGTCAGAAACGTACTCGCGTCCCGCAGCAGGTCATCGGCCTCCTGCGGGGAGGCCGCCCTCGGCAGTCCGGCCTCGGCGGCGGCCCGCTTGGCCGCGCCGGCCGCGAAGAACGCCGCCCACTCGGCCAGCGCCGGCTCGACCTGCGGCAGCAGCTCCCAGACGGACCTCGGCCGACGGCGCCGCGCGCCGCTGCCGGGCTCGCCCCTGGCCGCCACGATCGCCGCGGCCGCGCGCAGCGCCGCCAGGTGCGCGCAGATGTAGCGAGTTCCTGGATCGCCCTCGGCTTCCGCCTCGGCCAGGCCGTGCCGCGCGGTGCGCAGCAGGCTCAGCGCCGCCGACGGCACCCGGCTCGGCAGCGGCACGGCCTCGAACAGGCCAGTGTTGTCTGGCACGCGGTTGCGCGCCCTCGCGGTCGCGATCTCGCTGATCATGGTCATCACTCCTTCAGGTGATGCTGTGTTGTCCGCACTCGCCGGCTCGCCGTTCGCGCGGAGAGGAGGCTGGCCGGGCGAAGCGCTTCCCCACGCTCCGCCCGGCCGGCACCGGCCGCCGGGGGTCGCGGCGGCCGGAGCCTGTCCCCATCATTCGAACACAGTTACATTCGAACACAGGTTCGCGGAAAAGTCCAGTTCATTTGCTTACGAGTTCGAAGCTACGCCGTGGGTCTGACATTCCAGGGCCGGCGCTTTCGAGGACGGTAGTCGCTGGCGGCCCTTGGCGGCGTCGGCGGCGGCTTCATCCGCTCCCGGCCGGGCAAGGCCGGCCAGCTGACCCTCACCGCCACGCACCCCACGCTGGGAGAAGCGAGCGTCGGGCTGACAGTCGCCCCGGTCCGTTCGGAAACATTCATTTGAATTTCGCTCCGGTTCTCGAGCAAAGTTAAAATCGTTATATCGAACGGACCGGTGTTCCCCCCCGCACCCTCCGCCATCTGCCCACCTCACCTAAGCTTTCGCAGATGAGGGTCAGCTACAGCGAGCTTGGGCCCCCGGAATTCCGGGCCGCCATCGGCGAGCTTGTCGGCGTCTACGCTGCCGCGATGAATCCCCCCGAGCGGTTGATCGGCGGGCGCGAGGCGATCATGGACCGGCACGCGGCCAGCCCCGGCTTCCGCTGCCTGACCGCGGTCGACGACGGGGTGCTGGCCGGCTTCTGCTACGGGTTCCACGGGGTGAGCGGGCAGTGGTGGCACGACATGGTGGCCAGCGCGCTCGCGTCGCGATCGGGGGCGGGCTACCCCGCCTCTGCGCCGGGGTGCCCCGAGGCGACGGGGTGGCTCGAGGACTCCTTCGAGATCGCCGAGCTGCACGTGCTGCCGCCCTACCAGGGCGCGGGGATCGGCCGGACGCTGCTGCTGTCGGTCACCGACGACCGCCGCGAGCGGACCGCGGTGCTCTCCACCGCCGACGCGCAGACCCCCGCCAGGCGGCTCTACCGGGGGGTCGGGTTCACCGACCTGCTGACCGGCTTCCGCTTCTCCGGCAGCGAGCCCCCCTACGCGGTGATGGGGGCCCTGCTGCCGCTCAAGGTGGCCAGGCCGAGCGAGACGTAGAGCTCGATGGTCGCGCGGGCGTTGTTGAGCGTGCAGAAGTGCAGGCCGGGCACCCCCTCGGCGAGCAGCCGCTCGCACAGCGCGGTGGCGTAGCCGACGCCGATCTCGCGCGCCGCCGCCGCGTCGCCCGCGTCGGTGGCGGCCCGGAGCTGGTCGAGCAGGCCGACCGGGACCTTGCACCCGCTGAGCTCGACCATCCGGTCGAGGATGCGCGGGCTGGTGGCCGGCATGATCCCGGCGATGATCGGCACGTCGCAGCCGAGCGCGCTCACCCGGTCCCGCATCCGCAGGTAGTCCTCGGCCTGGAAGAAGATCTGGGTGATCGCGAATTCGGCCCCGGCCCGGCACTTCTCGACGAAGTAGCGGGCGTCGGCGTCGGCGTCGAGCGAGCGCGGGTGCAGTTCGGGGAACGCGGCCACCCCGACGCAGAAGTCACCCGAGGCCTTCAGCAGCTCCACCAGCTGGACCGCGTGCTCGAGGCCGTCCGGGTGCCGGACCCAGTCCGCGTTCGGGTCGCCCGGCGGGTCGCCCCGCAGCGCCAGCATGTTGCGCACGCCCACGCCGGCGTAGGAGCCGATCACGTGCCGCAGCTCCTGGACCGAGTGGTTGACCGCGGTAAGGTGGGCGACCGGGTCGAGCGAGGTCTGCTCGGCGATCGCGCCGGTGATCGCGACGGTGGTCTCCCTGGTCGAGCCGCCGGCCCCGTAGGTCACCGAGACGAACGTCGGCTTGAGCGACTCGAGCTGGCGGATCGCCTGCCAGAGCTGGCGCTCGGCCTTCTCGCTCCTGGGCGGGCTGAACTCGAACGAGAACGAGCGGCCGGTCTTGAGCACGTCGGCGACGCTGGGCGCGGCCCGGCGGCTAAGCCTCTGTGTCGCGTGCGACGGCTGAGGCCGTCTCGGCTGTCTCGGTCTCGGCGGCATGTGGGCAAGCATAACTCACGACTTGGTTTTCTGTGCTGCCACCACAAGGAGATTTCGGGCATGCAGAGAAGGCGGCCCGCTCGCACGGGGCGCCTTCCTGCCTTGGCTGGGAGCCTAGAAGACTAGAACGCTAGGGCCTGCGCGCGGCGGTTGACCTCGGTGCCGCGGTGGGCGCAGAGCGCGTCGATGGGGGTGCCGGGGAGGGTCGCGTCGGCGGTGAAAAGCCAGCGCAGGGCCTCTTCGTCGGCGAAACCGCAGTCGAGCAGGACCGTGAGCGTGCCGCTCAGGCCCTTGACGATCTGGTCGCCTTGGAGGAAGGCCGCCGGGACGGCGCGGTCGCCGCTCGGCCGTATGACGGCGAGCAGCTTGCGGTCGCGCAGCAGTTGCTTGATGCGACTGACGGGCAGGTCAAGCCGGGTGGCCACCTCGGGGAGTGACAGCCATTCGGCGACAAGAGCGTCGGCTGAGGGTTCTATCTGTGCCACGTGTCCAATGTCCCACATCAGGGCCGGTTTGAAACAACCGACATTCCACCACAATAGGGGATCTTTCCCCTGGTCGGCTCGAATTTTATTGGGCCAGCCACGCGGTCGCGCGCTCCCGGAGCCAGTCCGCGGCGGCCGCCAGGCCGTCGGCCTGGACGCTGAACAGCACCTGCCGCCCGGCCCGCCGCCGGCTGACCAGGGCGCACTCCTCGAGCACGGCCAGGTGCTGGGCGACCGCCTGGCGGGAGACCGGCAGCCGGGCCGCGAGCGCCCCGGCGGACACGCCCGGGGTGCCGGCCAGCAGCTCGAGCAGCTCGCGACGGCGCGGGTCGGCGAGCGCGGCGAACACCCGGCCCGGGTCGGTCATCGTCCTTGCTCGGCCCGGATGCCTTGCTCGGCCCTGATGCCTTGCTCGGCCCGGATCCGCAGACCGGCGAGCTCGTACTGCCAGCCGCCAGCGTTCCCCTTCCACGCGTCCTCGCGCAGCGCGTCCGACAGGCCGAGGGAGGCGAAGCCGCTCTCCACCACGGTCACGCCGACCTCGTCGCCGACCGGCCGCAGGTAGAACTCGACCAGGGTCGCGTTGCCGGGCACGGGGGCGGCGCCGCCGAACGCGCTCGCCCAGCGGAACGACGCGTAGCCCTGCGGCTCAAGCCGGATGACATCGATCACGTAGGGCCTGCTGTCGCCGCCGTACTCGATCGACAGCCGGGCCGGGTTGCGGGCGGGCTCGGCGGTGCTGCCGGGCAGCCACCAGCCCGGCCGGGTGACGAGCTGCCATACCTTGTCCTGAGTGGACCGGATGGTGATCCGCTGTTCGATACGGTCTTCCATGTCAACGCCCTCCCTCAAGCACCGCGCTCTGCCTGCGGAGTCTTACATATCACCGTAATAGGTGCAACTCGACGCTTGCAGATATGTACCCGCTGCGGTCAAGATGAGACAAAGTGATGAATAGGGCGAAGCCCGTCGGCGGCGGGCCGTAAAATCGGCGGTGATGGAATCTGCGTCCGCGGACATGCTCACGGGGCGGATGCTCGACCGGCGCTACCACGTCCGCTCCCGCATCGCGCACGGCGGCATGGCCACCGTCTACCTCGCCACCGACACCCGGCTCGACCGGGAGGTGGCGCTTAAAGTCATGCACGCCGACCTGGCCCGCGACGCCGAGTTCGTGGCCCGGTTCATCGGCGAGGCGAAGTCAGTGGCGCAGCTCTCGCATCAGAACATCGTCGCGGTCTTCGATCAGGGGGCCGACGGGGAGTACCTGTTCCTGGCGATGGAGTACGTGCCCGGGAGGACGCTGCGATCGCTGATGCGCGAGCGCGGCTGGTTCAGCTGGCAGGACGCGCTGGGGATCATGGACCCCATCCTGGCCGGGCTGGCGGCCGCGCACCAGGCCGGGATCGTGCACCGGGACGTCAAGCCGGAGAACGTGCTCATCACGCCCGACGGGCGGGTCAAGGTGGTGGACTTCGGTCTCGCCCGGGCCTCGGCCGCCGTCGGCAACACGCGGGCCGGGCAGATCATCGGGTCCGTCGCCTACATCGCGCCCGAGCAGGTCACCGGGGCGGTGACCGACGCCAGGACCGACGTCTACTCGGCCGGCGTGCTGCTGTTCGAGATGCTCACCGGGCGGCAGCCGTACACCGGCGAAACCCCCCTGGCGGTGGCGTACGCGCACGTCAACTCCGACGTTCCCGCCGTCGGCTCGGTAGTCGGCGGGGTCATCCCGGCCGTCGACCAGCTGGTCGGCGCGGCCACCAGCAGGGACCCGCAGTGGCGGCCGGCCAACGCGGACGTGTTCTGGCGGGCGGTGCGGTCGCTGCGCGGCCTTTCCGGGCAGGGCGACTCGGTCAGCGGGGCGTGGACGGCGTCTCCTGGCGCGGCTGGCACTGCCGCGGGCGCGGCGGCGGCCGGGGTGGTCGGGTACGGCGGCGGCGACGCCTTCGAGGGCGGGTTCGCCGGCGGCCATGGCGGCGGCTATCCCTACGGGGGCGGCGCGGCTGCTGGGGCCTCCGGGGCGGGCACGCTGGAGGCGGCGGGCGCCGCGTCGTCCACGACGATGTTCGCCGGCGGCGGGGCCGGGTACGGCGGCGGGGGCGGCCATGGCGGCGGTCCTGGGTACGGCGGCGGTGAGTACGCGGCGACGGGGCTGTACGACGCCAGCTCCTACCTCGGCCAGACCGAGGCGGGCGGCCCGGACGAGCCCGGCGGGCGGGAGCCGTTCCTGCAGCGGTGGCTGTTCAGCAGGCGGCTGGCGTACCTGGCGGTCGCCCTGGTGGCCGTGATCGGGCTCGGCGGCGGCGGCTGGTGGCTGACGTCCGGCCGGTACACGACCGTGCCGTCGGTGGACCGGACATCGGTCACGGCGGCCGAGCAGGAGCTGCGGCAGGCCGGGTTCAACGTGAGCATCGGAACCCGCGAGATCGACAACGACGTCGCCAAGAACGACGTCATCAGCACGTCGCCCTCGGGCCGGGCGCTGCCCGGCGCGACGATCGTGCTGACCGTCTCGCTCGGCCCGCACATGATCAACGTGCCGTCGGTCGCCGGGAAGTCGCTGTCGCAGGCCGAGGCGGCGCTGCGCGCGGCCGGCCTGACCGTGAGCTCGACGACCAAGCCGGTCGGCGTCAACGGGACCGTGGTGCTGAACTCGGTCGCGGGCACGGTGCCGCCTGCCAACACATCGTGGCCGCAGAACCAGCCCGTCACCATCGAGGTGGTGGCCGGCCTGGCGCTGCCGAACCTGGTCGGCCAGGACATCAACGCGATCGAGCAGTGGGCGGGCGGCAACAACATCCACCTGCAGCCGACCAACGTACAGAGCAACCAGCCGCAGGGCATCATCGTGGCCCAGTCCGACGCCCCCGGCACGCCGGTCCCGCCCGGGTCGACCGTCGCCGTCTCGGTCTCGGAGGGGCCGCCGGAGGTGCAGATCCCCGGCGACCTGATCGGCATGCACTTCCAGCAGGTGCAGCAGACGCTCACGCAGCTCGGCTTCAAGGTGGTCGGCCAGCAGCAGAGCGGCTTCGGCCAGAAGGTCACCAGCATCACCCCGTCGGGCCAGGCCCCGGCCGGCAGCACGATCACCGTGACCTACGGCGGACTCGCCGGGTTCTTCTAGCCCCTCCATGGGACTGATCGGGGCGCACGCGACCGTGACCGGCGGGCTCGCCACGGGCGGGCTCGGGTATGCGGCCGAGGTCGGGGCCGAGGTCATCCAGGTGTTCGTGTCCAACCCGCGCGGCTGGGCGACCGGGCCGGGCGACGCCGGGCAGGACCGGTTGCTGCGCGACTGCGGCCTGCCCGTCTTCATCCACGCGCCGTACCTGATCAACCTGGGCTCGGGCGATCCGGCGGTGGCGTCGAAGTCGGCTTCCGCGATCGCGCACGCGTTGCAGCGGGGCGGGGAGATCGGGGCGCGCGGCGTGGTGGTGCACGCCGGGTCGGCCGTGGGCTGGGCGGACCGGGAGCAGGCGCTGCGGCAGCTGGGCTCGATCGTGCTGCCATTGCTCGACAAGCTCGGCGACGACGATCCCGACCTGCTCTTCGAGCCGATGGCGGGGCAGGGCCAGATGCTCTGCGCGCAGGCCGGCGACCTGGAGCAGTACCTGGCCGCGGTCGAGAACCACCCTCGGGCCGGCGTGTGCCTGGACACCTGCCACCTGTTCGCCGCCGGCCACGACCTGACCGCCGTCGGCGGGGTGGCCGCGATGCTGGGCGAGCTCGTCGCGGCGGCCGGGCCCGGCCGGGTGGGCCTCGTGCACGCCAACGACTCGCTGCTTGGGTGCGGGTCGAAGCGGGACCGGCACGAGGCGCTCGGGGCCGGCCAGATCGGCACCGAGCCGTTCCGCGAGCTCCTGGCGGCGCTCGGCGATGTCCCCTTCGTCGTAGAAACTCCCGGCGGTAAGGCGGGTCACGCGCGTGACATCGCTACGCTGAAGGGATTGCGCGCGGCATAGACGCCGCCAGGCGCGTGGAGGGGCGGGTCAGATGGTTGTCGTGATGGCCGCGGACGCGAGCGTCGCCGAGATCGACCACGTGGTGAGCGTGGTGCAGGAGGCCGGCGGCGAGGCGTTCGTCAGCCGGGGCGGGGCGGCGGCGATCATCGGGCTCTCCGGCGACCTGGAGCGGTTCCTGGCGACGCTGAACCTGGCCGCGCTGCCGGGCGTGGCCGACGTGGTGCGGACGTCAGCCCCGTACAAGCTGGTCAGCCGGGAGCACCGGCGCAGGCGCTCGGTCGTCCGGGTGGCGGGGGTGCCGATCGGGCCCGACACGCTGACCGTCATCGCCGGGCCGTGCGCGGTCGAGACACCCGAGCAGACGCTGGCGGCCGCCCGGATGGCGCGCGCGGGAGGCGCGTCGCTGCTGCGCGGCGGCGCGTTCAAGCCGCGTTCTTCGCCGTACGCGTTCCAGGGACTCGGCGAGGCGGGCCTGAAGATCCTGGCCGACGTGCGGGCCGAGGTCGGGCTGCCGATCGTGACCGAGGTGATCGACGCGCGCGACGTCGACCTGGTCGCCTCCTACGCCGACATGCTCCAGGTGGGGACGCGCAACATGCAGAACTTCCCGCTGCTGCAGGCGGTCGGCGCGGCCGGCAAGCCGGTCATGCTCAAGCGGGGCATGTCCGCCACCATCGAGGAGTGGCTGATGGCGGCCGAGTACATCGCGCAGCGCGGCAACCTCGACATCGTGCTGTGCGAGCGCGGCATCCGCACGTTCGAGAAGGCCACCAGGAACACGCTGGATATCTCGGCCGTGCCGGTCGCGCAGCGGCTTTCGCACCTGCCGGTGATCGTGGACCCGTCGCACTCCGGCGGCCGCCGGGACCTGGTGCTGCCGCTGTCGCGGGCGGCGATCGCGGTCGGCGCGGACGGCATCATCGTCGACGTCCACCCGCACCCGGAGTCCGCGCTGTGCGACGGCGCGCAGGCGCTCATCGAATCGGACCTGCGGGAGCTCGCCAGCATCGCGACCCACCTGTCCCCGCTGGTCGGCCGCACCCTGACCCCGGCCCCCGCCCTGGCGCCGCACGCCTAGCGGAGATCCATGGCCGTTCCGCCCTGCTGGGGTCGGAAGCGCCATTTATCTGCCTGTCGCACGGGCGGAGGCGTTTGCCGCGTTTCTGTGCCGCGTTTCTTTGCCGCGTTTCTTGCTGTTATCTTGATGCGCTAGATCGTCTGGCGGAGATCCATGGCGTTACCGGTACCAAGACCCCGGAACGGCCATGGATCTCTTCGGCGCGGGGCCCTTTTGCTACTCGGGGCGGTACTCCTGGGCGGTTTGGGCGAGCTGCTCGGCGAGTTCGGCGGCGTCGAGGCGGATCTCGATGCGGCGCAGGTCGTCGATCTTGGCCCTGGTCTCCACCCGGCGCGGGGTCAGCAGCGTGCAGCAGTCCTGGTCGGGGAGCTCGGAGATGGCGAGCGTGTCCAGGCGGCGCGCCTCGGCCATGATCTCGGTCTTGTCCCAGCCGAGGAGCGGGCGCAGGATCGGCAGCTTGACCGCGTCGTCGAGGGCGGTGATGTTGGTCAGGGTCTGGCTGGAGACCTGCCCGAGGGAATCGCCGGTCACCAGGGCGCTGGCGTGCATGCGGGCGGCGAGCGCCTCGGCGGTCTTGAGCATCAGCCGCCGCTGGGCCATCACCTGGAGGCGGCCGGCCCCCGTGGTCGCCAGCGCCTGCTGGGCCTTACCGAACGGGACGACGTAGAGGTGGGACTGGCCCTGGAACCGGTCCAGGCCGCGGACCAGGGCATACGCCTTGTAGATGGATTCCGGGCCGGTCAGCGGCATCCCCGAGAAGTGCAGGAACGTGCAGCGCAGGCCGCGGCGCATCATCCGGTAGGCGGCGACGGGCGAGTCGATTCCGCCTGACATCAGCACGACCGCCCGGCCGCTCATCCCGACCGGCAGCCCGCCCTGCCCCGGCTGGCCGCCGGTGAACACGAACACCTCGCGGGCGTCGACCTCGACGAAGATCTCCGTGTCCGGGTGCTTGAGGCTGACCTTCAGCCCGTGGGCGGCGTTCACCCGGTCCCCGATGAGGACGTTGAGCTGCTCGGAGGTGATGGGGAAGCGCTTGTCACGGCGGCGCGCCCGGACCGCGAACGTCCCGCTGGCCGGGCTCGTCAGCGCGATCGCGGCGGCGGTTGCGGCCTCCGGCGTCTTGTCCACCCGCAGCGCCCGGCAGACCCGGGCGATGCCAGGAACGTCGGCCGCCCGCGCGGCGACCCGGTCCATCGCCTCCGCGTGCTCGGCCGCCGTCATGCGCTCGGCCGCCTGGCCCTCGCCGTGGGCCGCCCGCAGGACGAGCACCCCCTCGCGCACCGTGAGTTCCACCGGCACGCCGGTGGTCCGGACCGCGGCGCGGACGTTTGCCTGCTGCATCCGCACGAAGTGCTGGCGGTTCTTCCCCTTGAGGAAGATCTCGCCCAGTTTGAGGAGGACGCACGGCTCGCCGACGGTTCGGTTGATTGCTACGGGGGCCGTCACCGGATCGGTCATGGACATCCCTCCAGTCTGCCAGCTCTGCGGCCCTGCCGGGTCCCTCGCGGCGTGCCGTCGGCGTTACTGCCGGCGGCGGCCGGGAGCAGAGGTCGACGCCGGACGTTTGGGGATAAAGCGCTCATTGTTGCCCTCTCGCGGGAGAGCCGCGTACCGTGAGACGATATCTCCCCGCCCGCCGATCCCCGAGGGAGAAACCCCATGTTCGAGCGGTTCACCGAGCCCTCGCGGCGCGTCGTGGTCCTGGCCCAGGAAGAGGCCAGGATGCTTGACCACAACTACATCGGGACCGAGCACCTCCTGCTCGGGCTGATCCACGAGGGCGACGGCGTCGCGGCGCGCGCCATCGCGGCGCTCGGGCTCACCCTGGACGCGGCTCGCGACCAGGTCAGGGACATCATCGGCCTGGGGCAGCAGACGCCGACGGGGCACATCCCGTTCACCCCGCGGGCGAAGAATGTTCTCGAGCTGTCGCTGCGCGAAGCGCTCGCCCTGAAGAAGGACTACATCGGCACCGAGCACATCCTGCTCGGCCTCATCCGCGAGGGTGACGGGGTGGGGGCGCAGATCCTGGAACGGGTTGCCCCCGCCGCGGCCGTCAGGGAGAAGGTGCTCCTGGTCGCCGCCGAGTCAAACGAGCCGGGGCAAGACGAGCAGCTGGCGGTGGAGTGGCTGGCGGGCGGGCCGCAGGCAGGCGGCCCCGGCCTCCGGCTGCCGCCCCGGGCCGTCGTCAGCGTCCGGGCGCAGGTGTTCAGCGAGTTCCGGGAGACGCTGGCGTCGATCGGCGGGACGCTGGAGGCGCTCGAACGGCGGTTGACCGGGATCGAGCGTCAGCTCGGCATTACCCCGGAAGCGTCAGAGGCTGCCCAGGGACCGGACCGAACGGGTGAAGCCCCGGAGGACGAGAAGCCGGAGGAATCTGCGGAGTAAGGGGCCCCGCACAAAAGAAATTGCTGGTTCGAGGGGTGGCCACGTAACGTGGAGGCTCCCAGCCGACGTAGAACGGACTTTGTCATGTCGTGGCGTGCGCCTGCTCGCCGGTACCCGGTGCTCGCCATCCGCGACTTCCGCATCCTGCTCATCGACCGGCTGCTGGCGCCGTTCTCCAACGGGTTCTCGATGGTCGGCGTCTCGTTCGCGGTGCTCAACCTCACCGGATCGACGGCCGACCTCTCCTACGTGCTGGCCGCGCAGGTCGCCCCGATGCTGGTGTTCACCCTGGTCAGCGGGGTGTTCGCGGACCGGCTGCGGCCGCAGTGGGTGATCATCGCCGGGAACGTCGCCGTCATCGCGGGCGAGGGCGCGTTCGGCCTGCTGGTGCTGACCGGTCATCCGGCCCTGTGGACGATGATCTGCCTGGAGGCGCTCAACGGGATCGGCGCCGCCATGTTCTACCCCGCCTCGCAGGCGCTGCTGCCGCAGATCGTGCCGGACGCGCTGCTGCAAGAGGGCAGCTCGATCAGCAGGCTGGCGATGAACACCGGGCAGATGACCGGCGCGGCGTCAGCCGGCCTGGTGGTCGCGGTGCTCGGCCCGGGGTGGGCGCTGACCTTGTGCGCGGTCGGTATGACGGGCACGATCCCGCTGCTGCTGTCCCTCGGGGGCGGGAGGGACGGGCAAGAAGGGAGCAAGACCCTGCGGTTCGCCGCAGCCAAGGGCGCGGGGATGGTCACGGAACTGCGCGAGGGGTGGACCGAGTTCCGCAGCCATACCTGGCTGTGGGCCACCGTGATCCAGTACGCCCTGGTCATGATGGCTTTTAACGGCGCCTTCCTGGTGCTCGGCCCGGTCGTGGCCAGAACCCACCTGGGCGGGCCGGCCGCCTGGGGGGCGATCACCGCCGCCGACGCGCTCGGCCTGGTGGCCGGCGGCCTGGTGTCGCTGCGCTACACACCGCGCAAGCCGATGCTGTTCGTGGTCGGATCCGGGGCCGCGATCGCCCTCACGCCGCTCGCGCTCGCGCTGGTCCTGCCGCTGGCGGTGATCTGCCTGTGCGCGTTCGCCCTGGGGACCCTGATCGAGGTGATGATGGTGCAGTGGACGGTGCAGATGGCCACCCGCATCCCCTCCGACAAGCTGGCGCGGGTCTCGTCCTACGACGCGC
The DNA here is from genome assembly GCA_036509215.1 of Trebonia sp. Taxonomy (GTDB): domain Bacteria; phylum Actinomycetota; class Actinomycetes; order Streptosporangiales; family Streptosporangiaceae; genus Trebonia. Next base: position 29,507 of record DATCGA010000036.1, read on the forward strand.
TCGGGTCGATGTCGGCGATGCCGCTCGGCGCCCTGCTGGCCGGTCCGCTGGCGGCCGCCATCGGCGTGTCCACCACGCAGTTCGCCGCGGCGGCGGTGATCGTCGTCGCCTCGCTGCTGACGCTGATCCCGCGTGAGATCTGGACGATCCGGGCCGATGACGTACTGGGCACCGGCAGCGAGCGCGGCGGCGCCGGGCTCGACGTCACCGGGCTCGACGACGCCGGTCTCGGCGACCCTGAGCTCGACCATCCCGGGCTCGGCGATTCGAACGCGACAGACCTCGCCGATCAGGTCAGGTAACACCGATCTAACGAACGGATTACCGATCTGACGAGGGGCTTCCTGTCGTCGGCCGGAATGTCGGACCCCCGGCGTAGCGTGTCTGGCATGAACCTTCCCAAGCGCCATTCCGCTCGCAGGAACCGCACCGAATGCCCCGAGCACGTGAAGGACGCCGCCGGGCCTGATCCCGGCGAGCTGGACCATCTGAACTGGGTCGCCGCCACGGTGGGCGAGTACGGCTGGGCGGTCTCCGGCAGCAGGGCCGACCGCAAGGCGCCGCCGTGGGCGTACAGCATCGGCATGTGGCTGACGTGCCAGGTGCCGGAGCTGATCCTGTGCGGCCTCCCGGTCGAGGGGGCCGCGTCGATCATCAACGCGGTCGGCGCGCGGGCGGCCGACGGCGTGGACATCACCCCGGAGACGGTGCTCGACGACGTGTGCGCGACGCCGCTTGCCTTCCGCCCGGTCGACCTCAGCTGGCGCAAGTCCCGGCTGCTGACGGTCTCCGACTCCTTTTACGGCATGGTCAGGGTGCCGTACCTCCAGGTCGTGTGGTCGGACGCGGCCAGCCGGTTTCCCTGGGAGCGCGGGTTCCAGCGCGGCTTCGCGCGCACGCAGCCGATGCTCTGGCTCCCCCGCGACGACAACCCCCCCTCCCCCTGGACGCGGTTGGAGCAGCCGCGCTGAGGGTCCTCCGTACGGTTAAGGAGCCGTGCAAAGATGATGCCTGTGAGCAGTCCGGGATGGTTCAACGATATTCCTGAGTCCATGACCGAGGCGGAGTACCGCGATCTGTCGTAGGAGATCTCACGCACCATCGAGATCGTGCACGGACACGTGATCAAGTGCGAGTCGCCAGTTCCTCGGCGCAACCGGATCGCCCGGCGACTTTCGTTCGCGCTTGAGGCGGCCCGCTCCCCTGTCGGCCCGTGCCTGACGGTCGAAACGGACGTCGATGTCGTGCTGTGGCGCGTTCCCCGATTCACCTTCCGCCGCCCGGACGTGGCCGTTTACCGGTGCATTGACGATCCCGCGAGAAAACCCAGCGCCCAAGAGACGATCCTCGTCGTCGAGGTGACCTCGCCTGCTACCGCCAGGGAGGACCTGGTGGACAAGCGCGCCCCGTATGCGACCGCCGGAATTCCCCTTTATCTGGTCGTGGTGCTCGACGAGAAATACGACATCTGGGAGATCCGCGAGTTCCACCTCGACGCTGCGGCCGACGCGTATCGTCTGCATGCCGTCCACCGCTCCGTTCTCGAGCTGGAACAGCCTGTCCGGCTGAGCCTCCCCATAGCTGACTTGATAACCGCCTGACCGTTCCCGCAGAGCCGGCTAGTCCTCGGGTTCTGTGAAGGACTCGCGGAGGATTCGGGCGCGCTGGGTGAGAGCGTCGAGTTCGGTGATGCCGTGCTCGTCGGCGGCGGTGCGGGCGAGCATGTCGAGGTGCGCGCCGGTGAGCTCGACGACGGCGGCGTGCTGACGCCAGTCGCGGTAGGCGGCGTCGGCCCGGCTGATCTCGGCCGCGTAGCGTTCGAGGGCGGTCACCCGGTTGGCGATGCTCTGGTCGGCCGCCCGCGCCGCCTGACGGTGGTCGTCGAGCAGCTTCGCCGCGGGCGAGTGCGGGCTCGGCTCGGCCAGGCGCGACCGTAGCGCGCGGAGCCGGGCCTGCTCACGTACCGCGAGCGCGATCTGCCACTCCTGCTCGGCCAGGAGCGTGCTGGTGGCCGGCTCGTCGATCAGGTCGGCCCGGACGATCTCGGCCGAGTTAATCGTGTCGACTGCGTCTTGCGCTCGGAGCAGCAGAACCCGGGCACGGGGGTCGAGGTCGGCATGGGTGAGATAGCGGCCGCGGTAGATCCGGGCGGCGCGGGCGGCCTCGGCCTCGACGCGAACCTCGCCGAAGCGGGCGATCCGGGTGCCGAAAACGACTGCGGTCACCGCCACGATCAGCTCGGCCAGCAGCAGCCCGTACCGCCCGGCGGCCGACTGCCAGCCCACCGGCTGCTGGAAGACGAGCACGCCGACCGCCCACGGGGTCGAGCCCACGACCGCGACGAACAAGGCGGTGCTCAAGCCGGTGACCGCGTTGGTCACCGTCGTTTCGCGCCTCTCCCCCCGCGCGGGAAGAAGGCCGGGGCGGCTGCGGGGGGCGCCGGGCGCCAGCAGGTCGCCTCGCGCCCTCAGCAGGTCGCGCGCAACACGAGGGATCGCGGGATCGAGGGCGGGCCGCCGCAGCGTGGCATCCGGCCACGCGTTGCTGTCCTCGCGGCGGGGCGCCTCGCCGTCCCTGGGGTCGTGCTCCACTGGCTCATCGCCCATCGGAGGCTCCCGTCGGGAAAGCACTGGCTTCAGGCAAACACTCGGACGTCCCCTCAGGCTAACTCCGCGCTCCCTCGTGCGCACCGTCCGGCCCGCTTTATGAGTGTCGGCATGATCGTGTGCCGTTTGGTCACCGGCTGCGGCCTTAAATCCGTCATCGTGTGCCGGACAGGTCGCGGGGCACCCCCAACGGAACACGCTCCGCTGTTGGGTGACGCGGGCTGGTGCTGAGGCGCCACCGCCCTATGGATGGGACGGTGGCGCCTCGGTCACGCGGTTGAGGTTGGTGGTGCGGTTGGAGGTGGTGGTGGGTGGACGTGGTGGTGTGGTGAGTGGGTGGACGTGGTGGTGTGGTGGGTGGTTAGACGTTCTTGGCGTAGGAGCGGAAGGTGGTGACTGAGATTGCCACTGCGAGGAGGGCGAGGACGAGGAGGCCGCCGGAGCGGACCGCCACGGCGGACCAGTCGGTGCTGGCGGCGAGGGCGTCCCGGCCGATCTGGACCTCCCAGTTGAGCGGGTTGCGGGAGGCGATCGCCTGCATCCAGCCGGGCATGAAGGCCGGCTGGATGAAGGCCGAGGACAGGAACATCAGCGGCAGCATGAAGAACGTGTAGACGCCGATGATCGCCTCGCGGGAGCGCAGGAGCATGCCGGTCATGTTCGACAGGGCGCCCCAGAGGACGCCGACCAGGATCGACGCGACGATCAGGGCCACGACGCCGGCCGGGCCGCCCGGGTAGCGGGCGCCGCCCGCGAAGCCGAGGACCACGATGATGAGCGTCTGCACGGTCGTGCTGACCGCCTGCTCGACGACGGTGGCGTTCATGATCGCCAGGCGGCTGGCCGGGGTGACCAGGAAGCGGTTGAGGGTGCCCCGCTCGATCTCCTCGATCATCGCCATGCCCGCCCACATGTTGCCCGACATCGCGTTCATCGCGACCACGCCGGGGATCAGGTAGGCCAGGTAGGAGCCGTGGTAGGCGAAGCCGGGGATGTCGATGACCTTCTGGAACAGGCCGCCGAAGAGGAACAGCCAGATGGCCGGCTGGAGCACGCTGAACGCGAGGACGTAGGGCTGGCGGATCAGCGCGCGCAGCTTGCGGCCGGTCAGGTACCAGGTGTCGGACAGGAGCGCGGAGGACGGGGCCGTCCCGGTCATCGCGCGGTCGATTGTGGTCGTCATCGCCCCGCCACCTCCGTCACGCGGGTCGCGTCGCTATAGCGCCGGCCGGCGTGGTGCAGGTACACCTCGTCGAGCGACGTCACCCCCAGGTCCTGCTTGAGCCGGTCCGGTTCGCCCTCGGCGACCACCCGGCCCCGGTCGACGACGGCCAGGCGGCCGGCCAGCCGGTCCGCCTCGTCCAGGTAGTGGGTGGTGAGCAGGACCGTCACCTGGTCGGATTCGGCCAGAGCGGTGATCTCGTCCCACATCGCGGTCCGCGCCTCGGGGTCGAGGCCGGTGGTCGGCTCGTCGAGGAACAGCACCTTCGGCCGGTGCACGAGGCCGAGCGCGACGTCGAGGCGGCGCTGCATGCCGCCGGAGTAGGTACGGACGAACCGGCCCGCCGCCTCGGTCAGCGCGAAGCGCTCAAGAAGCTCGTCCGCGCGGAGCCTCGCGGTCCCGGCGGGCTGGCCGTAGAGGTGGCCCTGGAGGATCAGGTTCTCCCGGCCGGTGGCGGCCGGGTCGGCCCCCGAGCGCTGGCCGACGACGCCGATGACGCGGCGCGTCCGGGCCGGGTCGGTCCTGACGTCGATCCCCTCGACGGTCGCGGTGCCCTCGTCGGCGATCGCCAGCGTGGTGAGGATCTTGACGGTGGTGGACTTGCCGGCGCCATTGGGTCCGACGAGCGCGTAGATCGTGCCTGGGGGGACGGTGAGGTCGAGCCCGTCGAGCGCCCGGACGCGCGGGCTCTTGCCCGGCGCGGGATAGGTCTTGACCAGGCCGCGCGCCTCGATCGCGGGGCGGGAATGTGCGGGCACCGGGATGGGTTGGGCGGGGCCTGCGAGGGATCGGGTGGTCCGATCAGACTGCATGGCGGTAACTCCTCGTTGCTGGACTGGTGTGCGTGGTCCAGTCCTGCGAGAAGGCGCCCGGCATACAATCGTGATTGGGCCTCATGATCGCCGGGTCCTGCCTAACCGCAGGGCTGGTGGTGAGGTTGCGACCTCGGTTCGCGGTGTTCCAGCACCGTGAACCGGGGTCGTGCTAGGTCTGGCGGTCATCGACGCCGGGCGGCGTCACGTCCCACCCCCTTCTGGCCTGCTCGTTGAGCTCCACGAGCTCGGGCGGTATCTCCCCGGTCTCGTGCATGCGGCGCCAGCCGTCGATGCCGCTGATGGTCCCCTCGACCAGCTCGGTCAGCAGGCCGCGGAGCCACCGCGACTGCGCGACTCGCATCGCGAGCTGGTACTCGGCCTCGATGAGCAGGATGCGGGGCAGCCGCTCGACCCACACCTTCAGGTCGTCCTGCGCGGCCGCGTTGGCCTTGTCGAGAGACTCCAGACGGGTGGTGAGCAGCCCGATCACCTCGTCCGGGGGCAGGATGCCCGCCTCCGACAGCGCCGCGACGAAGCCGCTGCGCTCGTCTTCCGGCACGCTCAGCAGCTCCGTCATCCAGTCTCTGAGCTCGGCCAGGCCCAGCCCGGTGATCTGGTAGGTGGTCCGCTCCGGCTGCCGGCCCTCGCGGACGGTGCCCGCCTCCTCGATGAACCCGTACTTGGCGAGGTTGGCCACCACCGTGTAGAGCGAGCCCCAGTTGATCGGGAAGTTCTTGTCCTTGCCCCGGTCCCGGAGCGTCTGGGCCATCTCGTACGGGTACATCGGCTGCTGCGCGAGCAGCGAGAGCAGGTACAGCGCAAGCAGGTTGCCGACCTTCCGACGCTTCGCCATTCGAATCCGCGCCTCCCCTGCTGCTCGCGTCCAAGTACTCGTAGCCGAGTATACGCTGACGAGCGGTCAGCGCAAGCGCGCGGGATCGCTGAAGGAGGTAAGGCGGAGCAACGGTCCGTTCGAAATAACCGAATTTGATCTTCGGGTTGAGCGGGCCTAGCCGAAGAAGACCTCGGCCTCGGCGTAGCGGTCCGGCGGGACCAGCTTGAGCTCGCGGGTGGCCTCGGCGATCGGGACGAGGCCGATCTCGGTGCCGCGCAGCGCCACCATCTGGCCGAACGACTCCTCGTAGACCGCCTGCACCGCGCGCAGGCCGAACCGGGTCGCCAGCACCCGGTCGAACGCGGTCGGGGTGCCGCCGCGCTGGACGTGGCCGAGGACCGTGCAGCGGGCCTCCTTGCCGGTCCGCTTCTCGATCTCGCGGGCCAGGAACGAGCCGACGCCGCCGAGCCTGACGTGGCCGAACGCGTCGAGTTCGCCCGACATCAGGGAGAGCTCGTCCTGAATCGGGTGGGCGCCCTCGGCCACCACCACGATCGGCGCGTACCGGGTCTGGAACCGGTGCTCGACGTACCCGCAGACCTTCTCGATGTCGAACGGGCGCTCGGGGATGAGGATCACGTTGGCGCCGCCGGCCAGGCCCGCGTGCAGCGCGATCCAGCCCGCGTGGCGGCCCATCACCTCGACGATCAGCGCCCGGTGATGGCTCTCGGCCGTCGTGTGCAGGCGGTCGATCGCCTCCATGGCGATGTTCACCGCGGTGTCGAAGCCGAAGGTGAAGTCGGTCGCGCCGAGGTCGTTGTCGATCGTCTTGGGCACCCCGACGACGGGGATGCCCTCGCCGCCCAGGCGCGCGGCGACGCCGAGGGTGTCCTCGCCGCCGATGACGATCAGCGCGTCCACGCCGAGGCCGCTGAGGTTGTCCTTGATCCGCTCGACCCCGGTGCGGCCGGGACCGCTCTCCTTGAACGGATTGGTCCGCGACGAGCCCAGGATCGTGCCGCCGCGCGGCAGGATCCCGCGCACCGCGGCGACGTCGAGCGGCACCGTGTCCGCCTCGAGCGGCCCTCGCCAGCCGTCGCGGAACCCGACGAACTCGAGCCCGTAATCCTGGATCCCCCTGCGCACCACCGCGCGGATGACGGCGTTAAGCCCGGGACAGTCGCCACCACCGGTCAGCACTCCCACTCGCATGGGCCAAGCCTAGCCTCCCGTCCGCGCCTTGTAATGGATCAGCGGACAACGTTGGTGGTAACTCTTTTTCCGGCAGGGGTTGAGTGCCCGGCTTGTCTTCTTTGTCGGCATTTACCGCCACAATTAGCTCCTTCGCCCGCGCCGCATAGAGCTCGGGGAGGTACTCCTGTCCCGACAGTTTCGCGATCTCGGCCATGATCTCGTCGGTCACCGCGCGCAGCGCGGCCCGGTCCGACTCCTTGCCGTAGTAGCGGGCGAACTCCATCGGCTTGCCGAAGATCACCCCCGGCCTGATCTTCAGCGACGGGTGCAGGGACCCGGGCGGCAGGAACTCGAACGTGTCGATCATCGCGCACGGCACGACCGAGGCCCTCGACTCGAGCGCCAGGCGCGCGACGCCGGTCTTGCCCTTGTAGAGCCGGCCGTCGGGGGATCGGGTGCCCTCCGGGTAGATGCCGAGGACGTTCCCCTCGGCGAGGACGCGAAGGCCCGAGCGGAGCGCCCGCTCGCTCGCGTCGCCGCCGGTCCGGTCGATCGGGATCTGCCCCACGCCGATGAAGAACGCCTTGCTCAGCAGGCCCTTGACGCCGGTGCCGGTGAAGTACTCGGATTTGGCGAGGAACACCACCTTCCGTGGCAGCGGCGTCGCGACGAAGAAATGGTCGGCGAACGACAGGTGGTTGCTCACCAGGATGACGGGGCCGCGCCGGGGCACATTCTTGCTTCCGCGCGACCAGGGACGGAATATCACCTTCAGCGCGACGCCCAGCGTGTACTTAGCTACCCAGTAGAACACAGGTATATCGTCGCACGTCCTGCGGGTTTTGCGGCGGCTGTCTTGCTGGCGAGTGGTACTGGATCTGAAGGTTTCGAACGGACCGCCGCTCCGCCTCGCCCCGGCCATGGCCCTGCTGCTGCGGCCGGCCGATTTCCGTGGGACGATGCGGTGGTGTCGTCACTATCGCCTGACGCCGAGGCGTTCTCCGGGCCGTTCTCTGCCGACGGCGGGCCGGTCGGGGTCCTCGTCCTGCACGGCTTCACCGCCAGCACCCAAACGGTCCGCGACTGGGCGGCGCACCTGGCCGCGGCCGGGCTCACCGTCCGGGCGCCGCTGCTGGCCGGGCACGGCGGGACCTGGCAGGACCTGGCCAAGACGGGCTGGACCGACTGGTACGCCGACGCCTCGCGCGCCTTTGCCTCGCTCTCAGAGAGCTGCTCGCAGGTGTTCGTGGCCGGGATCTCGATGGGCGGCTGCCTGGCGCTGCGACTGGCGGAGACGCAGGGGTCGCTGGTGTCCGGTGTGGTGCTGGTGAACCCGTCGCTGGCGGCCGACAGCCCGGTGATCGCGCTCGCGCCCTTGTTGAAGTACGTGCTGAAGTCGGTGAAGTCGATCGGCGGGGACATCAAGAAGGCCGGCGTCGCCGAGCAGGCGGTCAAGCGGACCCCGGTGGCGTCGGTGGCGACGCTGCCCGCGATGTGGCGGACGACGGCGGCGGCGCTGGCGTCGGTCGATTCGCCGGTGCTGGTGTTTCGTTCCACCGTGGATCACGTGGTCGGGCCGGCCAGCATGAAGGTGCTGATGACAGCGCTGCCGGGGACCGAGGTGCGCCCGCTCGACGACAGCTATCACGTGGCCACGCTTGACAACGACGCTCCGGAGATCTTCGATGGCACTCTGTCGTTCATCCAAAAGCACGCTCACTTATAAACGCAGTGGCATCCGGGGGCACGGAGCGGCGGAGAAGCGGGTATAAAGGACTGCACTGTGGCTGACGGGGACGTGCCGGGCGGTAACGGCACCGGTGGAAACGCGACAGGTGGCGACAGCGAAGACGCTGTCTGGCTCGACCTGATCGCCCGTTTTGGCGCGCCCGCGCCCGAGACCGCCGACGGGGAATCGCAGCCGTGGCCGGACCGGGAGGACCTGGCCGGCCCGGTGCGGGTCAGCCCGAACCCGGGGCCGGCCGACGGGGCGCCCACGGACGCGCTTCCGGACGCGGTTCCGGGTGAGCCGCCGACGAACCCGACCGGGCTGCCGGGACTGCCGGTCATGCCCGGGACCCCGGCGATGCCGGACCAGCCGTGGCCGAAGCTCGGCCCCGGCGCGGGAACCGGCGCCACGGGAGCCGGGGTCACCAAGGCCGGCGGCACGGGATCCGGCCCCCGGGACTCGATCACGCCCGACGACCCGGCCGACGAGCACTACGTGCCGCCGGTGCCGCCGCCGCTGCCGAGGCTCCAGCCGGTGACCAAGCTCGCCTGGATCGCGCTATTCGGCGGACCCCTCTACCTGCTGATCAGCACCGCCATCGGGTCCGCCATCCCCGGGGTCTACGCGTTCCTGGCCGTCGCCGCCTTCGTGGGGGGCTTCGTCGTCATCGTGCTTCGGATGGACAACGGTCGGCCACCCGACTCCGGGCCCGACGACGGTGCCGTCGTCTGAGCGCTCCCACGAGCGCGGGTCGGGCGTGGTCGGCGTTGGCGGCGTTGGGGTTGGCGTGCTTGGCGCGGCGGTCGATGGCGCGGGCGTCGTGGGTTTGGCGGCCGGGGTGCCGGCGGCTGGGGTGCCGGCGGCCGGGGTGCCGGCGGCCGGGCGCCGCGGCGCTGTCGTCTGGGTCCGCATCGCGGACTCGAACAGGCTGAACGCGTCCCTGGTGAGCCCGGCGAGGGCGTCGGCGGCGCCGGCCACCTGCTCGCTGAACCCGGCCGAGGACCCGCCCGAGTCCCTGGCCTTGCGGGCCGCCCGGCAGATCGGGCACCACTGGCACTCGGGGGGCTCGTCGGTCGGGTCGGTGGTGGTCGCCTCGTCCCAGACGTCGGTGTGCGCCTTGGCCTTGCCGCCGCCCATGGTGGACTTCACCCGGTCCGTCACGTCCCTGGTAATGCTGCGCGCTCCGGCCTTCATCAGCCAGCGCTGGAAATCGCCGAACGGGTCGCTTCCCGGCTGTTCGCTCATACTCGCAGGGTAACTCGCTTCGACGGCTGCAAGCTCCAATCCGGCGCCCGCGCACCTGCCAATCGGAGGCTCGCTTTCCGGTTTTCTTGCTGTTATCTAACTGGGGGCGAGTCGGGCGAAGATAGTGGATCGCTGGGT
>DATCGA010000037.1:0-12577 GCA_036509215.1 Trebonia sp.
AGGCCCCGTCGGTTCGGCTTGCCCCCTCAGCCGCGCACTATCGACAACGATGACATTGCGCCGGCCGCCCTCGCCGCCGAATCAGGTGCCAGCAGAACGCGACAGGCCGTGGGGTTCGCCACCCCACGGCCCGTTCCCGTCCCGTAAGCCGGGTCTCACGCGACCGGAGCCTACATCTGCTGCATTGGCGGCATGGCCTGAACCGGGCTGAGCACCTTGTTGGGGTCGTGGAGCACCACTACGCCGGAGAGGTGGTCGTAGAGCGTCCGCCGGTCCTTGTTGACCAGGAACATGACGAAGGAGACGAGGCCGCCGAAGGCGATGTAATCGAGAATGGCCATGCCCAGCCCGCGCAGGAACATCGTGCCCCACGAGGCGGGCGCCCGCTCCTGCAGCTTCCAGCAGCGGAGTCCGAGAAGTTGCTGAGTCGGCGTCCTGCCTTCTCCCCACGTGATCAAGCCCCAGATGGCATAGCCGATGAACAGCGTGACGGTCCACAGGACTCCGGCCAGGAAATACGCTCCGATGCGCAGCCCCGGGCTCGCGAGCGTGGTTCCGTTCGGAAGGGTCAGTCCGGACGCTTGGTCGTAGTACATGCCTGGGGAAACCTGTGGCGCCGTTCCGGGCATGCCGTAGCCGGCCGGTGCCATCATCGCCTGCGGGTTCGCCTGGCCGTACTGTGGTGGTGGCTGACCGTACTGTGGCGGCGGAGTCGCCTGGCCGCCACCAGGCGTGTTCCAGTCCGAAACCTGGGACATCGCGGCCTCTCTTTCTGATTTTTGCACGTTAGAAGTAGCTGGACTCTAATAGAGGCGCATGATTGCCGTCTAATATCTGACGGTAATCGTCGATGAACCGTTACAGGAATACCAGCATAATATAGACCAAATCTAACTGTCATCTTTTTGTCCTTTCCATAATCACCGAAATACCGCAGGCCAAGCACAAAAACCGCCGTGCTCGCACTCAAAAGCCCCCTGCACGCAGCACAAATCCCGCGCGCACGCAACACAAAACCCGGGCGCGCAGCACAAATCCCGCGCGCACGCAACACAAATCCCGCGCGCAGACTGCACAAACCCGCGTGCGCCCGACGCAAAGCCCATGTGAGCTCATCGCGAATTCCTTCCCGCGCGGGAAAGCTGTTCGTCCCCTCGCACCGCCCCGCCCGCGCTGCAAAGCCCCCGCCCGCGCTGCAAAGCCCCGCGAGCGCAAAGCCCTCGCGCCGTGCGGGGCCGCCTCCGCGCCCCGCAGCCACATGAGGCCATCCTGAATACGTCCTAGTAATAAGGTCGTAATTATTGACATGATGAAGCCGAGGTGGCAGACTTTCCGCCCCTTGACGGCGCCCGCGCTGCTGGTGCGTACTCACGAACGGTACGCGAAGGCGCCGCGCGTTCAGCTTGCCTTCAGCCTGGCACTATCGACAACGATGACATCACGCCGGTTGGCTCCCGCCCCGGCAGCCTCGACCACCGCAACCGCCCCGCCGCGCAATCACCTGAGGACAACCTCGCGATTGCCTAGTAAAAGAATCGCAATTATCGACATAATGAAGACCGTGATGGCAGCCTTGAGGGTGTGACCGAGGGTGTTGGCCCCGCGGTCGCGGGCAGGGTACCGAGCAGGGATGCCCACACGGGATTCATAGACGGGGGCTATGGATCCATAGGAAAGTGTTATTTGTGCTGATGTAAGCCCGGTTGTTACCGTGGTGGAGAGTGATCCAGGAGGTGTGATGTCTCGTTCAGTTGCCGAACTGCCCAAGGTTGCCGGCACGTGTCCGGAGCCGCTGACCGCCGCGATCCGCCGCGCCGTCCGGTCGGGCGGCACCTGGCAGGAGACCGCCGACCGAGTCGTCGGCGCCTTCGGCGGCCGCGTGCCGGGACCTGGCCTGCTGTCTGCCGCGAAGCTGGCCGGCGACCCGAGCGGCTACCAGACACACCTGGTGCACGCCGAGCCGGACGGCTCGTTCTCGATCGTGGTCATGGTCTGGCTGCCGGGCCAGCAGACGCCGATCCACGATCACCTGACCTGGTGCTGCACGGCGGTCCTGCAGGGAACCGAGTACGAGGAGGTCTACGCGCTCCGCGGCGATCACCTCGAGGTGGTCCAGCGAAACGCCAACCCGGTCGGCAGCGTCAGCGGCTTCGCCCCGCCCGGTGACATCCACCGCGTCACCAACGTCGGCGACTCCGTGGCCGTCTCGATGCACGTCTACGGCACCGACATCACCCGCGTCGGCTCCAGTGTCCGCCGCGTCTACGAACTCCCCGTCCGCTAGCCCGCGCCGCACCGTTAGCTGTCGCTCACGCGCCTCGGCCCGCCCTGGACGCCTCTTGAGAAGATAACAGCAAGAAGTGGACAGCCTCAAAATCATTGTGCGACAAAACATTCGGAAAATGTAATGAAACGTCGCACAATAATTTTGGATCATCACCCCCACCCAGATAACAGCAAGAAGCGCGAAGCGCGACGTCCGCACTCGCAGACGTCCCGAGAAAACTCGCAGACGCCCGGAGAAATCACGCGCCCAACACTCTCGGCGCGCTAGCCAGCGCCCGCAGCCGCGTCCCGCAGCCGCGACCCGTCCGGGTCATGTCGCTGGCGTAGCCGACAGATCCGCGTTGCGGTCACCTACGCCATCGACCGCGCCTAGTGGTGTCGCTGGCGTAGCCGACAGGGCCGCAGTGGCCCCGCGACGTCACCGACCGCGCCCTTCTCCCGTGGCGCCGGCCCAAGCGGCCCAGGTGGGCCAGACAACCTCCTCGGCCCCACAGGTCCGACAGGGGAACTTCGCATCGGTTCCGGCACCCCCGCCCGCGCATGGGCGGGAGCTCCTTCAGTAATTCACCACATCGTTAATAGTTCACGATGTGCGCACGTAGTTGCATCGAGAACTACAGCGATATATCGTTGAGCTACCAACGAGGGTATAGAGACGATAGGAAGAAGGTGACGTGCCATGCGTGAGGAACACGGGCACGGAATGCGAGACGGAGACTGGGGACCGCAGCGGCCGGGCCGCCCAGAGTGGGGGCCGGGATCGGGACGCGGCCCCGGCCGCCGAGGCGGCGAGCGCGGAGACCGCGGCGACCGCGGAGACCGCGGAGACCGCGGTGAGCGAGGGGAACGCGGCGAGCGCGGCTTCGGCCGCCACGGTTCGCGGTCCGGCGGGCCCTTCGGCCCCGGATTCGGCCCGATGGGCCCAGGCGGGCCAGGGGCCGGGCTGGCCGCGATGTTCGACCGGCAGGCGATGTTCGACCGGCACGCGTTCGGCCGGGGCCCGCGGGCGCGCAAGGGCGATGTCCGCGCGGCCATCCTCGACCTGCTCGACGAGGGCGGCCAGTGGAACGGCTATCAGCTGATCCAGGAGATCGCCGGGCGCACCAGCGGCGTCTGGCGGCCGAGCGCGGGGTCGGTCTACCCGGCCCTGCAGCAGCTCGAGGACGAGGGCCTGATCGCCCCCGAAGGCGAGGGCCGCCGCCGGATGTACGCGCTGACCGAGGCGGGCCAGGCCTACGCGGCCGAGCACGCCGACGAGCTGCGCGGTTCGTGGGACGCGGTCGCCGGCATGACCGACGACGAGGCGATCGAGCTCGGCGACCTGATCCGCCAGGTCATGATCGCGGTGATGGAGGTGCGCCGGGCCGGCTCGCCCGAGCAGCTCAGCCAGGCCCGCGCGGTGCTTGCGCAGACCCGCCGCTCGATGTACCGGATCCTGGCCGAGGACGACCCGACCGGAACGCCCGGCGAGGCCGGCACAACGACGGCCAGCGAGACCGCCGCCGACACGCCGGAGAGCGACCCGCCGGAGAGCGACCCGCCGGAGAGCGACACGCAGGAGAGCGACCCGCCGGAGAGCGGGGCGTGAGCGAGCCCGTCGCGAGCGAGCCCGTGCTCCAGGTCACCGACCTGGTCAAGCGGTACGGCGAGATCGAGGCGGTCCGCGGCATCAACTTCGCCGTGACGGCCGGGGAGACCTTCGGTTTCCTCGGCCCGAACGGCGCGGGCAAGTCCACCACGATCAAGATCCTGTGCACCCTCGCCAACCCCACCCAAGGGTCCGCGAGGGTCGCGGGCCATGACGTCGTCAAGGACCGCGACGAGGTGAGAAGGAACATCGGCCTGGTCTTCCAGGACACCACCCTGGACGCCTACCTCACCGGCGAGCAGAACCTCCGCTTCCACGCCGACCTCTACGGCGTCCCCCGCCAGCAGCTACCGCCCAGGCTCAGGCAGGTGCTGGAGATGGTGAACCTGTGGGACCGTAAGGATTCGGTCGTTTCCACCTATTCCGGCGGCATGAAGCGCCGCCTGGAGATCGCCCGCGGCCTGCTGCACGCGCCCCGGGTGCTTTTCCTTGACGAGCCGACCGTCGGCCTTGACCCGCAGACCAGGTCTTCCATCTGGGAATACGTCAATGACCTGAAGCAGCGCGAGGATATTACGATCTTCCTCACCACGCATTACATGGACGAGGCGGAGCACTGCGATCGCATTGCGATCATCGACCACGGCAAAATCGTCGCGATCGACACGCCGGAGAACCTCAAGGCGAGCGTGGGCAAGGACCGGGTCCAGATCTCGACCGCCGACGACGCGGCAGCGATCCAGGACATCAAAACCAGGTTCGACCTCGACGCGGCCGTCCGCGAGGGCCTGGTGACGTTCAGCGTGGCCTCGGGGGAGCAGTTCGTGCCCCGGCTCTTCGCCGAGCTGACGCAGCAGATCCGCAGCGTCAGCGTCGCCCGCCCGACCCTGGACGACGTCTTCATGTCTTACACCGGGCGGACGATCAGGGACTCCGAGGCGACGGCGGGCGACAAGAACCGCGGCATGATGATGGCGATGCGAAGAGGCAGGTAACGAGCGATGACCGCCCAACTCACCACAGAAAACGTCGACCCGGTCACCGCCGCGATCCGCGTCTCGGTCCCCGAGCGCGGGCTGCGCCAGGATCTGCGCGCGGTCCGCATCGTCTGGTACCGCGAGCTGATCAGATTCAAAAGCGACCGGCTGCGCGCGGTCACCAGCCTGGTCCAGCCGGTGCTGTTCCTGTTCGTGCTCGGCACCGGCCTGTCCTCGCTGGCGGGCCACGGGCTGCCGCCAGGCATCAGCTTCAAGACGTTCGTGTATCCGGGCGTGCTGGCCATGTCGGTGCTGTTCACGGCCATTTTCTCGGCCGCCTCGATTGTCTGGGACCGGGAGTTCGGCTTCCTCCGGGAGATGCTCGTGGCCCCGGTCAGCCGGTCCGCGATCGTCATCGGCAAATGCCTCGGCGGCGCGACCGTGGCGACCTTCCAGGGAATCATCATCCTGGCCCTGGCGGGGGCGGCGGGCGTGCCCTACGACCCCGTCCTGTTTCTCACCGTCATCGGCGAGCTGCTGCTGCTGTCGTTCACGCTGACCGCGTTCGGGGTGATGATGGCGGCCAGGATCAAGCAGATGCAGGCGTTCATGGCGCTGACCCAGATGCTGGTCATGCCGCTGTTCTTCCTGTCCGGCGCGCTCTACCCGCTGAACGGCCTGCCGACCTGGCTCACCGTGCTGACCCGGTTCGACCCGCTGACCTACATCGTGTCCCCGATGCGGCACGCGGTCTTCAGCCACCTGTCGGTATCGCCCGCGGCGGCGTCGTTCCTGGCGCCGAACGTCACCTGGGCCGGCTGGCAGGTCCCGGTCGGCCTCTCGCTGGGGATGGTGGCGGTGATGGGGGCCGCGCTGCTCGGCATCGCGATCGCCGAGTTCCAGAAGACCGAGTAATGCAGAAAACGTTCAGGAGACGCTAAGCGACGTTAGGATATCGTTAGGATTCGTGCGATTGCACGCAATGCGGCGGTGGCGTCTGCGGCAGGGCAAGAAAAGAGCGACGCCGGGTGGCTACGGGGGCAAACCACCCGGCGTCGCATTCATCGGCGTTCCGACGGGGGCCCGGAACGCCGGCAGTGGCACCCCGACGGGGGACCAGGGCACCGATATGAATGGTACACGGAGAGCCCCCCCTATGTGTCAAGACCTAATTTCAACCGAATCCCAGGAATTCACCGCTGTCACTCGCTTGACCCGCCTGAGAGCGCTAAATGAACACTTAGCGTATTCGATTGATAACTTAGCGCTTATCTTCGGGGCCGGAATCGGAAGGCGCGCCCACGGCCGTGCGCTTCGGCCGGTGCTCGAGGAACCCGCGCTGGTTGTCCGGCTCGCGCCCGCCGTTGGCGAAGATGACCGCGATGTACGGGATGATGATCGCGCCGACGGCCGGGATCAGGATCAGCCACTTCATGTGGGCGACGAACAGCACGATCGCGATAGCGAAGCAGATGGTCCTGATGCCCATCATCAGCAGGTACCGGTGCTGCCGGTACCTGATGTCCTCGGACAGCGGCCGGCGCGCCTGGGTAACCAGGTGCACCTGCTGCCCGTGTCCGCCGTGAACCATCCTCATGCCTCCAAGCTACGCCGCAGAGCGCCGCGCGGATACCACCCTAGCCGCCCCGCGCGCAAGTACCGCAGCCGGCCAACAGCGCGCCGACCGCCGGCAACGGCAGGCAGCGCCTAGTTCGCCTGGCTCACCGAGGACATGTTGAACCCCTCCACCCGCAGCGGCGGCATCGCGGCCCGGTTGAAGTAGTCGCCCCACTCGCGCGGCAGCGTGCGCGAGGTCGCGCCCGCCTGCACCACCCGGCCGAGCATCGCGACCGGCGACTCGTTGAACCGGAAGTTGTTCACCGCGCCGGTCACCTCGCCGTTCTCCACCAGGTACACGCCGTCCCGGGTCAGCCCGGTCAGCAGCAGCGTCTGCGGGTCGACCTGCCGGATGTACCACAGGCAGGTCAGCAGCAGCCCGCGCCTGGTCGAGGCGATCATCTCGGCCAGCGACTCCGGCGCGCCCGGCGCGGTCATGATCAGGTTGTCGACCGACGGGGTGACCGGGACCCCGGCCGCGGCGGCCGAGAACCGGCTTGAGTGCAGGGCCGACAGCGTGCCCTCGGAGATCCAGTTGGTCCGCCCGGCCGCCAGCCCGTTGTCGAACACCGAGGAGTCGCGGCCGGACGAGTGCGCCGCCACGAACGGCGCGCACTCCAGGGCCGGGTAGGCCGGGTCGCTGAACAGGTCGACCGGCAGTGGCGACAGCCGCTCGCCGATCCGGGTGCCGCCGCCGGGCTTGGAGAAGACCGTCCGGCCCTCGCCCGCGTCCCGTGCCCCGGCCGACCAGTACAGGTAGATCAGCATGTCGGAGACCGCGGTCGGCGGCAGCAGGGTCTCGTACCGGCCGGCCGGCAGCTCCACCTTCCGCTCCTGCCAGCTCAATCGCTCGGCCAGCCCGGCGTCGAGCGCGGCCACGTCCACGTCGGTGAAGTCGCGGGTCGAGGCGCCGGCCCAGGCCGACCGGGACAGATCGGCCGACTTCGCGTTCAGCTCCAGGCGCCCGCCGGGCTGGTCGTAGCGGGCCCGCAGGCCGGCCGAGTTGCCGACGAAGGTCGAGGTCACGTCGTGCTCGGCGAACCCGTAGAGCTTCCGCCCGACGCCCTCGGCCTCCCGCAGCGTCTCCCCGAGCTGGGCCGCGAAGCCGCGGAAGATTCCGAAATCGGTGGCGCTCGAAGGCGAAGACCAAACATCATCCGATATCGAACGGACCGTTGCTTCGCCTGAGACAAGCTCCGCCGCGTCCTCGGCCGGGGAGGCCTGCTCGGCCGCCTTCTCCGCCTCCCGGACGAGATCCTCGACCTGGTCGGGGGTGATGCCGGAGCGGGAGACGGTGCCGACGCCGGCCGTGCCGTCGCCGCGCCGGTCGATCGCGATCACGGTCAGCGAGCGGGTCGCCGCGACCCCGTTGGTGGTGAGCGTGTTGCCCGCCCAGCGCAGGTTCGCGGTGGAGGACTCGTCGGCGATGACCACGCACTCGCCCCCGGCCTTGGCCGCCGCGAGTGCCTGCTCAACCGTGTCCTGCGCAGTCACGGAGGGTCCGTTCGACATCATGCCTTCAATTCCCTTCTTCCGCGGTGTTGAGCACCCGCACCGAGCGGAAGAGCGCGGCCGGCGCCCCGTGGCTGACCGGCGCCACCTGGCCGGGCTGACCCTTCCCGCAGTTGAACGCGCCGCCAAGCACGTACGTCTGCGGCCCGCCGACCGCCTCCATCGAGTTCCAGAAGTCGGTCGTCGTCGCCTGGTAGGCCACGTCCTTGAGCTGGCCGTCGAGGCGGCCGTTCCTGATCCGGTAGAACCGCTGCCCGGTGAACTGGAAGTTGTAGCGCTGCATGTCGATCGACCACGACTTGTCGCCGAGGATGTAGACGCCGTTCTCGACGCCGCCGATCAGCTCGTCGGCCGACGGGCCGTTCTCGGCCGGCTGCAGGGAGACGTTGGCCATCCGCTGCAGCGGCATGTGGCCGGGCGAGTCCGCGAACGCGCACCCGTTGGACCGGCCGAACCCCTTGAGCTGCGCCATCCGCCGGTCGAGCTGGTAGCCGACGAGGACGCCGCCCGCGATCAGGTCCCAGGACTGGCCGGCCACGCCCTCGTCGTCGTAGCCGACGGTGGCGAGGCCGTGCTGCTGGGTGCGGTCGCCGGTGACGTGCATCACCCGCGAGCCGTACTGCAGGGTGTTGAGCTTGTCGAGAGTCGCGAACGAGGTGCCCGCGTAGGCGGCCTCGTAGCCGAGCGCCCGGTCGAGCTCGGTCGCGTGCCCGATCGACTCGTGGATGGTCAGCCACAGGTTGGACGGGTCGATGACCAGGTCGTAGCGGCCCGCCTCGACCGACGGGGCCTTGAGCTTCTCCGCCAGCAGCTCGGGCAGCTCGGCCAGCTCAGCCTGGAAGTTCCAGCCCGTCCCGGTCAGGTACTCCCAGCCCCGGCCGGCCGGCGGCGCCAGCGTGCGCATGTCGTCGAAGCCGGCCTCGGTCACCGCGGTCGCGGTCACCTGCGGGTGCAGCCTGACCCGCTGCTGGGTCGCCGTGGTGGCGCCGTCGGTGTAGAACTTGCACTCCTTGACCTGGTACAGGCTCACGTC
Organism: Trebonia sp.; assembly: GCA_036509215.1. GTDB lineage: Bacteria > Actinomycetota > Actinomycetes > Streptosporangiales > Streptosporangiaceae > Trebonia. Next base: position 9,014 of record DATCGA010000037.1, read on the forward strand.
GGCGTGGGTGACCGCCGGATGCGCCAGCAGCCCGGCCGACCAGGCCGCGAGCAGGTCGGTCTTCTCCTTGGGGGAGACACCGAACGGGTCCACGTCGTAGGCCGAGACCCAGCTCACGTCGCCGTAGCCGGGCTCGGGGGCGAGCTCGATCCGCTCGGTGTTCATCGCCGCGGCGACCTTGGCGACCTCGAACGCGTGCCGGGCGGCGTCCCGCGCCGCCTCCGGCGTGAGGTCCACCGCCGAGGCGAAACCCCAGGTCCCGTCCACGATCACGCGGACCGCGAGCCCGCTGTCGTCGCCATCGGAAAGCGACTGGAGGCGGCCGTCGGACAGCGCGATCCGCTGTCCCCGCACCCGCTCCACCCGGAAGTCGGCGTGGTCGGCGCCGAGGTTTCTGGCCGCGTCGAGCGCGGCGTCGGCCAGGTTCCGCAGCGGCAGCGCGGCGAACTCGGCGTCGATCAATCCATTGTGATCATCCACAACAGGAAAACCTATCATCGGCCGCCCCGCGCCCATCTCACCCTGCGCCACCTGCTCTGGCGCATCGTCATCCTGGCAGCTATCTGGCGGATAGCTACAAAGGTCAGGCCGGACATTTCGTGCGGGCCGGCACTGCGGGCCCGGCCGCGGCCGGCCAGGGTTAGCAGCGTGCCTCCGGCCCGATGGCGGTACCCTCGGCTGGCGACTTGATCGATCTCGGATGTGGGGTAGACGTGGGACGTTCAGTGCTAGTGACCGGCGGCAACCGGGGAATCGGGCTGGCGATCGCGCGGCGGCTGGCCGCCGACGGGGACAGCGTCACCGTCACCTCCCGGTCCGGCGAGCCGGTGGACGGGCTGTCGGTGGTCGCGTGCGACGTGCGCGACGCGGCGTCGGTGGACGCGGCCTTCACCGCCACCGAGAAGGAGCAGGGGCCGGTCGAGGTGATCGTCGCCAACGCCGGCATCACCAAGGACCAGCTGCTCGCGCTGATGAGCGAGGAGTCGTTCGCGGACGTGCTCGACACCAACCTGACCGGCGCCTACCGGGTCGCCAAGCGCGCCGTGCGGCCGATGATGAAGATGCGGCGCGGCCGGATGATCTTCATCTCCTCCGTCGTCGGGCTCTACGGCTCCGGCGGCCAGGCCAACTACGCGGCCTCCAAGGCGGGCCTGGTCGGGCTGGCGCGATCGCTCGCCCGCGAGCTCGGCTCGCGCAACATCACCGCCAACGTGATCGCGCCCGGCTTCGTCGACAGCGACATGACCGCGGTCTTGTCGGACGACCGCAAGGCCGCCATCATCGGCGCCGTCCCGCTCGGCCGCTACGCCTCGGCCGACGAGGTCGCCGGCGCGGTCGCGTTCCTGGCCGGCCCGGACGCCGCCTACGTCACCGGCGCCGTGATCCCGGTCGACGGCGGCCTGGGAATGGGCCATTAATCCCGCCTCGCATATCCGGACCTATGACATGAAAGCTGGTTTGTGATGGGCATTCTCGACGGCAAGCGGATCCTCGTCACCGGCGTGCTCACCGACGCCTCGATCGCCTTCCACGTGGCGCGGGTGGCGCAGGAGCAGGGCGCGACCGTGGTGCTGACCGCGTTCCCCCGGCCCACGCTGGTGGCGCGGATCGCCAAGCGCCTTCCCGTGGAGGCGCCGGTCATCGAGCTCGACGTCACCGACGTCGGCCAGCTCGAGTCGTTCGCCGACCGGGTCCGCGAGCACGTCGACGGCCTCGACGGCGTGGTCCACTCGATCGCGAACGCGCCGCAGTCCGCGCTCGGCGGCAACTTCCTCGCCACCCCGTGGGAGGACGTCGCCAAGGCGGTGCAGGTGTCCACCTTCTCGCTCAAGTCCCTCGCGATGGCGGCGCTGCCGCTGATGCCCGACGGCGGCTCGGTCGTCGGCCTCGACTTCGACGCCTCGGTCGCCTGGCCCGGCTACGACTGGATGGGCGTGGCCAAGGCGGGCCTCGAGTCGTGCGCCCGCTACCTCGCCCGCGACCTCGGGCCGCAGCGGATCCGGGTCAACCTGGTCGCGGCCGGGCCGCTGAAGACGATGGCGGCCAAGTCCATACCCGGCTTCGAGAAGTTCGAGGACGTGTGGGCCCAGCGCGCGCCGCTGGGCTGGGACATCGCCAACCCGGACGCCGCCGCGCGGGCCTGCGTGGCGCTGCTGTCGGACTGGTTCCCCGCCACCACCGGGGAGATCGTGCACGTCGACGGGGGCGTGCACGCGGTCGGCGTGTAGCCGGCGGCCGGCTCCGGCGCCGCGGTTACCCCCGTTCGCCTTGCGCCGCGGCCGGTTGATCCCGATACTCGCTTTCATGGGAGGTTCTGCGGCCGAAGGCCCAACGCCGGCCGAGGCGGGACCGACGCCCGGTGGCCTGCGCGCCTCCGACGCCGATCGAGATGAGGTGGCGAGTCGTCTCAAGGACGAGTTCGTCGCCGGCCGCCTGTCGCACGACACGTTCCTGCACCGGATGGACGCCGTCTACGAGGCCAGACAGCACGGTGAGCTGTCCCCGCTGCTCGAGGGCCTGCCCGGCACGCCGCCGGCCCGGGTCTCGGCCCTGCAGGCGGGCGGCCGCTCGGTCGCGGGCTTGTTCCGCAGCGCCTGGTCGCGGATCGCCGGCTCGGCCGGCGACATCGCCGGTCACTACGAGAACGGGCCCCGCACGGTGACCCCGGCCGCCGCGCCCGCCCGCGTCACGATGAGCCTGCAGGCGGCGGTGAGCGTCCGGCGGCCGCTGCTGCTTCAGTTCCCGCGCGGCAGCGCCGAGCAGTTCAGCATCGGCCGGGACGCCGGCTGCGACCTGGCGATCGCCGACATGACCGTCTCCCGTCGGCACGCCACCCTCGAGCGGACCGAGGACGGCTGGACGCTGACCGACCTGGAATCGACCAACGGCACCCGCGTCAACGGCTGGCGGGTCCGCGGAAAGGTCAGCGTGACCCCCGGCGACCTGGTCAGCTTTGGCAACAGCGAATACAGCCTGTGCTAGCCCCAAGGCCGGTCAGTTAGGCGAGCTGGCCTGCCGTCAAGTCGTTTCCGCAGCGGTTGATGTCGCTGCGAGGGCGGGCCCGGCTGGCCCGGCGCTGGCCGGCGGCCGCCATCTCGCGAACGTCGCCCGTGGGCGGCTGCATGCGACCCGGCTGTCACACGCGCACCACGGCGGCGGCGCCGACTCCCAGCGGTCTCGTCAGCGTGTGCCGTTGGGGGCAGCCCGCGACCCGAACGGAACACGATCAGCTCGGCGGCGGTGTCCGGGGCGCGCGCAGGCGACCCGTTCGGCACACGATCACGGCGTCGCGCGGACCGGAGGAGAGTCGCACCGGTCCGTTCGAGAGAATCTGTTTGGCGCTACCGGTTCTGCCAGGTGCCGCCGGCCGGGGGAACGCGCAGGCGCGGGCCCGTCCCCCGGGGAGCGTCGCCGCTTCGCCAGCGGCCGCGGGCGCGGCGGCTTCGCGGCAGTGGATGCCGCAGTCCGGCCGATGGCGTCCACGCCCCCTTGGCACCCGGCGACGAACCCTTAACTACCCGGCTTGCTCTGCCTATCGGGGGGACGACCCCCCTGCACCCCCCG
>DATCGA010000038.1:0-2332 GCA_036509215.1 Trebonia sp.
CGGCCGCCATCGAGACGGCCACGCGCGCGCTCGACCAGCTCGGCGTCGGGAGCGGCAGCACGCTGCTCGTCAACGGCGCCTCCGGAAGCGTCGGCAGCGCCGCGGTTCAGCTCGCCGTGGCACGCGGCGCGCGCGTGATCGGCACCGCCAGTCCGGCCAACCACGACTACCTGCGCTCGCTGGGCGCCGAGCCTGTCGCCTACGGCCAGGGCCTCGCCGGGCGGGTTCGCGCGCTCGCGCCCGGCGGCGTTGACACGGCGCTCGACGTCGCCGGGAGCGGCATCCTGCCCGAGCTCATCGGGCTCGCGGGCGGCCCGGAGCACGTCGTGACGATCGCCGACTTCGGTGGCGCGCGGGAGCACGGGGTGAGGTTCAGCAGCGGGGACGCCGGCCGCGCGGTCCACGCGCTCGCCGGGATCGGCGAGCTGATCGAGCCCGGGCGCTTCTCGCTCCCGGTCGCGCAGACCTTCCCGCTCGCCGAGATCGCGGAGGCGCACCGCGTCAGCGAGGACGGTCACCTGCGCGGCAAGCTCGTGCTGCTGGTCGGCTGATACGGCCGCGACCGTGCGTGACCCCCGGTTCGCGCGGTTCTGGTGGCAATCATCCTCGGCGGGCGATGTGCGCTCAATAGTGCCCGGTAAGGCTTTCGACCCGAACGACTGATGAAACGCCGGTACCGCTTTGCCGCCGGCTGGACCCCTAGCACGAAGAGCGCAGCCCACTCGGCCGTCGTCGCCACCCAGGAGGAAACCCCATGACAGACACCACTGCCGCGGCCGGCTCCCGCCCCACCGTCGCCCTCGTCCATGGTGCGTTCGCGGACAGCTCAGGCTGGAACGATGTGGTCGGGCAGTTGCGAGCCGCCGGGATCGCGGTGCAGGCCATCTCGAACCCGCTGCGTGGTATCTCCGCCGACACCGCCTACGTCGCCAGCGCCATCCGGCAGATCCCCGGGCCAGTGCTCGCCGTCGGTCACTCCTACGGCGGTGCGATCATCACCAACGCCGCCCCCCAAGCCGCCAACGTCGTCGGCCTGGTCTACGTCGCTGCCTTCGCCCCCGATGAGGGCGAGGCCCTGGGGGACATCGAAAGTGACTCCAAGGACAGCGTCCTGAACACCGCCCTGCTCCAGCTGCAGTACCCGACCGGGCCCGGCACCGAGACCGCGGCCGAATTTGCCATCGACCCCGCCAAGTTCCACGCCGCCTTCGCCGCCGACCTGCCCGGGGAACAAGCCGCCATCATGGCCGCCACGCAGCGCCCCGTCGCCGCCGCCGGATTTACCGAACCCAACGGGACGCCAGGCTGGAAGAACCTGCCGTCGTGGGCGGTCGTAGCCACCGGCGACAAGGCCGCTGGCAGCGACGTCGTCCGTTCCATGGCCCAGCGCGCCGGAGCGGCCATCACCGAGGTCGAGGGATCTCACGTGATCATGATTTCCCAGCCGCAGGCCGTCACCGACGTGATCCGCCAGGCGATCGACGGCCTCACCCGCTGACAACTGCCTCGACTCCACACCCGGCCGCTTTGCAACGGCCACCAGCGGGGCCAGCGTGATTTTCCCGGCTCACCGGAGCAGAGTGGCTAGCTGCCCGTCAGCCCGGAGGGCGGCAAGATCCGGGTCACGGCGGGCGTTTGCCCGTAGGTCCGGGTTGAGCCTGATTGCCTCGGTGAGGGTGGCGGCCGCGCCGGCCGGATCGTTGGTGGCGGCCTGCGTGCAGGCCAGGCTGTAGGCGGCCATGCCGAGCGCCGGGCCGGGCACGCCGAGATACCGCGACATCGCCAGGGCGTGCGATTGCATCGCAACGGCCCGGTCGGCCCGGCCGCGGGCGATGTGGTAGTCGCCGAGGTGGCCGATGGGATGCCAGAACCCGCGTACCACGACCTGCAGCCAAAGCTGGCGCCCGCGCAGCCACGGATGGCGCGAGGTGTCACTGAGATCCTCGTCGGACACCGCGGCCAGCCCGTCGATCAGCTCGCTGGCTGACTGTCTGCTCGCCGCGGTCACCTCAGCCTTGGTCCCGGCGCAGTAGCGCCGGTAGGCGTCCGGCGACCGGTGGTCGGTCTCGGCGAAACCGGGTGGCGTGCCGCCGCGCAGGACCGCGTGCAGCCGCACTACCTGCTGCTGCCGGAACTCGGCGTTGTGTGCGACGAGCGGGGCGGCGGCCCAGCGATCCGGGCTGCCGTCATCACCGTTGGGCGCGCTGGCCAGCAGCATTTCCTCCTCGGTGGCCGCGAGCCCGATCAGCCCGGTGATCGCGGCGCGCAGTCCGGTGGTATCTGTCATGACAGGCTCGCCTCCCTGGCGGGCTTGCAGGCGGTAAACATCAGC
>DATCGA010000039.1:0-5824 GCA_036509215.1 Trebonia sp.
CGTCCACGTCCAGACGCTGGCGATGCCGGTGCCGAGCACGAGCCGCTCGGTCGCGGCCAGCGCCGGCTCGACCGCCGCGAGGTCTTCCGGTGAGTTCATCCGGGGGAACCAGACCGACGTGAAGCCGGCCGCCTCGATCTCGCGCGCGTACGCCGCTTGGTCGAGCCCGGTCCCGGCCGGCGGCGGCATCCAGATCCCGACCGGACCGAGAACCCGCCGTAGTTCATCCGTAGTCAGCATGATCTTGTTATATGCCAGGGGATATCACGGGGAGAAACCGAAGGGGGAGGGTCATGGAGCGACCGATCGGGGCGCCGTGCTGGATCGACCTGCTGACGTCGGACGTGGTCCGGGCGCGGGACTTCTACAACGAGATACTCGGCTGGTCCGCCGGGGAGGCGTCGGAGCAGTTCGGAGGCTACTTCATGTTCATGCAGGACGGCGTGCCGATGGCCGGCTGCATGCAGTACACGACGGGCGCGCCCGGCATGGAGGGCCCCGACCAGTGGGGCGTCTACCTGTCGTCGACCGACGCCAAGGCCACGGTGGAGAAGGCCGTCGCCCACGGCGGATCGCTCCGGGTCGGGCCGATGGACATCGCCGACCTCGGCACCGAGGCGATCGTCGCGGACGGCGCCGGCGTCCGGATCGGCGCGTGGCAGGCCAACCAGTTCCCTGGGCTTGCCACCTTCGACCAGCCCGGCGCGGCGGTCTGGTTTCAGCTGCTGACCAGCGACTACGCCGGGGCCGTGCCGTTCTACGAGAACGTGTTCGGCTGGCAGACGCGGTTGCAGAGCGACACCCCGGAGTTCCGCGACACGGTCTTGACGGCGGGCGGCGAGGACTTTGCCGGCATCTCGGCGGCAACCGACGGGGACCTGGCGGCCGGGGAACCGGGTCGCTGGCAGGTGTACTTCCGCGTCGCCGACGTGGACTCCGCGCTCAGGGGGATCGACCGGCTGGGCGGGAGCGTGCTCCGGCCGGCGGCGGACACCCCGTTCGGGCGGCTCGCGGAGGCGGCCGACCCGATGGGCGCCCGGTTCAATCTCGCGAGCTGACGGGGCGGTCGATTGGCTCTCGCGGGGGTGCGTTTTTGTGCGCTAAGTTCTTGAGTCGTGTCGACCATTCTCATCACCGGCGCCGCAGGCGGCATCGGGACGATGCTCCGTTCCCGGCTGGCCGCGCCCGGCCGGGTCCTCCGCCTGCTTGACGTCACCCCGATCCCGGCGCCGTTCGAACCGGGGGAGGAGGCGATGACCGCGTCGGTGACGGACATGGCCGCGATGACCGCCGCCTGCTCCGGCGCGGACGCGGTCATCCACCTCGGCGGCATCCCGACCGAGGCGCCGTGGGCGCGCATCCTCGACGTCAACATCAACGGCACCTACACGGTCTTCGAGGCGGCCCGCCGGGCGGGGGTGCCGAGGGTGGTGTTCGCGTCCTCCAACCACGCGGTCGGGTTCACGCCGCCCTCGCGGTTCCCGGTCCCGGACTTCGCCTTCCCCGCGCCGGACACCTACTACGGCGCCTCCAAGGCGGCGGGCGAGGCGCTCGGGGCCCTGTACGTGAACCGGTACGGGCTGGACGTCGTCTGCATCAGGATCCTGTCCTGCTTCCTGACGCCCCAGCACCCGCGGATGCTGGCGACCTGGCTGTCGCCGGACGACTGCGCCCGGCTGTTCGAGGCCTGCCTGACCGCCCCGTCGCCCGGCTTCCAGGTGATCTACGGCGTCTCCGCCAACACCAGGGGCGGCTGGGTCTCGCTGGCCGGCGCGCGGGCGCTCGGCTACGAACCGCAGGACAACGCCGAGGACTACGCCGCCGACCTGATCGCCACCTACGGCGAGGCCGACCCCGACGATCCCGACGACCGGACCTTCAGATACCTCGGCGGCGACTTCACTTCCCCCGCCCTCGACGCCCCCCTGCCGTAGCAGCCGGCCGGCCGAGCGCCGCCGTGTCCCAGCCGCGCCGCCCTCTGTGCCAGATAACAGCAAGAAGTGTGAGGCGCGAAATTATTGTGCGACATTGCAATACGTTTCCCGAATGTTTTGTCGCACAATAATTTCCTGTCTATCCATGTGCTGAGATAACAGCAAGAAGCGCCGCAGTCCCGCCGCTGGCGCCGCGCCGGCGATGGGCGCGGCTGGTGCCAGCGGTGCGCCGTCGCCGGGGATGGCGCGGAGCGGCGGGGGCGGCTTAGTTCTTGCCGGTGATGCCGGAGTACTGAGCGACGACGCGCGGGGTGCCTGAGCCGGCCGCGGGGTCGGCGGCGGCGAACTGGTCGAGGTAGCCGAGCCCGGCCCGGGACAGCGACTGGGCGGAGGAGTAGAGACCGGGGACGGTCAGGTGGACGACCGAGCCGGCCGGCGGGGTGATCTCCAGGTCGGCCGCGTCGGTGTAGAAGACGAGCGCGCCACGGTTGGTGGTCAGCAGCGCGAACGTCTGCCCGGCGGCTCCGGTCGCGGCCGCGTGCGCGTCGGTCACGGTCGCCGTCGGCAGCTTGCCGCGCCAGAACGTCTGGTCGGAACGGTCGGCCAGCGCGCCCTGGTCGACGTCGGTGACGCCGGACCCGGTGCCGTCGATCGCCGCGGCGGTCCGCTCGGCGAGCTGCCCGGGCGCGACCGCGAGGGACGTCGCGGTCGCGCTGACCGCGGTCGCGAGCCCGCCGCCGCTGACCGCGATCTGCGGGGCGGCCGCCCCGGCCAGCAGGTAGGGCTCGACCGCGTTCTGCCACGGGCCGCCGGACGCGGCCTGGGTGAACAGCAGGTACTCGGTCGAGGTGACCTTCTTCGGGTTGGCCGAGAACGCGTTGCCGACCTGCACGACGAACCAGCGCGTCGCGCCGGCCGGCTCGGCCTGTGGGATGTAGTAGGTCGCCGTCACCGGGGCGAACGCGGCGAACGGGGCCGCCCCCTCCGCCGCTTGGACCGTGTAGAGCCCTGCGTCGATCGCGTAGCTGCCGCCGGTCTCGACCGTGGCCAGCGTGGTGCTGCTGCGCCGGGCGTTGGCGCTGTTGTTGGCGGTCGTGTAGGCGGACAGCACGCTCCGGGCGGCGGCCAGGGTCAGCGGCGTCGTCCCGGCGCCGCCCACCGCCGCCGCGCCGGTCGCCCCCGCCGGGCCAGCCGCCCCGGCCGCCCCGGTCGAGGAACCGGCGCCGGTCGAGGAACCAGCCCCGGTCGTCGGCGTGCCCTGGCCCGACGGGGCGCGGGCGTGGCCGAGCGCGAACATCACGATCGCGGCCCCGACGGCGGCGCCGGCCACGGCCAGGAGGACAGGAATCAGCCAGCGACCTCGGCCGGACGGCTCATCGCCCCAGTCCCCCTCGTCGCCCGGCGGCCACGGGCCGGCGCCCTGCGGCCATGACTCCCGGCCCTGCGGCCGGTGCCGACCGCCCCGTGACCAGGCCTCACCCGAATGTGTTCGCGAGGAGCCAGACCGACCGGAACCGCGGTAAGCGGGCGGATAGGCCGGCTCCTGGCTTGGATAGAACGCCTGCGTGCGGTCGGCCGAACCGGGCTCGGGGTCCGGAGGCGGGGGACGCCATTGCTCCGCGGCCGGCTCGGACCCGAATGGGTTGGCTTCCGGAGGCGGCGGGCTCCACTGGCTAGCAGGCGCTTCGGCGTTGAACCGGTCGTCGGGTTCGGGGGCGTCCGGCCACGGCGAGTACGGCGGTGCCACTCCCGGCGGGGGTGGGCCCGGCAGTGCCGTGCGGCCCTCGAATTCGTCCCGCTCGTAGGTGATCGGGTACGCGGTCGGCGGGTCGTAGGGCTCACCGCCGCCCGGGTACCCGTCCACGCTCGGCCACCCAGCCTGCTGCTCGAAGGGGGACTGCGGTTGCTGCGCGGGCGGGTACTGCGCTTCCGGCAACGCCTCCGGGTACTGGTACTGCGGTTCCTGCGGGTAGGCGTCCGGCGGCCCCTGCCCGTACGGGTACTCCGCTTCCTGCTCCGCCGCGGATTGGTACGGGTACGACGGCTGCTGCGGGTACTGCGGCTCGTGGTGTTCGGCCTGCTCTCGGCCGTAGCCAAAGTCCCACTGGCTCATGCTGGCACCCCCCAGGATCGGATCCCTACGTCCTGTATCACGGACGGCAGGACGTCCAGGTTCACTTCCTAGGCTGGCATGAATGCGACGGTGACGTCGCGATAACCGACGTGATGTCGCATTCGCGCTGGTAGGCGGCGTGACCCGGCCCAGCTCAGGCGGCCGGGCAGCTCCAGAACTAGCCGTTTTAGCGCATGCTCAGCGTCGGCCGCGAGAGCAGGCCGGAGTGGCCCGCTGTCGTCGCGACGGCGGAGGTCGCCGCCGGCCGCGCGGCGGCGTGCGCCGGGCTGCCGCCGGTGGCAATGCCCGCGATCAGCGTGAGCAGCCCCGCTGCCGTCGCGATCCGTGTCGTCCAGCGAATTCGCATACCGTCGTCCCCTTCGGCTCCGCCGCGCTCGCGCGCTCTCTCCCGGCGTTGTTCCCGCGCCGCCGGAAGCCCGTCTAACCGTGATGGTAGCCACCAAACACCCGAAAGCAGGCGGAGGCGCGCCGTGCGCGCCCTCAGTTGCTAGCCGCGAGGTTGGTGATCGCGAGGTTGGTGATCGAGACCGGCGGCGCGGTCACGGCGGCGTTCGAGGTACTGGCGTTCGGCGGCGTCGTGGGTAAGGCTGATCGCGCCCTCGTACGCCGCGACGGCCTCGTGGTTGCGTCCGAGCCGGTCCAGCAGGTGCGCGCGGGTGGCTCTGGCCGGCTGGAAGCGCCGGGCCGGCTCGCCGGCCTCTTCCACCAGCGCGTCCAGCCTGGCCAGCCCCGCTGCGGGCCCGTCGACCTCGGCGGTGACGGCGGCGAGGGCAACGCCGCTGCCGAGCGAGGGCGCGACCGCGTCCACGATGCGGTGCAGGGCGAGCAGAGTCGGCCAGTCGGTCGCGGCGTCGCGTTCCCTGGCGCAGTGCACGGCCTGGATCGCGGCCTCGAGCTGGAACCGCCCCAGCTGCCCGCGCGCGTGCGCCGCCCGCAGGTGCTCATGGGCCCGGCCGATCAGGCGCTGGTTCCATTGCGAGGGATCCTGCTCGGCGAGCGGGACGAAACGCCCGCCGGTGTCAATGCGGGCCGGCGCGCGGGCCAGCGAGAGCTCGATAAAGGCGGCCAGGCCGCGGGCCTCCGGGTCGTCGGGAACGAGCGTGGCCAGCACCTCGGCCAGGTGTAGCGCCTCCGGCGGCAGCTCGCGGGCCTGCGGCCCGGTCGCCCAGTCGATGACGTAGGCGCCGTAGACCGCTTCGAGGACCGAGGCCATTCGGGCCGGGAGGTCCGCCCGGTCGGGGATGCGGAAGGGAATGCCGGCCGCCTTGATCCGTTTCTTCGCCCGGACCAGGCGGGTCGCCATCGTCGAGGTCGGCACCGAGAACGCCCGCCCGACCTGCTCGGCGGTGAAGCCGAGGACGGTGTTGAGCATGAGCGGCGTGCGCGCCGCGCGCTCGATCGCCGGGTGCGCGCACACGAGCATCAGCTCAAGCCGGCGGTCGGGGATCGCGTCGACATCGAGATCATCGACGTCCGCCAGCGCGTCCCGGTCGGCCTCGAGCGGGACCGACCGCTGCGCCCAGGCGGACTTCCACTGGTCGCGGAGCCGGTTGCGGGCGACGGTCAGCAGCCACCCGTCGGGGTTGCCCGGCACCCCCTGCGACGGCCACGTCCGCAGGGCCCGCTCGAACGCGTCGGCCAGCGCGTCCTCCGCCGCCGCAACGTCACCGGTGGAGGCGGCCAGCAGGGCCAGCAGCCGGCCGTAGCGGTCGCGGGCGGCCACGCTCGCCGAACCGGCGGCCGGCCCCGGCTCACC
>DATCGA010000040.1:0-11486 GCA_036509215.1 Trebonia sp.
CTCGCTGTGGGAATTCCAGGTTTTCGGACGCTGACCACGGTCGGGCGCCATCGGAAACCGGGTGCGCGTCAGCGGTAGGGGCGGAGCTCCTCGCGCGCGATCGAGCGCAGGTGGACCTCGTCCGGGCCGTCGGCCAGGTGCAGGGTCCGCAGGTGCGCCCACGACTCGGCCAGCGGGGTGTCGGCCGAGACGCCGGCCCCGCCGTGCACCTGGATCGCCCGGTCGAGCACGTAGCTGGCCGCCCTCGGCGCGGCCACCTTGATCGCGGCGATCTCGGTCTTGGCGCCCTTGGCGCCCACGTTGTCGATCAGCCAGGCGGCCTTGAGCACCAGCAGCCGGGCCTGCTCGATCGCCAGCCGGGACTCGGCGATCCACTCCTGCACCACGCCGTGCCGGGCGATCGGCGAGCCGAAGGTCGAGCGCGACGACGCCCGCGCGCACATCAGCTCGAGCGCCCGCTCGGCCGCGCCGAGGCTGCGCATGCAGTGGTGGATGCGGCCGGGGCCGAGCCGGGCCTGGGCCATCATGAAGCCGCCGCCCTGCGGGCCGAGCAGGTTCGCGGCCGGCACCCGCACGTCGTCGTAGTGGATCAGCGCGTGGCCGCCGTGCGGCCCGTCGTTATAGCCGAAGACCGAGGTCGAGCGCTCGAGGGTGACGCCGGGGGCGTCCAGCGGGACGCAGATCATCGAGTGCCGCGCGTGCCGCTCGGCGTCGGGGTCGCTGACCCCCATCACGATCGCGAACGTGCACTCGGGCCGCATCGCGCCGCTTGACCACCACTTGCGGCCGCTGACCACGTACTCGTCGCCGTCCCTGGTGATCCTGGTGGCGATGTTGGTGGCGTCCGACGACGCGACGTCCGGCTCGGTCATCGAGAAGCAGGACCGGATCTCGGCCTCGAGCAGCGGCCGCAGGTACCGTTCGTGCTGGTCGTCGGTGCCGAACATGGCGATCAGCTCCATGTTCCCTGTGTCGGGGGCGGCGCAGTTCATGGCCTCGGGGGCGAGGCCCATCGAGCGGCCGGAGAGCTCGGCGATCGGGGCGTAGTCGAGCACCGACAGGCCGGCCCCGAACCGCTCGTCGGGCAGGAACAGGTTCCACAGCCCCTGCTTGCGGGCGACCTGCTTGAGCCCGGCGAGCACCTCGGGGGTGCGGAAGGGGTCGCCCGCGGCCGTGTTCGCGGCCGCCTGCTGGTGATAGTCGTGCTCGGCCGGGTACACGTGCTCGTCGAGGAACGCCCGTACCTGGTCCTGGAGGGCGGTCGAGCGCTCGCTGTGGTTGAAGTCCATGCCTGCTCCCGGCTGGTCGAAATATGGGCTGGTCGGAAATGTGGACGGGGTCAGCGGTCGGCCAGCAGGCCCAGGGCCGCGTCGAGCAGCTGCGGAACTCGGTCGCCCATCTGCGAGAACCCCTCCCCTACGGTCTTGCCCTGCAGGTAGCGATAGTGGATGCCCTCGGAGATGACGGCGAGCTTGTAGTAGCCGAACGCGATGTACCAGTCGAGCTGGGACAGGTCGCGGCCGGCCTTTTCCGCGTACCTGGCTGCCATCTGGTCGGCGCTGAGGAAGCCGTTGGCGGGGCTCATCGCGGGCATCACGCCGTCGCTGACGGCGGCCAGCCGGTGGTAGACCGCCAGCAGCCCGACATCCGCCAGGGGGTCGCCGAGGGTGGCCATCTCCCAGTCGACGACGGCGGCCAGGCCGGTCACGTCTTTCCTGTAGATCACGTTGGTGAGCCGGTAGTCGCCGTGCACGATCGCGGGCGGGCCCTGCGCGGGCATGGCGGCGGTGAGGCGCTCCACCAGCTGGTCAAGCTCGGGCCGGGGGGTGGTCTCGGATGACTGCCACTGCGCGTGCCACCGCTTGACCTGGCGGGCGAGGTACCCGTCGGGACGGCCGAAGTCGGCCAGGCCGACGCTGGCGGGGTCGATCGAGTGCAGTTCGAGCAGGGTGTCGACCAGCTCCTCGCACGCCGTCTTGGCCAGCTTTGGCGTCAGCGCGGCGAGCCGGTCGGCCTGGTCGAACACAATGCCGTCGACGAACGACATCAGGTAGAACGGGGCGCCGAGCACCTCGGGGTCTCGGCCGAGCGCGATCGCGTGCGGGACCGGGACGTCGGTGCCGCCGAGGGCGCTGATCACCCGGAACTCGCGGGCCATGTCGTGCGCGCTCGGCAGGACGTGCGCCAGCGGCGGCCGGCGCAGCGCCCAGACCGAGGCGCCGTCGGTGATCCGGTAGGTCAGGTTCGACTTGCCCCCCGTGATCAGCTCGCCCGTCACCGGGCCTGCGCGCAGCCCGGGATGCTCGCTGTCCAGCCATTTCGTCAACGCGGCAAAGTCAACGCCAGGGAGCCCGTGCACGAGGTCACCGTACAGACCGGCCAGTCGGTCTGCAAGGCGCCCCGATCTCGGCCGGGGCCGTTCGGGGGGAATGCCTGCGGTCGTGCGGGCGGTTCTGGTTTACCGTGGATGGCATGTCGACTGCGCAGCACACCGCCGATTGGCCGGAGAGTCTCGATGAGCCCGTACGGGACAGCGAGCCGACCGACGGCCGGGTCGCGCGCTCGCATCGGTCCCGCCGGGCGATTGTCGACGCGATGCGCGCGCTGCACTCCGAGGGCGACCTCCGCCCGACCGCGCCGCGGGTGGCCGAACGGGCCGGCGTCTCCGTCCGCACCGTCTGGCAGCAGTTCGCCGACATGGAGACGCTGCTGGTCGAGGCCGACCGCCGGGACAACGAGATCCTGCGCTCGCTGGCGGACCGGATCGACCCCGACCTGCCGCTGACCGGACGGGTCGCGATGTTCACCCGGCAGCGGGCCCGGATCCTGGAGCAGATGACGCCGAGCTGGCGGGCGGCCCGCATTCACGAGCCGTTCTCGCCCGAGCTCGCCCGCAACAAGGCGAAGACGCTGGCCAAGGCCAAGACCGAGCTCGAGACCGCTTTCACTCCTGAGCTCGGGAAACTGCACGGCAAGAAGCGCCAGCAACTGCTCGACGGACTGCACTCGATCAGCATCTGGTCATTCTGGGAATCGCTCCGCACCGAGCTGCTGCTCGGCCCCGAGCAGGCCGAGGACCTCTTCCGCGCCACCTTCACCGGGCTGCTCGGCGCGGCCGGGTTCGCGTAACCGCCGCCTGCTTGGCGGGTCCGCGTTCGCGGGCTCTCGACAACGTTAACGGCCGGGTCTATGGTCACAGAACGGTCGACTCTATGGTCACAGCTAATCACCGTCATTGTCCGGCCTATTGAATTTGCACGAACAGTGCGGATATCTTGACCTTCGAAGCCCCAGTTCACGGGGCCGGGCCAACAAGGATGATGGCGAGGTCAGTATGAGTGTGACCGCAGAAGACACGGGCACTAGCCGCGCTCGCAGCGGCGCTTCGTGGCTGTGGCAGCGGCAGCTAGACGCATATCCGGACACCAGGCCGCGCATGCTGTACCTGGGGATCACCGTTCTCGCCACCATCATGCTTTACTACGAGCTGTACGTGGCCGGCTCGGTGTCCACGCTGATCCTGTCCAACCTGCACGCGTCGTTCAACTTCTTCGTGCTGCTGCTGGCGTTCGGAAACCTGATCGGCGCGTTCGGCGCGCTGCTGGCCGGGCTGACCGACCGGCTCGGCCGGGCCAACCTGGTGGTCGGCGGGCTGCTCGTCACCGGGATCATGACCGCCTTCGTGCTGCCGAACGCGACCAACAAGTGGTCCTACGGCATCGAGGGCTTCGCCGTCGGGCTGGTCGAGGGCATCTGCCTGGTCGCCACCCCGGCCCTGATCCGCGACTTCTCCCCGCAGCTGGGGCGGGCCACGGCGATGGGCTTCTGGACCGTCGGACCGGTCGCGGGCAGCCTGATCGTCGCGGTCGTCGGCAGCGCCACCGTCCCCGCCGTCGTCACCAACGACCGGATCTGGACCGACCAGTACGTGTACTGCGGCATCGCCGGCCTCGTCGTCTTCCTGATCGCCCTGGTCTCGCTCAGGGAGCTCTCCCCCCGGCTGCGCGACCAGCTGATGGTGTCGATCCGCGACCGCGCCCTGGTCGAGGCCCGGGCCAAGGGGCTCGACATCGAGGCGGCCCTCAAGCACCCGTTCCGCCAGCTGCTCAAGGTCGACATCGTCGTCTCCGCGTTCGCGGTGTCGGTCATGCTGCTGATCTACTACACCGCCGTCGGGTTCTCGCTCATCTACCTGACCACCGTGTTCGGCTTCTCGGTCAAGGACGGCAACGGCCTCGGCAACTGGAACTGGGGCTTCAACGTCGTCGCGGTGCTGCTGGTCGGGATCATCTCCGACCGGTTCCGGGTGCGCAAGCCGTTCATGGTGATCGGCGGCGTCATCGCCGCGGTCATGGTCGTCGTCTACCTGGAGCAGGCCGGCCATCACCCGAGCTACTACACGGTCGCGCTCATGCTGGCGCTGCTGTCGCTCGGGCTCGGCATCGCCTTCGCCCCGTGGATGGCGAGCTTCACCGAGACGGTGGAGGCCAGGAACCCGGCCCTCACCGCGACCGGCCTGGCGATCTGGGGCTGGATTCAGCGGGTCGTGGTCTTCGTCTCCTTCCTGATCATCCCGGCCGTCGTCAGCACGGTCACCCCGCTGGTCACCTACGGGCCGACGGTGCAGACCTACGCGGCCCAGTACGCCACCCAGCTCGCCTTCGCGACGAGCCACCCGGCCGTGGTCGCCGATGCGCAGAAGGTCCCGGCGGCCGTGGTCGCCACTGCGACGTCGATACCGCCGACGGTGACGGCCACCGCGGCGAAGATCCCGCCGGCCGTGATCGCCACTGCCACCAAGTACAGCGTGCAGCTCGGGAACGCGCAGAAGTTCCAGCCGGAGCTGGCCGTGCTCGAGGCCAACCCGGCCTTGTTCGCCAAGCTGCAGGCCGACCCCGGCAACAAGACCCTGCAGGCGCAGGCCATCAAGGCGGCCGGCGGCGGGGCCAAGGGACTCGGCGTGCTCGGCACGATCGCCGCGAACCAGGCCGCCATCGGCGGCGTCATCGCGGCCGCGCCGCAGCTGACGACCGTCGCCCCGTACGCGGCCGACCTGCAGGTCATCGCCCCGTACTCCACCCAGCTGACGACCATCGCCCCGTACTCGAGCGAGCTGACGGCGATGGCGCCGTACGGCGCGCAGCTGACGGCCCTGTCCAAGGTGCCGCCGGCCGCGCTCGCTTACCTCGGCGCTCACGCCTCGGCCGTGCAGACGGCCGCCGCTCAGACCGCAGGCCAGTGGAAGACCTGGTACTGGATCTGCTTCGGCGGGCTGATCTTCTTCCTGCTCTCCATCCCGCTGCTGCGCGGGCGCTGGAGGACCAGGGACGCCAAGCGGGACGAGGAGGCCCACGAGGCGATGGTCGCGGCCGAGATGGCCAAGCTCAACGCCTGAGCCCCCAACGGCTGAGCGCGCGCCCCGCGCGCTCAGCCGAGTTCAGCCAGGCTCAACCCACTAACCGCCGGACACGGTCCCCTGCGCAACCCCCCCTCGCGCCGGGGACCGTGCCCGGCCTTTTCATGCACGGATGCACGGACAGAACGAGAGGACGGCGGCAGGCCGCAGTTCGGCACCAGGCAACTGGACATCAGGGACCAGAACGCGGCGGTCGAGAAGGTCCTGGCCGCCACCGAGAACCCGCGCCACCGGTACCTGCTCCAGTCCTACCTGCGGCACCGGTACCTGGAGTCGGCCGGGCGCTACCAGGAGATCCTGACGCCGGAGATGACCGTCTCGCATCCGGTGTACCGCTTCAGCCTGATCGGGCAGCCCCGGTTCACCCTCGACGGCCGCGAGCAGGTAGAGGCGGTCTACCGGCACTGGACGCAGACCGGCCAGTGCGTGTTCTACGTCGAGGACGAGTCGGTCGCGGTCGGCGACCACCTGATCGTGGGCCGCGGCATCGGCTACCAGCAGCGGCTCGGGGCCGAGCTGGCCGCGTCCGGGCTCGACGCCGACCCCGGCGCCTGGTACCTGGAGCGGTTCCAGATGGTGATGGTGTGGCCCTACGACGACCAGTGCCGCCTGATCGGCGAGGACCTGTGGGAGTTCGATGACGCCTCCCGCCAGCTGATCAAGCTCGACCCGGCCGACGTGCTGACGGTCGCGCAGGCCGCCGAGCTGCTGGCGCCGCTGATCAAGCCGCTGCCTGCGTTTGACACTCTGCTCATGGCCCCCGGCCAGCTGCCCGGCGCGGGTGCTTGATGCGGGCTGTCACCGTCCAGCACTCCAAGCTGGAACTGGTCGAGCTAGCCGACCCGCGGCCCGCAGCCGGCCAGGTCGTGCTCGACGTCCTCGGCTGCGGCATCTGCGGGTCCGACCTGCACGCCCGGCTGCACGCCGACGCCGAGGCCGACGCGCTGACGGCGGTCGGCTACGACGGCTTCATGCGATCGTCTCAGCAGGTGGTGCTGGGGCACGAGTTCGTCGGCTCGGTCTGCGAGTACGGACCCGGCACCAGGAGGAAGATCGCGGCCGGGACGCCGGTGGTGGCGGTGCCGCTCACCCGGCGGGGTGACGAGGTGCACGCGATCGGCCTCTCGGCGGCGGCGCCGGGCGGCTACGCCGAGCGGGTGGTGGTCGAGGAGTCGCTGATGTTCGCGCTCCCGAATGGCCTCCTCCCCAAGCTCGCCGTGCTGACCGAGCCGCTCGCGGTCGGCTGGCACGCGGTCCGCCGGGCGGAGGTCAAGAAGGGCGACGAGGCGATCGTGATCGGCTGCGGCCCGGTCGGCCTCGCGGTCATCGCCATGCTCAAGGCGCAGGGCGTCGGCACGGTCGTGGCGAGCGACTTCTCGGCCGGCCGACGGGAGCTCGCGACCGCCTGCGGGGCCGACGTCGTGGTCGACCCGGGGGTCTCGTCCCCGTACGCGGCGGCCGGGGACCGGGGCTACCTGACCTCGCTGCCGGACGCCGTCGGGCTGGCCATCGGCACGATGGAGAAGCTGCGGCCGCTGCCGGTGCCGTGGCACCAGGTCTGGCGGGCGGGCGAGTCGCTGGGGCAGAAGCCGAAGCACCCGGTGATCTTCGAGTGCGTGGGCGTGCCCGGCATCCTCGACGGCATCATCGCCAGCGCGCCGCTGTACTCGCGGGTGGTGGTGGCGGGGGTCTGCGCCGAGCCGGACACGATCCGGCCCGTGATCGCGATCAACAAGGAGATCGACCTGCGGTTCGTCGTCGGCTACACGCCGCTGGAGTTCCGCGACACGCTCCACCTGCTGGCCGAGGGCAAGGTGACGGCGGCCCCGATCGCGACCGGGACCGTCGGCCTGGCCGGGGTCGAGGCCGCGTTCGAGGCGCTGGCGGCGCCGGGCAGGCACGCCAAGATCATCATCGAGCCGGCTAGCTCGGCCGCAGCTCCTTCTTGAGGATCTTCCCGGTGGCGCCCTTGGGCAGGCTGTCCCTGAACTCGATCGCCCTCGGGTACTTGTAGGCGGCCGCCCGCTCCTTGACGAACTCGATCAGCTCGGCCTCGGTGACCGACTGCCCGGGCTTGACCGCGACGATCGCGCGCACCTCCTCGCCCATCTTCGGATCGGGCACGCCGATGACCGCGGCCTCGGCCACGGCCGGGTGCGCGTACAGGACCTCCTCGACCTCGCGCGGGTAGACGTTGTAGCCGCCCCTGATGATCAGGTCCTTGATCCGGTCGACGATGAACAGGAACCCGTCCTCGTCGATGTAGCCGAGGTCGCCGGTGTGGAACCAGCCGCCCGCGAACGCCTTCGCGGTCGCCTCGGGGTTGTCGTGGTAGCCGGTCATGATGTTCATGCCGCGGAGCACGACCTCGCCGACGTGATCGGCGCCGGGCGGCAGCGGGAGGGAGTTCTCGTCCCAGATCTGGACGGCGGTCCCCCAGATCGGCTTGCCCACGCTGTAGACCTTGCGCTCGGTCACGCTGATGTTGAAGGTCGCGGTCGAGGACGACTCGGACAGCCCGTAGCCCTCCAGGATCGGCACCCCGAAGCGGCTCTCGAAGGCGTCGATGACCTCGGCCGGGATCGGCGCGCCGCCGGAGACCGCCACCCGCAGCGAGGCGAGGTCGTAGTCGCCCGAGTCGACCGCGTCGATCGCTTGCAGCAGCGCGATGTACATGGTCGGGACCCCCATGAACACGGTCACCCGGTCCCGCTGCACGAGCTGCAAGACCGCCTTGGGGTCGAACCGGGGGACGAGCGTCATGGTCCCGCCGAGCAGGACGCAGGTGTTCATGACCGACGACAGCGCGAACACGTGGAACAGCGGCAGCGCCACGATGGCGACGTCGTCCGGGCTGAACTCGAACAGCCGGCCGGGGATGTCGGCGTTCATGTACAGCCCGATGTGCGACAGCACCGCGCCCTTCGGGGTGCCCGTGGTGCCGGAGGTGTAGATGATCACCGCCGGGTCGGCCGGGCCGCGCGCGGCCAGCTGCGGGCCGGGCGGGTCGCCTGCCAGCAGCGCCTCGAACGGTTTGCCCGCCGGGTTGCTTATCTCGCCGACGACGTACAGCTCGGTCACCGCCGCCGCCTCGGCCGCCTTGGCCGCCTCGTCGAGGACGCCGCCGAACGTGATCAGCGCGCGGGCGCCCGAGTTCTCCAGCTGGAACGCGATCTCCGGCGCCTTGAGCAGGACGTTCATCGGAACGACGACGCCGCCCGCCTTGAGGATGCCGAAGTAGGCGATGACGAACCGGGGGATGTTCGGCAACTGCAGGCCGACCCGGTCCCCCGGCGCCAGGCCCGCCCTGACCAGGTTGGCGGCGAGCTTGTCCGACAGCTCGTCGAGCTGCGCGTAGCTGAGCCTGACGTCGCCCAGGATCACCGCCGTCTTGGCCGGCGCCCGCCGGGCCGACTCCCGCAGCATCACCGCGAGGTTGAAATCCATTCACCGCTCCTCAAGCCGTCCGGGGGGCCGACGCTGGCCGGACCTGGTAGTTCATCATCAGCCTGGTAGCCCGTCATCAGAATGTCATCGGCGGCAGGCGGGTGCAAGATCGTCGGCGACGCCTCCACGTCTACTTCAACGAACATGTTCGTTGCGAACTTGTTCTTTACGAACATGTTCGTTATGCTGGAGCCATGACACCGGGAACCCGTCCCGCCGGAAGCCGCCGCGAACGGCCGGCCAAGCCCGCGCTGACCCGCGCGGGCATCGTCGACGCCGCCCTGACGGTGATGCACGCGGAGGGGCTGGACCGGGTGACGATGCGACGGCTCGCGGCCGAGCTCGACACCGGCGCGGCCTCGCTCTACGTCTACGTCCGCAACACCGCCGAGCTGCACGCGGCGATGCTGGAGGAGCTGCTCGGCCAGATCGACCTGAGCCCCACCACCGGCACCGCCACCGGCTCCGGCTCCGGCGACTGGCAGGAGCGGCTCATCGAGGTCCTGACCTCGTACACGACCATCTTGTTCGAGCACCCGGGCCTGGCCCAGTCGGCGCTGGTGACGAGGCCGAGCGGGCCGGCCTACCTCGGCCTGGTCGAGGCGATCCTGGCGCTCCTCGACGCGGGGGGCATTTCGCACGACCGCGCCTCGTGGGGGATGGACCTGCTGCTGCACGTCGCGACCGCGACCGCCGTCGAGCACGGCACCCGGGAGCGCTCGCTCGACGCAAGCGACGAGGAGGACGCGGTCGCGGAGGCGCTGCGCGACGCGCCCGCCGACCGGTTCCCGCACATCGCCGCCATCGGCGCGACCGAGCTCATGTCCGGCCCCGGCCGGCTCGACTGGGGATTCCGGGTGCTGATCAACGGGGTCATCCACACCCCCCGGCCGGAAACGGAGACCACGCCGTGACCTCGAACGCAACCACCACGACGGGCGGCAGCGAAGCCGCATCCGCATCCGCGCGGCTGACGCCGCGACTGCGCCTGATCCTCGCGATCGTGCTGCTGGCCGATGTGCTCGACCTGATGGACTCCACCATCACCAACATCGCCGCGCCGACCATCGTCCGCGACATCGGCGGCGGCGAGTCGCTGATCAAGTGGCTCGGCGCCAGCTACGCCCTGGCGATGGGCGTGCTGCTGGTGGTCGGGGCCAGGCTCGGCGACCGGTACGGCAAGCGGCGGATGTTCCTGGTCGGCATCGCCGGGTTCACCCTCGCCTCGCTCGCGGCCGGCCTCTCGGTCGACCCGGTGATGCTGATCACGGCCCGGCTGGCGCAGGGCGGCTTCGGGGCGCTGCTGATCCCGCAGGGCATCGGCCTGCTGATCGGCTCGTTCAACCGCGAGCAGATGCGCGGCGCCTTCAGTGCGTTCGGGCCGGTGATGGGCGCCTCGGCCATCCTCGGCCCGATCCTGGCCGGCTTCATCATCAGCGCCAACATCGGCGGGCTGACCTGGCGGCCGATCTTCCTCATCAACATCGTGCTCGGCGCCGTCGGCTTCATCGCCGCGCTGCGGGTGCTGCCCGCCGACGAGCCGACCGACTCGGTCTTCATCGACAGCCTCGGCGCCGGCCTGCTCGGCGCCAGCATGCTCGGGCTGATCTACGGGCTGATCGAGGGCTCGACCGACGGCTGGACGGCGCTGCCGATCGGCTGCCTGGCGGCCGGGGCGGCGCTGCTGGCCGCGTTCGGGGTGCGGCAGCGGACGGCGGCCGACCCGCTCATCCTGCCCTCGCTGCTGGCCAACCGCGGGTTCACGGCCGGGATGCTGCTCGGGCTGGCGTTCTTCGCCGCCGTCAACGGCCTGGCCTACGTCATCTCGCTGTTCTTCCAGACCGGGCTGGGGATGAGCGCCCGGTCGGCCTCGATCGCGCTGAGCCCGTTCATGATCGGCATCATCGTCGCCTCGTTCGTCTGCCGCCCGCTGCTCGGCAAGCTCGGCCGGACGATGGTGGCGATCGGCATCGGCCTCACCCTGGCGGGCGCGGCCGGCGTCTGGGCCACCGTCCTGAACCAGGGCGTGCAGGTGAACCTGTGGACGCTCGCCCCCTCGATCCTGGTGCTCGGGATCGGCGCGGGCGCCTGCTTCAGCTCCCTGTTCGACGTCGCCATCGGCGACGTCGCCCCGGCCGAGGCGGGCAGCGCCAGCGGGTCGCTCAGCGCCGTCCAGCAGCTCGCGTCGGCCATCGGCTCCGCCGTCGTCACCACCGTCTACTTCAGCCAGCGGCTCGAGCACGGCGCCGGGCACGCGATGACGGTCAGCGTGGCGGTCGTCGCCTTGATCGCCGCCCTCGGCCTCGGCCTGGTCTGGCTGCTGCCCAGGTCCGCCCCGGCCGAAGAGCACTCGTGATCGGAACGCGGCCTCCGACCTGAGCGTCGGCGCGTCCGCACGCCACGCGCACCACCAGCCTCTCGTCCTCGCTAGGGGACGATGACGACGGGGACCGGGGAGTGGCGGGCGAGGCTGACGGCGGCCGAGCCGAGCATGCGGTGCAGGGCCTGGGAGGAGCTGCCGACCACAATCGACACGGTGTCGTCCGGGCGCGACTCGTGGATGGCCTTGGCTGCGGCGAGAAGCTGGTCGGCGATCAGGCCCCCGCGGCGCTCGAACTGCCAG
>DATCGA010000041.1:0-2207 GCA_036509215.1 Trebonia sp.
CCGGCATCATCGACGCCGCGCTGCGCCGCCTGCCGCACCTGGATCTGTACCGGGACGGCAACGCCATGGTCGCGCGGACCACGCTGGGCCGGCCGGAGCGGGTGGTGCTGGCCGGGCACATCGACACCGTGCCGATCGCCGATAACCTCCCGGCCCGCCTCGGCGGGGACCTGCTGTACGGCTGCGGCAGCTGCGACATGAAGTCCGGCGTCGCGGTCGAGCTGCGGCTCGCCGCGTCGCTGCCGGAGCCGAACCGCGACGTGACCTACGTGTTCTACGACGGCGAGGAGGTCGAGGCCGAGCGCAACGGCCTGCTCCGGCTGTCCCGGAACTCGCCCGAGCTACTCGACGCCGACCTGGCCGTCCTGCTCGAGCCGACCGACGCGATCATCGAGGGCGGCTGCCAGGGCACGATGCGGGCCGAGGTCCGCGTCACCGGCAAGCGCGCGCACAGCG
Organism: Trebonia sp.; assembly: GCA_036509215.1. Classification (GTDB taxonomy): domain Bacteria; phylum Actinomycetota; class Actinomycetes; order Streptosporangiales; family Streptosporangiaceae; genus Trebonia. Next base: position 457 of record DATCGA010000041.1, read on the forward strand.
CCAGGTCCTGGAATGGCACTAACGCTATTCACGCGGCCGCGCCTGTCCTGGACGTGCTGCGGAATTATGTGGCCCGCGAGCCCGAGGTCGAGGGGCTGAAGTACCACGAAGGGCTCAACGCCGTCTACATCAGCGGGGGAGTGGCGGGCAACGTCATCCCGGACGAGTGCGTGGTCACCGTGAACCACCGCTTCGCCCCGGACCGCACGGTCGGGCAGGCCCAGGACTACGTGCGCGAGATCTTCGCGGGCTGGGACGTGACGTTCACCGACTGGGCCGCGGGGGCCCGGCCGGGCCTGACCGACCCGGCCGCCGCCACGCTGCTGGCCACGGTGGGCGGGACCCCCCGGGCCAAGTTCGGCTGGACCGACGTGGCCCGCTTCTCGGAACTGGGGATGCCGGCGATCAACTACGGCCCCGGCGACCCGGAAGTCGCGCACTCGCGCGGCGAGCACGTCCCGGTGGCCCAGATCGCCGAGGTGGAATCCCGCCTCCGCGCCTGGCTGACCAGCTGATCTCCTGGCCGGGGAGCCGCCGTGGCCGCAGCCCCGGCTGAGGCTGCGGCCACGGGGACGATCACTGCGCGGCGGGTGGCGTGTGGATGAGCTTCTTGTTGACGAACTCGTCAATGCCCAGCGGGCCGAGCTCGCGGCCGACACCGGATCGCTTGGTGCCGCCGAAGGGCAGCTCCGGGCCGCCGAGTTCGGCCGTGTTGACCCAGGCCATCCCGACGTCGAGCCGGTCGGCGACCTCCACCGCCAGCTTCTCGTCGCTGCAGAAGACGGCTCCGCCGAGCCCGAACGCGCTGCTGTTGGCCAGCTCCACCGCTTCATCGGCGCCGGCCACCCGGTAGACCACCGCGGCCGGGCCGAACAGCTCCTCCCGGTAGGCGCGCATGTCGGGGGTCACGCCCGAGAGCACGGTCGCCTCCACGAATGCACCCGGCCCGTCGATGCGGTGCCCTCCGAGGACGACCGTTGCGCCCTTACTGACCGCGTCGTCGATCTGGGTCATCAGGTTGCGCGCCGCCTGCTCCGAGGACAGCGGTCCGTAGCTCGTCGCCGGGTCGGTCGGATCCCCGGTCACGTAGCTGGACATCGCGGCCGTGAACTCGCGCAGGAAGTCGTCGTAGACGCCATCGGCCACGATCATCCGCTTGGATGCATTGCAGGCCTGGCCGCCGTTCTCCATCCTGGCCGCTGCTGCCGTCCTGGCCACTTTCGGCAGATCGGCACCGTCCAGCACGATGAACGGATCCGAGCCGCCGAGCTCCAGCACAACCTTCTTCAGGTTCTGCCCGGCCACGGCGGCCACGGCCGACCCGGCCCGCTCGCTGCCGGTCACCGACACCCCGGCGATGCGGGGGTCCGCGACCATGGCGGCGACCTGCTCGTTGCTCGCGAAGATGTTGATATAGGCGTCTTCAGGCAGCCCGGCATCGCGGAACAGCTGCTCCATGGCCAGGGCGGACTCCGGGCATTGCGGCGCGTGCTTGAGCACGATGGTGTTGCCGATCATCAGGTTCGGCGCTGCGAACCGGGCGACCTGGTAATACGGGTAGTTCCACGGCATGATGCCCAGCAGCGCGCCGATCGGGGTCTTGCGCACCCACGCCGTGCCCGGCAAGTGGGAGGCCAGCGGCTGGTCCTCGAGCAGCGCCGCCCCGTTGTCGGCGTAGTACGCGTAGATGGCCGCGACGAACTGCAGTTCACCCTGTGCGGCCTTGGTGACCTTACCCATTTCCCGGGTGA
>DATCGA010000042.1:0-37102 GCA_036509215.1 Trebonia sp.
AAGGAGCGGCGCTCACGGCGCTGGCTGACCCGACCCGGCGGGAGATCTTCGAACGGCTGGCCAGGTCGCCCAGCGCGGTCGGCGAACTGGCGCGCGAGCTGCCGGTGAGCCGACCCGCCGTTTCGCAGCACCTCAAGATCCTCAAGTCGGCGGGTCTGGTCATCGACTACGCGGCGGGCAACCGCCGCGTCTACTCGGTCGATCCTGCAGGCCTCGCCGCGATCCGCGATTACTTCGAGCAGTTCTGGCAGCAGTCACTGGCCAGGTTCCAGGCTGCGGCCAGCCAGCCGATCCAGGAGAACCCATGACGACCCAGACGCAGGCAACCTCGGTGACGACGTCGGCCGAGGTCCAGGCACCGATCGAGCACGCCTTCCAGGTGTTCACCGACGGCATCGGCACCTGGTGGAATCCCGACCACCACATCCTGCAGGCCGACCTGGCCGAGATGGTGTTCGAGCCTCGCGTCGGCGGCAACATCATCGACCGTGGCACCGACGGCAGCGAGTGCCGCTGGAGCCGGGTCCTCGCCTACGAACCGCCGGACCGGGTCGTCTTCAGCTGGGACATCAGCCTCAGCTGGGAACTCGAGACCGACCCGGCCAAGACCAGCGAGATCGAGGTCGCCTTCACCGCCAGCGGGCCCGACCGGACCCGGGTGGTGCTCACCCACCGGCACCTCGACCGCCACGGCGACGGCTGGGAGAACATGCGGAACGCGGTCGGCTCCGGCTGGGACCTCACCCGCTACGCCGAAGCCGCCGCCCAATAGAGTCACCCAGGGTCCGTTCGACAATCAAAGGTCTTCGAATTCAAGATCTTTTTATCGAACGGACCCTGGTCCCACCTGGTCAGGAACTGATGCGGACCAGGAACAGGTTCGCGTGCGTCCCGTGCACGCCGGTCGCCTCGACGACCGCCGGGCCGTTGAGCAGCTGGTAGGCGCCGGGGGTGCGCAGCGTGCCGGACGTGCCGCCGGTGGCCACGTTGAGCCGTCCGACGGTCGACCGGGCGAGTACCAGCAGGCCGAGCCCGGTGCCGGCGATCGAGCCGTCGGTCTCCGGCACCCGCTTGGACGAGACCAGCGCCAGCGTGCTCGCGTTGTAGCTGAGGACGTCGGCGGCGCTGCTGCCGAACGCGAGCAGGTCGACCCGGCCGCCCGCGAGCGCCAGCGGCGCGTCGACCGGCGCCTTGCGGTACCGCACGGCCGACGTCGTCGGGCTCGCCTGCGCGAGGTCGTCGGTCACGCCGTGCACGGTCTCGAAATACAGTCCGGCGCCGTCGGCGCTCATGTCGCCAGGGAACGCGTCCTTGTCGACCACGTGCACGGCCGAGCTGGACGTGTGCATGCGGTCGACCTGCGCGTACTCGAAGCCGCTGCCGTCGGTGGCCCAGTCGGTCCACGCCCAGACGGTGCCGCCGACGACGTACAGGCCGGCCGAGGTGACCGGCGCGGACAGGCTGGTGAGGGTCCAGTGCCGCAGCGGGCTGCCGGTGGAGCGGCTGTACTCGGTGACCCGCAGTCCGGTCTCCACGAACAGATCGGAGTCGTTCGCCCCGAGCGCGATCACCGGCGCCCCGGCGTGCAGCGCGATCACCGGCGCGCGGCTGCCCTCGACGACGTAGACGACGGCGCCGCGGGAGAAGAACACGGCCCCGTTCGGCGCCTCGGTGAACGCGTTGGCGTAGAGGCTGCCGGTCGTCCCCAGAGCGATCCTGGTGCCATGCAGCGCGGGCGCGGCGGGCGTCGCGGCGGTTGCGCGGGTGGCGGCCTGGGCGCTCGGCACGGTTGCCACCAGAGGCGCCAGCACGAGCGCGGTGGCCGCAAGCAGGGCCCGGGCCTGGGGTTTAATCGTCATTGACTATGCTCCCTTGGTCGTCCGATGCGGACTTCAGTCTCGACCAGCAAGCCTCCGGTTGCGGCGCTAAAGCACGTCCGGGCGTGTCGCGGTTCGGCGCCGTTCCCTAGGATCGCTGGAATGGATGAGGAACAGCAGCTCGCGGGCGGAGCCGTGCTCCGGCGGGCGCGCCCGGGCGACGAAGACGGGATCCTGGCGTGCATTCGCGCGCTCGCGACGTACGAGAAGGAGCCGGACGCGGTCGAGACGACCGCCGACGGCCTGCGCGAGGCCCTGTTCGGGCCCTCCCCGTCGGTGTTCGCGCACGTGATCGCCAGGCAGGAGCGGATCGTCGGGATTGCCGTCTGGTTCCTGAACTACTCCACCTGGACCGGCCGCAGCGGCATCTATCTCGAGGACCTGTTCGTCGACGACAGCGAGCGGGGCCACGGCTACGGCAAGGCGCTGCTGCGGACGCTGGCGCGGCTCTGCGCCGAGCGCGGCTACCGCCGCCTCGAGTGGTCCGTCCTCGACTGGAACCGGGCCGCGATCGGCTTCTACCGCTCGACCGGCGCCGTCGGCATGGACGAATGGACCGTCCAGCGCCTCAGCGGCGACGCGCTGACCCGACTCGCCGCGGGCTGACCAGCCTCCCGGCCCCGGGATAGCGTGGGGGGGTGGACGCGGCCGGAGACTGGGCGATGGCGAATGTGGCGGCGACCTATCGGTTGTTCGCCCGGCAGGAGGCGCACGGCCGGTCGCCCGCCTACGAGGCGCTGGCGTCGGCGGCGGCCGCGGACGCGGACATCGTACATTTCGTCGCGTCACTGCCGACCGCCAAGCACCAGCCCAACCTGCTGTTCGCGGCCGCGCGCTACCTGCTCGGCGCCCCGGCCACGATCGGCACGCTGCGCGCCCTGGTCCGGGAGTCTCCGGCTGAACTGGCCGCGGTGGTGCTCGCCCGCCGCACCCAGACCAACGAGCCCGCCCGGTGCGCCGTGCTGCTGCCCGCGCTGGCCCAGTTGCCCGAGCCACTCGCGCTGGTCGACGTCGGCGCCAGCGCGGGGCTGACGATGCTGTTCGACCGCTACTCCTACGACTACGCCGGGCACCGGCTGGCCGGCGCCGACCCGGACGCACCCACTCTGCGCTGTCAGGTCGCGGGACCGGTGCCGCTGCCGACCCGGATTCCCGCCATCGCGTGGCGGGCCGGCCTCGACCTCAACCCCCTCGACGTCACCAGCGACGACGACGTCCGCTGGCTCTCCTGCCTGGTCTGGCCGGACGAGGCCGACCGGGCCGAGCGCCTCGCGGCGGCGATCAGCTCCGCCCGCCAGGCCCCGCCCACCGTCATCAAGGGCGACCTGCTGACCGACCTGCCCGCCGTCGTCGCCCGGGCGCCGGCCGACGCCACCGTGGTCGTCTACCACTCCTCGGTGCTCGGCTACGTCGACCCGCCGCAACGCGAGCAGTTCGCCCGCACGGTCCGCGACCTCCCGGTCACGTGGCTGACCAGCGAGGCACCCGGCGTCGTGCCCGGCACCGCCCGGCCCGCCCGCGACGAGCAGATGACCGTGCTGGCCCGCGACGGCCGCCCCCTCGCCCTGGCCGACAGCCACGGCACCCGCCTGCAGTGGCTCGGCTGAGCACCGATCGCCGCAATGATCACGAAGCATTTGATTATCGCGAAGGATTCACGCACCGATGCGATTCTTTTCCTTCGTCAAGAAAACAGCCTTCGCGACCACGGAGACGAATTACAGGCGGCCGCATGATCAGTGTGACTATTCTGCGTCGCCCGCTGGCAAGAACACGACGGCGAGGTAATGTTTCAATCAGATCCCCGCACCCGGAGGTCGGGCGGACCGATACCTAGCAAGGGGGCTCCGGATGCGCATCGGAACGTTGCTGCTGGTCATATGGCTGGTCATCGGCGCGATCGCCGCCGGGCAGCGCGGCTACTACGACGGGTCCGTCGGCAGCTGCACCAAGGTCGGGACGATCGCGGTCACGATCATCACCGGTCCGCTCAACTATCTGGGCGTGAACCCGAAGATCAACTGCACCGCGCCCAAGCCCAGCAAGTAGCCGACCGGATCCGGCGCCGGATCCGGCCCGCAGCCGACCCGGTGAGGGCGTGGGAGGGCGTCGGGTCTTGTTCAGGGCCGTGACTCGCTGATCGAAGCTGGCTACTTTCCCGTAAATAGGATAACGAAGCGGTAACGCTATCTTTCTCTTGACATGTCACCTTCACCACCCGTCATAGGTTTCACTACGCAGTTACCACATCGTGATCGACGCCTGGGTTCGAGTGGCCGCGGCCACGACGCCAGAACCCGCGCACGGACGGAAGAGTCTCTCTACATTGATGATGCAGGGGCTTCACACAGGGCGCAGCCGGTGGCAGGCCTTCGTCGGCATTTTCGCTGTATTGGCGATCGCCACGCTGACGGTGGTCGTAACCCATACGGGAAGCAAACTGTACGCGTCGCCGCTGACGGGCACCGTCACCGCGAAGACCGTGCTGATTCCCAGTCGAGCCGCCAACTCATCGAGCTCGGGGCTTGACTCGACGACGATCTCGCAGATTCCCAATTCGACGGCCGTCGTGCAGGATCCGTTGAAGGCCAGCAGCCCGGCCACCGGGAAGTCCGACGGCTCCGGCAATAGCGCCTCCTCCAACCCCCCGCCGGCCGGCACCAGCAGCGGAACCTCTCCTGTCGCCAGCACCGCGATCAGCGGCACGATCACGACCGGGGACTCCAAGGCCAACTGCATCACGCTGAAGTTCCCGGGCGGGGGCCTGAACCAGTCGATGGTCAGCGCCGTGACCGCCGTGACCGGCGTGACGTATAACTGCCTGGAGATGTTCGCGAACCCCATGCAGACCTGGGCCCAGTGGGAGACGCCGTGGATGTTCTCCACCGTCGGTGACGGCTTCGACTCGTGGCTCCGCGCCAGTTCGGCCCACCAGGTCATCATGGGCATGGACCTCATCCCGCAGGCGGTCATGAACAACAACGACCCGCTGACCTGGGAATCGGCCTGCGCCGCGGGCGACTACAACTCCGAGGCGACGACGCTCGCCCAGAATTTGGTGTCCTACGGCGCGGGCGGCATCGTCATCCGCCTCGGCATCGAGGCCAACGGGGCGTGGGAAGCCGACTACACCGGGTCGACGACGACTGAGCTGAACGACTGGGCTAAGTGCTACGACAACGAGGTCACCGCCATGCGGGCCGTCTCGGGCACGCACTTCCTGTTCGTCTGGAACCCCAACATCTGCACCCAGGACTTCGCGCTCGACCAGTGGTACCCGGGCAACTCCTACGTCGACATCATCGGCGCCGACGCCTACGACCAGGACTGCGGGACGCTCAAGTCGGTATCGCAGGAGGGGTGGAGCGCCTACGCCAACGACAGCTCGGCCAACACCCCGAATGACCCCAACTTCCCCAGCCTGAACAACATGGAAGCGTTCGCCGTCGCCAACGGGAAGCCGATGAGCTTCCCCGAATGGGGTCTCGGCGCGGGCACGTCCGACGATCCGGCCTACGTGGCCGACATGGGGCAGATGTTCAACAAGGACAACTTCGCCTTCGAGAGCTACTTCGACACCAACGACGACAGCATCGACCCGCTCGGTTCCAGCATTCCGGGTGCCACCAGCGCGTACTCGAAGGCCTTCTAATAACGGCTGATGACGGCGCAGCGGCGCTGTTAGACACGTCACCTACATCACCCGTTAATTGACGCTTCACCTCCACCACCCGTTATGCATTTACGATGGCAGGATGCACGGGTTTCGCAGAGTTCCCAGCCGGTGGCTGGTGTTGGCCGGCGTCTTTGGCGCATTGACGGCGTTCACGCTGCTTGAGGCCGCGCCGCATATAGATGCCACATTTTCCGCATCTCCCTCGACAACAAATATCACCGGTAATTCCTTCACCGGAAAGACGCTCAGTCGCAATGCCGCGGCAATGCCTTATTCATCCGGTCGCAGAGCGAACTCGGGGATGCACCAGGTAACGCCTGATTCGTGGCTGATCACGAGGAATCCGGGTTCGCCGAGGGGCCCGTGGAGGCAGGCCGCCGGCCCCAGGAGCGGGAGAGCGGCCGGCCTCGACGGCCAGGACGCATCCGGCACCAGCAGCGGAACTCCCGACAGCAGCCCGTCCCCGAGCGGCAGCCCGTCCCCGAGCGGCAGCCCGTCCCCGAGTAGCAGCTCGTCCCCGAGTAGCAGCCCCTCGCCCGGTGGCAGCCCCTCACCGTCTCCCTCCCCTTCTTCCTCCCCCTCCAGCAGCCCGTCGGCTTCCCCCAGCCCGACGGCCACCGGCGGCGGGACCAATCCCGTCGGCGGCACCCGGTCCAGCGGCACGATCACGGCCGGGGACCCGAAGGCCGACTGCATCACGCTGAAGTTCCCTGGCGGGGTACTGAACCAGTCGATGGTCGACGCCGTGACCGCCGTGACCGGTGTGTCCTACAACTGCCTGGAGATGTTCGCCAACCCGATGCCGACCTGGGCCGACTGGGAGACACCGTGGATGTTCTCCACCACCGGCGACGGCTTCGACTCATGGCTCCGAGCTAGCTCGGCCCATCAGGTCATCATGGGCATGGACCTCGTCCCGCAGTCGGTCTCCGACAACAACGACCCGCTGACCTGGGAATCGGCCTGCGCCGCAGGCGACTACAACGCGGAGGCCACCACGCTCGCCCAGAACCTGGTCTCCTACGGCGCAGGCGGCATCGTCGTCCGCCTCGGCATCGAGGCCAACGGCGCATGGGAAGCCGACTACACCGGATCGACACCCGTGGAACTGAGCGACTGGGCGCAGTGCTACGACAACGAGGTCACGGCCATGCGCGCAGTGCCTGGGACGCACTTCCTGTTCGTCTGGAACCCCAACATCTGCACCCAGGACTTCCCGCTCAACCGCTGGTACCCGGGCAACTCCTACGTCGACATCATCGGCGCCGACGCCTACGACCAGGACTGCGGGACACTGAGATCGGTGTCGGAAGAGGGCTGGGGCGCCTACGCCAACGACAGCTCGGCCAACACCCCGAATGACCCCAACTTCCCCAGCCTGAACAACATGGAAGCGTTCGCCGTCGCCAACGGGAAGCCGATGAGCTTCCCCGAATGGGGTCTCGGCGCGGGCACGCCCGACGATCCGGCCTACGTGGCCGACATGGGGCAGATGTTCAACAGCGACGACTTCGCCTTCGAGAGCTACTTCGACACCAACGACGACGGAATAGACCCGCTTGGCGCTGATATTCCGAACGCCACCACCGCGTATGCAGAAGGCTTCTAACGGCTTACGGTCGCACCCGGCTGGCGCGGGATTCCAGGTAGCGCTGCTCGGCGAGGCTGGCGGTGGACTTCGCGGCCCGCCGGTAGTGCTCGTAGGCTCCCGCCGAGTCGCCCGCCTTCTCGAGCAGGTGGGCGCGGACGGACAGCAGCCGGTGGTGCCCGGCCATCCGCTCGTCGCAGTCGAGCGTCGCCAGCAGGGCCAGCCCGGCCCGCGGGCCCTCGGTCTCGGCCAGGGCGACGGCCCGGTTGAGGGTGACCATGGGGTTGGGCGCGATCCGTTCCAGGATCAGGTAGGCGGCGTGCACCTGGGGCCAGTCGGTCTCCTCGGCGGTGGCCGCGTCGGCGTGGGTGGCGGCGATCGCGGCCTGCAGCTGGTACGGCCCCAGGGCCGGGCCGGCCAGCGACGCCTTCGCCAGCTCGGTGCCCTCGTCGATCAGCCCCCGGTCCCAGCAGGCGCGGTCCTGCTCAGCCAGCGGCACCAGGTCGCCGGCCGGCGTCGTGCGCGCCTCCCGGCGGGCGTGGGTCAGCAGCATCAGCGCGAGCAGCCCGGTCACCTCGCCGTCTTCCGGCAGCTGCGCGTGCACCATCCGAGCCAGCCGGATCGCCTCCCGCGCGAGGTCGGGTCGGTCGAGCTCGCCGCCGGAGGAGGCCGTGTACCCCTCGTTGAAGATCAGGTAGAGCACGTGCAGGACGACCCGTAGCCGCTCCTCGCGCTCGGCGTCCGCGGGGAGGCTGAACGTGCTGCCCGCGGCCTTGATGCGCTGCTTGGCGCGGCTGATCCTGGCCGCCATGGTGGCCTCGGGGACCAGGAACGCGCGGGCGATCTCGGCCGTGGTCAGCCCGCCGACCGCGCGCAGCGTGAGCGCGGTCGCCGACGCCCCGGTCAGCGTCGGATGGCAGCACAGGAACAGCAGCACGAGCGTGTCATCGGTGCCGGGCACGTCCTCGGGCGGCGCCTCGGCGGCGGTCGCCGACTCGCGCTCGCGGCGCGCGTGGTCGCTGCGCATCTGGTCGATCAGCCGCCGGGAGGCGACCGTCATTAGCCAGCCGCGCGGGCTGTCTGGCACTCCCTCGGCCGGCCACTGCACGGCGGCCGCCAGCACCGCCTCCTGCACGGCGTCCTCGCAGCCCTCGAACTGGCCCTGCCTGCGCACCAGCGCGCCGAGGACCTGCGGCGTGAGCGCGCGCAGCAGGTCCTCGACGGCCGTCGTGGTCATGCCTCCAACGGCCCGTCGGAGAACATCACCTGGCGTACCTCAACCCCGAGGCCCTCGATCGCCGCGTCCGGGATCCGGGCCGCCAGGTCGATCGCGCGCTCCTTGCTCTCGCAGTCGATCAGGTAGAAGCCGCCCAGGTACTCCTTGGCCTCGAGGAAGGGCCCGTCGGTCACGGCCGGCTGGCCGTTGCGGACCGACACCACGGCCGCCTGCGACGGGTCGGCCAGCGCCTGGGTGGTGATGAGCTCGCCGGACTCCTTCAGCGCCTCGATGAACGCGCCGTGGCCGCCGCCGAGCGCCGTCTTCTCCTCGTCGGTCAGCGCGTCGAGCACGGCCGGGTTGACGTGCAGGCAGATCAGGAACTTCATCTCGTACCCCTCGTGGTTCACGGGCCCCGACGGGGCCCTTCGACTGGTTGGTCGGAGCCGCCGCCGCCGTCTTGACATCCGTTGCGGTTGAATGCTTGTAAGCGCTCATGCCGCAGTCCCGGCTTGCGCTGGGACGGTCCCGGTCTGACCCGCGTGCGCGGTGCCGGGTTGACGCTTCACGGCCACCTGCCAGGTAAGCCCGGTCTTACGGTCGGCTCCACGCCCGTTTCCGATCTCCGGGCCACTCCCGGCGATCTGCCGATTGCCGTACTCGGCGAGATTGCGCGCGGCGTTCACATCCCGGTCAAGGACGATCCCGCACGACGGGCACGTGTAGGTCCGCTCGGCCAGGGGCAGCTTGGCTTTCACCGCTCCGCAGCCCGAGCAGGTCTTGGTTGACGCGAACCACCGGTCCGCGACGATCACCCGGCCGCCATGCCACCCGGCCTTGTACTCCACCTGCCGGCGGAGCTCCCCGAACGACGCGTCCGCGACGTGCCGGGCCAGCCGCCGGTTCTTCACCATCCCCGCGACGTGCAGGTCCTCCACCACGATCGTCCCGAACTCGGACGCCAGCCGGGTCGTCAGCTTGTGCAGGCCGTCCCTGCGCTGGTCGGCCACCCGCCCGTGCGCCTTGCCGAGCGCGGCGGACGCCCGACGCCAGCGGTTCGACGGCGCGCGCCCGGCCCGCCGGTCCGGCCCCTGGCGGCGGGCCATCGTGCGGGACAGCCGGCGCAGCTTCCGCAGCGCCCCGGACAGGTGCCGGGGGTTGAGGACCTGTTCGCCGGTCGACAAGACGGCCAGCGTCTTGACGCCGAGGTCGACGCCGACGACGGCGTCCGGAAGACGAGGCGCGGGCCTGCTGACCTCGGTCTCGACCGTGAAGGACGCGAACCAGCGCCCCCGCTCGAACCGAACCGTCACCGACAGGACCCGCGCCGCCCCGGCCGCCACCAAGTCGGCGAGCCTGCGGCCGTCCTCGTGGAGCTTGACCCGCCCGATCCTCGGCAGCACCGCGTGCCGCGCCTCGCAGCGCAACGCCCCGGTCGTGAACCGGATCGACGGCCGCGCCTTCCGCTTCGACCTGAAGCGGGGGAAGCCCGCCGGCTTGCCCTTCCGCTTTCCCCGGCGGGAGTCGCCCCAGTTCTTCAGCGCCCGCGCCAGCTGGTCCAGCCCGGTGTTGAACGCCTCCTTGGAGCACTCGGCCCACCACGGGGCGACCGCGCCCTTGGCGGCGTTCCAGTCCCTGCGCAGCGCGTACAGCGACCACGAGACCGGCGGCGTGAGATCGCCAGCGGCCAGCCCGTAGGACCTCTCCGCGTCCCGCTGCGCCAGGTTCGCCCCCACCCGGGCCAGGCCCCAGTTGAACGCCACCCGCGCCGCCCCCGCATGAGAGCGCAGCGCCCGCGCCTGCGCCGGGGTGGGGTCCAGGGCGAACCGGTACGCCAAGACCGTCATCCCGGATCATCCCGTCCGAGCGCGGCGACGACGCCGTCCGCCGCCGCTCCGCGCCCGTACAGGCGGTTGCCCAGCGACTCCAGGGTCAGCCGGCATAGAAAGCCCCGACGTCGACGCCGCCTCATTCCCGGGTCCAGCCGAGCTGGATGGTTCGCCCGCTTCATCGCGTCCATTCAATCCGGCTTCCCTTCCGAGTGGTCGACGAACATAACACATATCTTGCGAACATTTTATCGATGAGTAAAGATCAACTCAAGGTCCTTATTCTCTAATGATCTCTCCAAGGGCGGCAGCGCAGATACGTAAGCAGACCGATCAGGCGGTGAAAGGCACGTGCAAGTCAGCCGGGACCGTTCGGGATGACTCTGGTTTACAGCCCTTGGGGACGAGTGTGCTCTGCCGACAGGATCAGGCCGCTGGTGGGGACGCCGGTGCCGGCCGTGACCAGGACCGGGCCGCCGACCTTCCGCGCCGGCAGGGGCAGGATCCCACCCCGGTGCCAGGACCGGGCCGTCGCATAAGGTACACCCTGGCTCACAACCCACTCCCCAGGTTCGCATCGCGAAGCACCGCTCCGGAATGCGCTATCCGGCGCCCAAGCACCAACAGCGGCCATCCCCCGCCTCACTTTACTTTTCCGGCAAGACTAGGGTTCTGCCATGACGCGGCGCGTGGATAGTGATCTGCTGCTGGTGGGGAGCCTGCCGGCCGACTCGACCGAGGGGGCGCTCCGGTCCGCCGGCGAGTTCTTCGGCGACCTGGTGTTCGCACTCCCGGACGGCGAGACCGGCCCTCGGGCCGGCTGGGTGAGCTACGAGCGGGAGCGGCTGGCCCGGCCGAACCCGGGTGTGGTGGTGCTGCAGGAGACGGAGTCCCCGACCGGGCTGCCCCGGCACGCGTACGAGACGCCGGTCTTCGGCGTCCGGCCCGGGGTGACCGAGCTGCACTGGGACACCTGGCCGCGGATCGACGACGCGATCGAGTCGTACGCCGTGTTCGCCCGGCTCCGCGCGGACGGGGTCATCCCGGCCGGGCTGCGGTTTCAGATCGGGCTGCCGTTCCCAGCCAGCGCGCTGAACGCGTTCAAGGCCGACTTCGCGCACGACTACCCGATCGCCGCCCGCGGGTTCGAGGACCTGGTCGCCCGCGAGCTGGGCCGGCTGACCGACGCGATCCCGCCGGAGGATCTGGCCATCCAGTGGGACCTGGCCTACGAGACCCAGGACATCGAGCGGGTGCTTGCGTGGACGGCGGAGGGCGCCTGGGAGCGGTTCGCCGGGCCGGTGACCCGGCTGACCCGGCTCATTCCTTCGCCGGTGCTGGTCGGGTACCACTTGTGCTACGGGACCTTCCCCGAATGGCCGATGTACGAGGCACGGGACATGGCGCTGCTGGTGCGGATGGCGAACTTCGCCATCGCTAACTCCGGGCGGCCGGTCGACTGGGTTCATCTGGCCGGGCCTCGGTACCTGCGCAGCGAGGACCGCAGCTTCTTCCGCCCGCTGGCCGACCTGGAGCCGGGCGACGCCCGGGTGTTCCTCGGCATCGTGCTGCCGATCGACGGGGAGCCGGGGCTGCGCCGCCGCCACGCCACCGCGTCCCGGTCCCTGCCCGACTTCGGCGTGGCGATGTACTGCGGGTTCGGCCGCCAGCCGGGCCGCGACGGCACCGAGACGATGCGCGAGCACGCGCACGTAGCGGGGGTGGCCCGCAGCTTGCGGGCCGGGTAGGCCGGCGAGGCTCTGCCGAGTGCGCCGGATGACCGCTGATCAGCTGCTCGACGCCCTCCTCGACGCGGGCAGCTACCGCTCGTGGGACGGCACCCCGGCCGACGTGCGGCCGGACCCCGGCTACGCCGCCGAGCTGGCCCGGGCGCGGGCCAGCACCGGATGGGATGAGTCGGTTCGCACCGGCGAGGGGCTGCTTGGCGGGCATCGGGTGGCGGTGGCGGTCACCGAGTTCGGCTTCCTGGGCGGGTCAATCGGGGTCGCCGCGGCGCAGCGGCTCACGCTCGCGGTCGATCGCGCCACCGCCGAGCGGCTGCCGCTGATCGCGGCGACCGCCTCGGGCGGCACCCGGATGCAGGAGGGCACGATCGCGTTCCTGCAGATGGCGACCATCACGGCGGCGGTCGCCGCGCACCAGGCGGCCGGCCTGCCCTACCTCGTGTACCTGCGCCATCCCACCACCGGCGGCGTGTTCGCGTCCTGGGCGTCGGTCGGCCAGCTGACCCTGGCCGAGCCGGGCGCGCTGATCGGCTTCCTCGGTCCCCGGGTGTACCAGGCCCTGACCGGCGCCGCGATCCCCGACGGGGTGCAGACGGCGGAGAACCTGCTCGCTCACGGCCTGGTCGACGCCGTTGTCCCGCCCGACGAGCTGGCCGGCTACCTCGCCCGGGTGCTTTCTGCGCTGGCTTCCTGGCCTGCCCCGGCGGCAGCTCCGGCGCCGGCGTCGGTGGCCGCATCGGTGGCAACTCCGGGCTCGGGACCGGAGACGCCGGCCTGGGAGTCGGTGCTGCGCACTCGCCGCCCCGACCGGCCGGGCGCAGCCGACCTGATCCGGGCGGCCGCCACCGATATCGCCCCGCTCCGCGAGGACGGCCTGATCCTCGCGCTTGCCCGCATCGGCGGCCGCCCGTGCGTGCTGGCCGGCCAGGACCGCACCAGGTTGCCGCATGGCACTGCGACGCTACGGACGGCGCAACGGGGCATGCGGCTGGCCGCCGACCTGCGGCTGCCGCTGGTCACGATCATCGACACTCCGGGCGGCGAGCTGTCGTCCGCAGCCGAGGAAGACGGCATCGCCCGCGAGATCGCCCGCAGCCTGGTCACGCTGATCACCCTCCCGGTGCCGACGATCTCGGTCCTGCTCGGCCAGGGAACCGGCGGTGCCGCGCTGGCCCTGCTCCCAGCCGACCGCGTCCTGGCCGCGCAGCACGCGTGGCTGTCCCCGCTCGCACCCGAGGGCGCAAGCGTGATCGTCTACCGGGACGCCGCGCACGCACCGGAGCTGGCCGCCCGTCAGGGCATCCGCTCGGCCGACTTGTTCGCCGCCGGAATCGTAGACCACATCGTGGCCGAAGCCAGCCCGCACCGGCTGCTGCGCGACCTCGGCCGCGCGCTGCAGGCCGAACTACAGTCCCTGGGGGCGCGGGACGACGAGACCCGGTTGGCCAGTCGGTGCCGGAAGTACCGCCACTTGGGCATGCCGCAATCCTGACCCCGCCGCCCGCTCCCCCGGTTACGCCCCAAAACCTAACACTTCGCGCGGGTGCGCCCGAGGCTCGCCAGAATGGCTCCGGGCATCAAACACGGCCAAGCTAGGCACCAATCGGAGAAGCATTATGCGCACAATGAAGACGGCCATCGGTGCCGTATCAGCGCGGGCGGCGGTGCTCACGGCCCTCGTCGGCCTGGCGGCGGGCTGCAGCAGTTCCTCATCGACGGGCAGCGCAAGCCCGCCGGCTATCGCCCCCGCGAGCACCGCCGCTACCAGCACCGCCTCCACCAGCGCGTCGGTCGCCGCGGCGGCGTTTGCCGACATCATCGAGCCGTGGGACCCCGGCCACCCGGCCCGGTCCCAGACGGCCCCGGCCGATTGCGGGACCCAGCCTTCGACGGTGACCATCGAGCAGTGTTACGAGGCTAAGACGGAGAATGCGGACGCCGCGATCGACGACATGCAGCAGGGCCGCTACGCCGCCGCATCGCCGTCGGCGAGGGCGGCCATCCTGGCCCAGGACCGTGCCTGGCTGGCCGCCCGCGGGCCGGTGTGCGAGGTCGCGTTTAACACCGGGGGGACCATCGACGGGATCAACGTCAGCGCCTGCCTGCTCGACGAGAGCACCGCCCGCCTTGACGCGGTGCAGGGGATCGTCCGGCCGGAGATGGCGCTCAAGTCCACCGACAACGCCACCGACCCGGGCGCCCTGTCCTGGTACACGACCCCGGAGGGCTCCCGCATCGCTGAACTCGACACTCAAGGGGATCAGAGCGGCGGCGCGATCATCGCCTGGATCATCATCGGCGGCACCGATGGTTTCGTGGTCAACCCCAGCCAGTTCTATTTCAGCGACGGCTCGTTCACCGATCGTGGCGTCGTCCAGCCGCCAAGCCCCGCGGACCACCGGGTCGGAACCGGCCAGCAGTACCAGTTCCAGATTGACTACACGCAGCTGTCCGCCGCCCCGGCCGGCAAAGCGGCCGAGGGCTTCGTTTATGCGCCGGGCACCCCGGTCGCCAGCTGGCGGTAACGCCTGGCCACAGGTTGGACGGCAAACGCAGGCAGCGTCTTCCAAACAACCGCTTCGCCCACTAGACATAGAGGCATGACGATAGAAGGTGGACGGCGGAGTTCGGCGTGGTTCGGGGCCAGCGGGCGGGCCGGGATGAATCATCGGTCCTGGATGCGGAGCCAGGGGTTCACCCCCGAGGTGTTCGACGGGCGGCCGGTGATCGGCATCGCCACCACCTGGTCCGAGCTCGCACCGTGCAACGTGCACCTGCACCGGGTGGCAGAATCGGTCAAGCGCGGCGTCTGGCAGTCCGGCGGCTTCCCGCTCGAGTTCCCGGCCATGGCGCTGGGCGAGACGCTGCTGCGGCCGACCGCGATGCTCTACCGGAACCTGCTGGCGATGGAGGCCGAGGAGCTCATCCGGGCCAACCCGCTGGACGGCGTGGTGCTGCTGTCCGGCTGCGACAAGACCACGCCCGGCCTGCTGATGGCGGCGTCCAGCGTCGACCTGCCGGCGGTTATGGTCACCGGCGGGCCGATGCTCAGCGGCAAGTACCAGGGCGCCGACGTCGGCTCGGGGACGGCGGTATGGCGGTTCGAAGAGGAGCTGCTGGCCGGCCGGATGACGGCCGAGGAGTGCGTGTTCGCTGAGGGGTGCATGGCCCGCTCGAACGGGCACTGCATGACGATGGGTACCGCGTCCACGATGGCGTCGATGGCCGAGGCCCTGGGCATGCAGCTGCCGTACTCCGCGACCTGGCCGGCGGTGGACTCGCGCCGCTACGAGACCGCGCAGCGGGCCGGGCAGGTCATCGTCGACCTGGTCAACAGCGACCTGCGCCCGTCGGCGATCATGACCAGGGACGCGTTCGAGAACGCGATCCGGGTGAACGCCGCGATCGGCGGGTCCACCAACGCGGTGATCCACCTGCTCGCCATCGCCGGCCGCCTCGGCGTGCAGCTGAAGCTCGATGACTTCGACGCGCTCGCCCAGGACGTGCCGACGCTGCTGAACCTCCAGCCGAGCGGCCAGTACCTGATGGAGGACTTCTGCTACGCGGGCGGCCTGCCGGCGGTGATGCGCGAGCTCGGCGGGCTGCTGCACGGCGACGCGGTCACGGTTACCGGCCGCACCGTGGCCGAGAACGTCGCCGACGCGCCGTGCTGGAACCGCGAGGTCATCCACGCGCTTGACGCCCCGTTCCAGCCGGCCGGCACCGGCACCGCGGTGCTGCGCGGCAACCTCGCCCCGGACGGGGCGGTGCTCAAGCAGTCCGCCGCCTCCGCCCATCTGCTCAAGCACCGCGGCCGGGCGCTGGTGTTCGACAGCCCGGAGGCGTACTACGCGGTCGTGGCCGATCCTGACCTGGACGCCGACGAGGAAACGGTGCTGGTGATCCGCTATTGCGGGCCGCGTGGCTACCCGGGCATGCCCGAGGTCGCCAACGTGCCGCTGCCGGCCAAGCTGCTCCGTCGGGGCGTCCGCGACATGGTGCGGATCTGCGATGCCCGGATGTCCGGCACCGCCTACGGCACGGTCGTGCTGCACGTCGCGCCCGAGGCGGCGGCGGGCGGCCCGCTGGCGCTGGTCCGCACCGGCGACTGGATCACGCTCGACGTCCCGTCCCGGACGCTGACCCTCGAGGTGCCCGAGGCGGAGCTAGCGGTCCGCCGGTCGGAGTGGACCGCGCCGCCGCCGCACGCCAGCCGAGGCTGGACCCGTCTGTACACCGAGCACGTCCAGCAGGCCGACACCGGATGCGACCTGGACTTCCTCATCGGCGGCAGCGGCAGCGAGGTCGGCCGCGACTCGCACTGAATTAGTTCGTCACTTCTCCACCATGAAGTACAGCCAGCCGCTCGAGCCCGCCACCTTCTTGCTGTCGGCCTTGCCGGGGACGAAGGCGGCCGCGGCGCGACCGAGTGGCTGACCATCACCTTCCACGTTCTGGTGCGGTGCCCGCAGCCGCTGCCGGTCCAGTTCCAAGTCGGCTACACGGATGCGGGGAAATTGGCGACGGCGCAGTTGGACGAGTTCCCGACCTCGGCCAGGTCGCCTACAGCGGATGCCCGGCGACCCAGGAGTTAGACGGAAGCCAGCAGGGATGCGAGCAGCGGGCGATAGTAATCGAAGCCGGGCACGTCGGCGGACGGGTCCTTGGCCTGGTCGTCCCAGCGGCGGACGGCGATCGCGTCGGCCGCGTGCGGGGAGCGCTCGAACTCGCGGGCCTGGGCGTCGGTCATCGGGCCGCCCTGGACGGTCAGGGTGTAGACCGACGCCTCGGACAGCCGCCCGAAGTACGACGGCTCGGTCGCGCACAGGTAGCGCTTGGCCGCGACGTGCAGCCGGACCGGCTCGGTGACCGATGCGGGGAACCACTGGGCGAGCCAGACCGCGCCCCGATCGCCGTGGTTGTTGTCGGTGCCGGCCATCAGCTCGCGCCCGCTCAGCTCGATGTCGTCCGCCTCGGCGTCGGCGCCGCGCAGGTGCCCGACGTCGTGCAGCAGGGCCGCCGCGACGAGCGCGGGCGGTGCGCCGGCCGCCTGGGCCCGCGCGCCGGCCTGCAGCAGGTGCTCCGCCACGGTGACCGGTTCCCCCAGGTAGTCGGCTGCTCCCTCGGAGGTAAACATTTCCGCGATCGCATCGACCGGTGACATGATCATGGACATGCTTCGCTCTCCCCGGCTCGTGAAATATCCGGCGCCGATCGTACTCGCCGAGGATGAACGGACGGTGCCGCCCAGATGACCGTTGCCGAGACTCGGTACGGGGCGGTGCGCGGCGCGGAGATCGCCGACGGCGTGCTCGCCTGGCGGGCCATCCCCTACGCGCGACCGCCGGTCGGGGCCCTCCGCTTCCGCCCGCCGGAGGCGCCGGAACCGTGGGCCGGCGTGCGAGACGCGCTGGAGTACGGGAACCGGTCGCCGCAGGGCGAGCTCGGGCCGCCGGCCCCGGGCGCGCCGCCGACCGACGAAGACTGCCTCTACCTCAACGTGACCGCGCCGGCCGGCGCGAGTGGTCGGCCGGTGCTGTTCTGGCTGCACGGCGGCGGGTACGAGGCGGGTGACGGCTCCCAGGCGGCGGGCGACGGCGCCGCGTTCGCGCAAAGTCACGCGGTCGTGGTCGTCACCATTAACTACCGGCTCGGCGCGCTCGGCTTCCTCGACGTGCCCGGCGAGAGCCCGACCGGCGCGGCCGGGCTGCACGACCAGATCGCGGCGCTGCGCTGGACCCGCGAGAACATCGCCGCCTTCGGCGGCGATCCGGATCAGATCACCGTCTACGGCCTGTCGGCAGGCGGAAAGTCGGTGACCAACCTGCTGGCGTCGCCGCTTGCCTCCGGCCTGATCGCCCGCGCGGCCGAGTCGAGCGGCGGCGACCACGTCAAGGACCCGGCCCAGGCCCAGGCGCTCACCGGGCGGTTCCTGCGTGAGCTCGGCGCCACCGCCGGGCGGCTCCGATCGGTGCCTGCCGCGGACATCCTGAACGCCCAGCTCGCCGTGGCCGGGATGCCGCGTTCGACCTGGATCTGGCGGCCGTCGGTCGACGGCGTCGCCCTGACCGGCAGTCCGCTGGCCGCGATCGCGGCCGGCTCGGCGGCCGGGGTGCCGCTGCTGCTGCAGACCTGCGCCCGCGAGTGCGCCCTGTACGCGCTGCTCGGACCCGACGGCCCGGCCCAGGCGGACCGGGTGCTCACCGGGTCCTTCGGTCAGGAGACCGCGGCCCGGCTGCTGGCCGCCTACGCCGAGGCCTTCCCCGACCTGGACGAGGACGCGCTACGCACGATCGTCATGACCGATGAGCGCTACGTCGTGCGGACCGAGCGGCTGGCAGAGGCGCAGGCCGCGCACGCCCCGGTCTGGCGATCCCGCTACGACGGCCCGTACACCGGGCTCGACGACGACCCGGATCCGGCCTTCATCGAGTACGCTCCCCTGCTGACCGCGGCCCACGGCGGCGACGGCGTCGGCATCTGGCAGGGCGGCGACGACGACCTGTCCGCTGCCCTGCACACCGCCTGGGGCTCTCTCGCCACCAACGGCGACCCCGGCTGGACGCCGTACACGTCGGCCGGCCGCCCGACGATGATCTTCGCCCCCGACGGCCCGCGCGTCGCCGACGACCCGTTCGCGCCCACCCGCGCCATCTGGTCCGGCCTCAGCTGGCAGCCAGGCCCCTGGTGGTCAACCGACGGAGCCCCCTAACGCGCCCCCGCGCCCCCCGCGCCGACGGCGCTTCTTACTGTTATCAACCGGCACGCGGCCGGGTTCCGTCAATGGGCGTACTTGACGTTGCCATGTGACGCTAGGTACCCCCAGTCCGACACCGAGCGTTGGGCGCGCTGCGCTTCTTGCTGTTATCTTCCTGCGTGGGCCTGGCTATTAGCGGGTGGACTTACTGGCGCTATTCGCCGTTAGGTACGCACAATGCACCTACGCACTTGGTACGCGAGCCCGCTTCTTGCTGTTATCCGCTCATAAACGGTCGGAGCAGATGATCATGGACGATTTGCACTTGCATGGCGTGCTTTTCTTCCGTCAGGAAAAAAGGTCTCCATGATCTTTGGCGGCCCGAGGCGCTTCTTGCTGTTATCCGGGGTCTGTGGTGGACGGGCGGCAACGGCGGAGGACGGCGAGGGTGGAGAGGAGACCGTCGAGGTCGGCGTAGCAGCCTTGGAGGTGGCGCTCGCCAGCAACCGGGGACGCCGACCCACCCGCAGCAGCGCCCGACCCGCCCGGAGAAGCGCCAGGGTCACCTGGGGCAGCATCAAGCTCACCCGGAGCAGCGCCCGACCCGTCCGAAGCAGCGCCCGACCCACGGGGGACGGCGCCAGGGTCACCCGGGGCAGCGGCCGGGGAGGGGGCGAAGGCGGTGCGGGCGTGCAGGATGCGGGTGTTGTCGAAGACTAGGCAGTCGCCGGGGGCCAATCGCAGCCCGAGCGCGAACTCGGGCCGGGCGACGAACGCCGTCCACGCCCGGTAGGCCGCGTACACGGCCTCGGCCTCGGCGTGGGGCAGCCGGACCGGCTGCATCGACCGGTTGTTCAGCCGGACGCCGGCGATCCGGCCGCGCGGGTTGAGCGCGATCAGCGGCTGGCAGGCGGTCAGCGAGGTCTCTTTATCGACATAGGCGAACGGGATCGGGGTCCTCGTGAGGACGTCAAACGAGACCGGATCCTCCTCGCGCAGCGCAGCGGCGGCCGCGAAGCCGTCCACCACGACCGTCTCGCCGCCAACCGAGGCGTCGCGCAGGCAGTGCAGCAGCTGCAGCGTCGGCACCGGGTCCCGGTAGGGGTTGTCGGTGTGCGGCGCGATCGCCCGGCTGGTGAACGCCAGGTTGGCCGGGTCCGGCACCACCCGCACGTCGAAGATCCGCCCGTAGTTCGTCTCCCGCACGTACCCGAACGTCTCGGCGACGGCGGTCACCATGCCGGAGGAGGCCGGCCCGCCGCGCAGCAGCCCCACTCCGTAACGCGCGACCGCATCCAGCAGCGACACGCGAACCGAGTCGTCGGCCAGGTACGCCGCCCAGTCCACGGCCGGCACCGCGCCGAGCGACGCCGCCCGCCACAGCACCTTGCCGTCCTCGGTCCGAGGATCGGCGTCGGCATCGGCGTCAAGGGCTGACGCCGCCAGCCAGGCCCGGCTGAACACCGAGCGGTGCCCGTCGGGCGCGAACGTCACCTCGATGGAGTCGGGGAATTCGGCCGTGACGGCGGCCACCGGTCCGTTCGAAATCTGGGTGATGTCCACCAGCCGCTGGCCGGTGACCGGATCCCGGCAGTCCGGACACGGGCAGTTGTGCCTGAGCCAGACCGCCGGGAAGCCGAGCGTCGGCGTCGAAACCGAAGCCACGGTCGGCGTCAGCCCTCCGTCGCGACCACGAGCACCGGCTCGGACGGCACCGCGACCGAGACCGAGGCGCCCGGGGTCATCGCCGCCGCGTGAGTGGACGGCACGTCGACCAGCACCTGCAGGTCGCCCGAGAGCAGCACCGTGATCCGGCTGGTGGCGCCCAGGAAGGTGCGCAGGAACACGATGCCGTTGCCGCCCTCGGCCGGGGCCACGGTCAGGTTCTCCGGGCGGACCAGCACGGTGACCTCGCCCGACGAGGGCCCGCCGTCCTGGACCGGTACGGTGCTGCCGAGCACGGTGACCGTCCGGCCGTCGGCCGCCAGCGAACCGGGGAGCCGGTTCATGGTGCCGACGAACTCGGCCACGAACGCGGTGGCGGGCCGGGCGTAGAGCTCGTCCGGCGCGGCGACCTGCTCGAGCTTGCCCGCCCGCATGACCCCGACCCGGTCGGCCATGGACAGCGCCTCCTCCTGGTCGTGGGTGACGAACAGGGTGGTGGTCCCGAGCCGCTGCTGGAGGGTTCTTATCTGCTCGCGGAGCTGCAGCCTGACCTTCGCGTCGAGGGCCGACAGCGGCTCGTCGAGCAGCAGCACCCGCGGCTCGATGGCGAGCGCGCGGGCGAGCGCGACGCGCTGCTGCTGGCCGCCGGAGAGCTGGTGCGGAAACTGCGCCGCCTGGGCGGACAGGCCGACCATCTCCAGCAGCTCTCCGGCCTTCTGGCGGCGGACGGTGGCGCTCGCCTTCCGCATCCGCAGGCCGAACCCGACGTTGTCCAGCGCGGACATGTTCGGGAAGAGGGAGTAGGACTGGAAGACCATGCCCATGTCCCGTTTGGCGGCGGGCATGCCGGAGACGTCATTGCCGTCGATCAACACCTCGCCGGTGTCGGCGGTCTCGAACCCGGCCACGATCCGCAGCGCGGTCGTCTTGCCGCAGCCGGACGGGCCGAGCAGCGCGACGAGCTCGCCCGGGGCGATGTCGAGCGACATCCCGTCCAGCGCCCTGGCCGCGCCGAAGGCGCGGGTGAGTTCGCGCAGCGACACGCTGGTGCCCTCGCGGGCGCCCGCGGCCGGGCCGCCGGCGGCCACGGCGGCCGAGCTGGCCGTTCCGGCCGCGGTGGCTACCTCGTTCGTTGCCATCAGCTCTCGCCAATCGTCTTGGTGTTTGCGGTAACGGAGAACAGGTTGACCTCGCCTGCGCCGGTACGGCGGCCCCGGCGGCTGCCGATCGTGACGATCAGCAGCAGGAACAGCCAGGTCACGACCAGCGCGATGATCGAGGCGGAGACCGAGATGTTCGCGTTCAGCTGGTCGGTCTCGACGATCCAGACCGGGAACGTGGTCACCAGGTTGAGGCTGGCCATCGTGAACTCGCCCAGGCAGAGCGCGACGATCAGCACGGTCGAGGAGAGCAGCGAGGTGCCCAGGTTCGGCAGGATCACCCGCCAGACCGTGCTGACCCAGCTGGCGCCGAGGTTGCTCGACGCCTCGGTCAGCGTCTTCAGGTCGATGGAGCGCAGCCCCGCGTCGATCGCCCGGTAGGCGAACGGCATCGCCAGGATGACGTACTCGATGCCGAGCAGCCACATGGTCGCCTTGAGCTGAACCGGGAAGACCTGGAGGACGCCGACCGTGAGCACGATCGGCGGGATCACGATCGGCAGGATCGTGATCGACTCAAGGAACCGGCGCATGGCGGGCAGCCGGAGGTGCACGTAGATCGTGGTGGGCACCATCAGCGCCATCGTGATGGCCCAGGTCATGGCCGCGATCTGGATCGAGGTCCAGAGCGCGGCCCCGAACCCCGGCTGGGTGAACACCGACCCGAAGGCCTTGACGCCGGCGAACCGGAGCGCCGCGTAGAGCGGGAGCAGGAAGTAGACGCCGGCGATGAGCAGGATCACCCACCGCCAGACCGGGAACTTCCCGCTGCGGGCCACCGCCGCGCCCGCATTGCCGGACGGCATGCGACGCAATCGGCGGAACCACCCCTCGGTCGCGTACTCGTTTATTGCAGCCACTTCGCCGCCCTCCGCTGGAGCATGACGTACAGGACCATGAGCACGCCGATGATCAGCACCAGGCCGAGGCTGAGGGCCTTGCCGACGTTGACCTGGCCAGCCACCACGTTCCCGTTGAGCACCGTCCCGATCTGGATCGGGACCAGCGCGATGGTGCCGCCGGTGAGCGCCTCGGCCGTGGCGTAGGCCGACAGCGCCGACCCGAACAGCAGCATCAGGCAGCTCAGGAACGAGGGCATCAGCACCGGCCCGCCGATGTGCCGCCAGTAGCTCCAGGACCGCGCGCCGAGGTTCTCGGCCGCCTCGCGCCACGACGGGCGGAGCCCTTCCAGCGCGGGCAGGATGATCAGCACCATCAGCGGGATCTGGAAGTACATGTAGACCACGGCCACGCCGGCCAGGCCGAACAGGGTGAACCCGTCGTTGTAGATGTTCAGGCCGATGTCGTTCAGCCACCCGGTGACGAGCGCGGTGGAGGCCAGCGAGGCGATGAACAGGAACGCCAGCGGAACCCCGCCGAAGTTGGCGAACACGCCGGAGGCGGTGATCACCATCTGCCGCAGCAGCTTGCCGCCGCCCTTGGCGGTGAAGATCGCGTAGGCGATCAGCAGCCCGAGAATGCCGGGCAGGATCGAGGCGATCAGCGACAGCTCGAGCGAGTTCTCGAAGCCCTTCAGGTAGGCGCCGTGGGTGGCGAGGTCGATGTTGGACCAGGTCCAGGCGCCCGTGCTGGAGTTCTGGAACGCCCCGATCAGCACCGCGATCAGCGGGATGAACAGGCCGAGGATGATGTAGGCGGCGAACGGCACGATGCCTGCGAGCCGGAGGACCGCCTGCAGCGGCTTGGGTAGTCTGGCCGGCCGCCGTGGGATGCGGCCAGCCCCGGGGCCCGCCAGGGACCCCGGGGCCGTGACCAGTTCGGTCGTGTCGGCCACTATCAGCCGCTAACGCTCGGCCACTGCTGGGTGACGACGCTCTCAGCGGTGGTGTTCTGCGCGGTGGTCGGCAGGTCGAGGCCGCCGCTGCCCGGGACCGAAGGAAGCGCCGCCTCCTCGGTCTTGTCGATCGTGCCGTTCGTGATCATCGCGCTCATCTCGATCGGCCGGGTCTCGCCGCCGAGGAAGAGGTTCTGGCCCTGGGTGGAGTAGAGGAACTCCTCCCACAGCCGCGCGGCGGCGGGGTCGGGCGCGGTCGCGCTGATCGCCTGGTCGTAGTACCCGGCGTACTGGGCGTCGCTCGGGATGACGACCTTGAAGCCCTTGACGACCGTCGAGACCTCGGACGCGAGCAGGTAGTCCCACCAGATCAGGATCGGGGTGGCACCGGACTGCACGGTGGCCGGGGTGCCCTCGGTCGGCACGAAGTTGCCGGCCGCCTTCAGGCTCTTGAAGTAGGCGACGCCGGCGGCGATGTTGGACAGCGAGCCGCCGTTGGCGAGCGCGGCCGCGTAGACGGCGGCGAACGCGGACCCGGTCTGGGTCGGGTCGCCGTCGATCGCGACCTGGTTCTTGTAGATCGGGTTGAGCAGCGACTTGAACGACGTCGGCGGGGTCTTCACCTTCGACGGGTCGTAGCCGATGGCCACGTAGCCGCCGTAGTCGGCGTAGTAGTCGCCGTTGGCGGCCTTGGCCGCGGCCGGAATGTCGCTCCAGTTCGCGACCTTGTACGGCGCCCACAGGCCCGAGGTGTCGCCGCTGACGGCGAACGAGCTGCCCACGTCAACGACGTCGGGGGCGGTGCTTTTGCCCTTGAGCTCGTTGATCGCGCTGATCTCGTTGGCGCTCGAGCCTTCGGGGTTCGCGTCGGTGATCTTGATGCCGTACTTGGCGGTGAACGCCTTCATGATCGCGCCGTAGTTCGCCCAGTTGGAGGGCAGCGTGATGACGTTCAGCTGGCCTTCCTTCTGCGCCGCGGCGACGAGGCCGCTCATGCCGCCGAAGGCGGCGGCCGAGGTGGCGGTGCTGGCGTCGACGGCGGCGGTGCTGGCACTCGAGGTGCCGCTGGCGGCGGTGCTGGTGGAGCTCGACGAGCTCGAGCAGCCTGCCGCGAGAAGAATGGAACCGACCGCGGCCACAGTGGCCACGATCGCTTTGGATGCGCGCAAAGTAAACCCTCCCATGCTGCCCCCAGGGATACGGGGACAGGCCTGTGCATCTTGGCTAGACACGTGGAATCTTGGCTAACCAGGCTGAACGGAAGGTTGCCGGACGGTTGACCTCAACCGTCCGTTTCTCGGCATCTTGGCAGTACCGGTGGGAATGCTGGCACATCCCGATGAACGGGAGGTTGCCGGGCAGTTGAGCCCAGCCCTCCGCCGGGTGGCAGTTCGGTCACTATGTTCCCCCAAGCAAGCGCTTGGTACACTACCGGGGCAGACCCAATCAGGGAGATGAGCAACGATGCCCCTCAAGTACCTGTCCCCGGAGTGGATCGACGCCTACAACGCCACCGTCGCCGCCGACGACTCGGTCCGGGCGGCGATGAAGGGCAAGAACGCGGTCATCCAGATGCTGATCGCCGAGGCGCCGGACGGCGACATCCACTACTGGCTGCGGATCGGCGACGGCAGCGTCTCGGCCGCGCTCGGCGACGCGGACAACGCCGAGGTCACGATCAGCCAGTCGTATGACACCGCGGCCAAGGTCAACAGCGGCGAGCTGGACGGGCAGAAGGCGTTCACCCAGGGCAAGGTCAAGATCAAGGGCAAGATGATGAAGATGATGCAGCTGCGCGGCCCGCTGGCGGAGCTGCAGAAGGCGCTCGACACGATCGAGACCGAGTACTGAGCTGACCGGGCACTGCTACTGAGCTGCCTCCCGGCGGGCGTTCCGCCGACTGCCCGCCGGGAGGCGGATTTTCTACAGCTCGATCCCTGGGTAAAGCGGGTGGCGGCCGAGCAGCTCGGCGCAGCGGTCCCGGCTGTCGGCCGCGACCTTGGCGTCGAGCACGTACTTGGCCTTGGACGCGCCGGCGGAGGCCCCGGCGGGCGTGGTAGCGCCGAGCACGGCGGCGAAGATGTCGGCGATCTCGTCGAGCTCGTCAGGACCGAAGCCGAGGGTGGTCAGGGCCGGGGTGCCCATCCGGATCCCGGAGGTGTACCAGGCGCCGTTGGCGTCCCGCGGGATGCTGTTCCTGTTGGTCACGACGCCGGCCTCGAGCAGCGCGGACTCGGCCTGGCGGCCGGTCAGCCCGAAGCTGGCGGCCACGTCCGCCAGCACCAGGTGGTTGCTGGTGCCGCCGGTGATCAGCCGGACCCCGCGCCGCAGCAGCCCCTCGGCCAGCGCCTGGGCGTTGGTGACGATCGCGGACGCGTAGCCGGCGAACGAGGGCTGGCGGGCCTCCGCGAACGCGATCGCCTTGGCCGCCATCACGTGCGGCAGCGGGCCGCCGAGGACCATCGGGCAGCCCTTGTCGACGAACGGGGCGTACTCGTCGGTGCAGAGCACGAACCCGCCGCGCGGGCCGCGGAGCGACTTGTGGGTGGTGGAGGTGACCACGTCGGCGTGCAGGACCGGGTTCAGGTCGCCGGTGAGGACGCCGCCCGCGACCAGGCCCGCGAAGTGCGCCATGTCGACCATGAAGGTGGCGCCGACCTCGTCCGCAATCTCGCGCAGGAGCCGGAAGTTGGGGTTGCGCGGATAGGCCGAGTAGCCGGCGACCAGCACGGCCGGGCGGAACTCTCTTGCCTGGGCGGCGATCGCGTCGTAGTCGAGCTGCTCGGTCTCCAGGTCGGTCCCGTAGCTGGACTGCTCGAAGAGCTTGCCCGAGATGTTGGGCCGGAATCCGTGGGTCAGGTGGCCGCCGGCATCGAGCGCCATCCCAAGCATCCGCTGCGAGTGAAGCTCGCCCCGCAGCCGCTCCCAGTCCGCCGTCGCCAGGTCGTTCACGTGCTTGACGCCGGCCGCGCGGAGCGCGGGCTCTTCCACCCGCCGGGCGAGGATCGCCCAGAACGCGACCAGGTTGGCGTCGATCCCCGAGTGCGGCTGGACGTAGGCGTGCTCGGCCCCGAACAGCGCCTTCGCGTGCCCGGCGGCGATCGACTCGACCCGGTCCACCATCTCGCAGCCCGCGTAGAACCGCTGGCCGACGGTGCCTTCCGCGTACTTGTCGGACAGCCAGTTCCCCATCGCCAGCAGCACCGCGGGCGAGGCGTAGTTCTCCGACGCGATCAGCTTCAGCTGCCGTCGCTGCGACGTGAGCTCGCCCGCGATCGCCGCGGCGATGTCGGGCTCGACCGCCGCGATGGTCTCAAGCGCCGCCCTGTAGGCGACGGCGGCCGACGGCGAGGGAGTGCGGGCGGGGCTGGAGTCGGCCGATACGTGACTAGCTGGACTGGTCATAAGCGTGCTCCCAAGGGCTGCTGGGGTTGCCGGGCTGCGTTGAATGGCACTCGCCCAGGCGCACGGCTCACCCGGCGAAAGCCGGGGGGCCGCTCCACGGTGGTACTCCACCCGAACGCCAGTCACGGCCCGTCACCACCGTACCGCCTCCTAGGGTGGCCCTATGACGCTCATCGACAAGATTGCCTGGATCCGGCTGGCGGACGGCAAGATCCTCAGCACCCGGTCGCGCGACAAGGACGTCTACTACCTCCCCGGCGGCAAGCGCGAGCCGGGCGAGACCGATGTCCAGACCCTGGTCAGGGAGATCCGCGAGGAGCTCGACGTCACGATCGCGCCGGGCAGCGCCGCCCACGTCGGCACCTTCGAGGCCCAGGCGCACGGCCACGCGACCGGGATCACCGTGCGGATGACCTGCTACGCCGCTGACTATCAGGGGATGCTGACGCCTAGCAGCGAGATCGCCGAGTTCGTCTGGCTGGGCTACGCCGACCGCGACCGGGTGTCCCCGGTCGACCAGATCATCTTCGACCGCCTGCACCGCGACGGCCAGCTCGCTTGAGCGCGCCTCGCGTCATCGTCAGTGGCTCGTCCACCCGCCGTCCACCGGGAGCACGGTGCCGGTGATGTAGGCCGACTGCGGGTCGGTCAGCAGCAACGCCGCCCCGGCCAGTTCCTCGGGCTCGGCCCAGCGGCGTAGCGGGACCTCCGCGTTGAGGAAGCGCCGGACGTGCGGGTCGTCATCGATTCCGTCGTTCAGCGGCGTGCGGAACGGCCCCGGGGCGAGCGCGTTCACCGTGATGCCGGTCCCGGCCAGCTCGACCGCCAGGCTGCGGGTGAGCTGAACGACCGCGCCCTTGCTGGCCGCGTACCCCGACCGGCCGGCTGCGCCCACGAGCCCGAGCGCGCTGGCGAGGGTGAGGATGCGACCGTATCCGGCGTCGCGCATGGGCCGGATGGCCGCACGGCAGGCGAGCCACGTTCCCACGACGTTGACCTCCAGACAGGCCCGCAGGTCGGCGACCGACAGCTCGTCGATGGTCCCCCGCGCCTGGACGCCCGCGCTGGTCACCAGCACGTCCAGCCGCCCGTAGGCGGACACTGCGCGATCGACCAGGCGGTCGACGGCGTCCTCGTCGGTGACATCGCAAGCGTGGCCGAGCACGCGCGAGCCGGTCGCGGCGGCCAGGCTCGCTGCCGCCTGCCGACAGCGCTCGGCCGACCGACCGGCCAGAACGACCGCTGACCCTGCCCGGGCGAGGGCGGCGGCTATCGCGAACCCGAGGCCGGCCGAGCCGCCGGTGACGACCGCTACCTGCCCGGCCCGCGGCAGCGGCACCGCTGATTCATCTGTCACTGCTGAATGCTCGCAGAATCCCATGCTCCCGATCGCTAGCGGGGCATCACGTCGCGCGGCCGGATGCACGCGGCTAGCTCGTGAGAGACGCCCCGGCCCGTTCGACATACCGTTCTTGAATCTCTTGAATGCGGGCGAGCCCGGGTTATAGCCAGTCCGCGTGCCGGGGCCAGGCGAGCAGGGTGTCAACGACCTCGGGCGGGCCGGTGCCGCTGCTCGCGTCCATCGCCGCGTACCGGCCCCGGTAGAACAGCAGCGGCCGGTCCGGCCGGCACGGGCCGAGCTCGGTGACGCGGCCGACCACCAGGTAGTGGTCCCCGGCGTCGTGCACAGCCTCGACCGCGCACTCGACCCAGGTCAGCGCGCCCGATAGGACCGGCGCGCCTGAGCTGGACGGGGTCCAGCTCAGGCCGGCGAACTTGTCGGCCCCGGAGACGCCGAACCGCCGGGCGATGTCCTGCTGCCCGGCTGCGAGGACGTTGACGCAGAAGTACCCGCTGCCGGCGATGGCGGGCCAGGTCCTCGACGACTTTCCGGGGCAGAAGAGCACCAAGGGCGGGGTCAGCGACAGGGCGGCGAACGCCTGGCAGGCGAACCCGGCCGGGCGGCCGCCGTCGCCGTCCGCGCCGTCGACGCCGGTGATGACGGTGACGCCGGTGCAGAAGTGGCCGAGCACGTGCCGGTAGGCGGCGTCCGCGGTCTCGAGCGCCTCAGGGCCCGGCTGGTCAGGGCGCGGCGGGGCCGGCAAAGCTGTGTCCCCAGAGGCTGACCGCAGTTGTTTCCCTGCTCACCCACGTGGCGTCGTCGACCAGCCGGCCGTCGGTGCCGTACTCGATGTCGAACCCGCCCGGGGTGCGCGCGTAGAACGACACCATCAGGTCGTTGGCGTGCCTCCCGAGCGACGCCGCCACCGGCGATTTCCGCCGCGCGCACCGTTCGAGGGCCCGGCCGACGTCGTCCAGCGTCGCCACCTCGATCATCAGGTGGATGATGCCGGCCTCGGCCGGCGTCGGGGCCAGCGCCAGGGAGTGATGGCGGGGGTTGCAGCCGAGGAACCGGAACCACACCGGCGGGTCGCCGGGCGCGCCGCCGAAGAACTCGGGCGGCATCCGCATCGAGTCCCGCAGCCGGAAGCCGAGCACCTCGGTGTAGAAGGCGAGCGCGGCGTCGCCCGCCCCCGGCACCGGCAGCACGACGTGGCCGAGGCCCATCACGCCGGTCACGAACTGGTTCCCGTAGGGGCTGACGGCCGGCCGGTGCTCGAGCGCCGCCCCGCAGAACACCTCGATCGGGTTGCCCGCCGGGTCGTCGAAGCGCAGCAGCTCCCCCACCCGCCGCGCGGCGAGCTCGTCCGGGGTGCCTGCCTTGACCGCGACGCCCGCGTCGGCGAGGGCGCGCTGGACGTTGGCCAGCGCGGTCGCGTCGGCCGCCTCCCAGCCGGATGCGAGCAGCCGATCGCGGTCTCCCGGCACGATCACCAGCCGAGCAGGGAAGTCGTCCATCCGCAGGTAGAGGGCGCCGTCCTCGGGTCCCCGCCCCTCGGTCAGGCCGAGGATCCGGGTGCCGAACTCGCGCCAGGCGGCGATGTCGGCCGATTCGATGCGCAGGTAGCCGAGCGACCGGATCACCGGTTCCCCCCTTCAAGGAAGCTGATCGCGAGCCGGTTGAACTCGCGGAACTTCTCCAGCTGGGCCCAGTGGCCGCAGCCGCCGAAGATGTGCAGCTGCGCCCGCCGGACCAGCTTGAGCGCGGTCAGGGCCCCGTCGAGCGGGTTGACCCGGTCCTCGCGACCCCAGATCAGCAGCACCGGGTTGCGCAGCCGGTGCGCCTCTCGCCACAGCAGGCCGTCCTCGTACGTCGTCGGGTCAAAGAAGGAGGCGCCCATCGACGCCATCGCGGCGAGGGCGGACGGCTCGGATGCGGCCGCGTACCGTTCGTCGATCAGCTCGTCGGTCACCAGCCGCTGGTCGAAGACCATCGTGCGCAGGAACGCGGCCATCTTCTCCCGGCTCGGGCCGGGCGGGGCCGGGAACTCCGCCAGCCGCTTGACCCCCTCGGTCGGGTCGGGGGCGAAGACGTTGAGGGAGAGGCCGCCCGGCGCCATCAGGACCAGGCGGCCGACCCGCTCGGGGTACTGCAGGGCGAACCGGACCGCGGTCCCGCCGCCGAGCGAGTTGCCGACCAGGTGGACGCGGTCGATGTTGAGGTCGTCGAGGAGTTCGGCCAGCGCGCTCGCGGCGAACCCGAAGTAGTTCCCCTCCACCGGGGGCTTGTCCGACTTGCCGAAGCCGGGCTGGTCGACGACGATCGTGCGGAACCGTTCGGCGAACACCGGCAGGTTACGGCCGAAGTTGGACAGGCCGAACGCGCCGGGGCCGCCGCCGTGCAGCATGACGACCGGGTCGGTGCCAGGCCGGTCCGGTCCCGCCTGGTCATAGTGCAGGTGCATGCTTCTCCTCACACCATGGCGTCGGGCGGCATGTCGTAGCCGAACTCGCCGCGGCCGAACATCGACAGCGCCCGTTCCGGGTCGTTGATCGCGTGCACCCGCCCGGCGTGCGCGTCCCGCCAGAACCGCTGGATCGGCGTCCCGCGCTTCAGCGCCCGGCCGCCGGAGTTCTCGAACAGCAGGTCCACCGCCCGGATCGCCTGCCCGGTGCCGGTCACCTGGTCCCGTCTGACCCGGAGCCGGAGCGGCAGTGGCGGCTTCCCCCCCGCGTTGGCGTGCCCCATCAGCTCCGCCATGTTCCGCTCGAGCGCCAGCCAGGCCGAATCGATCAGGCCGGCCGCCTCGGCGATCCGGACCTGGGCGAAGACGTCCTCGGCCGCCTTCTGCCCCACGTACGAGGCGCGCACCCGGTCCCGCTGGTAGGCCACGTGGGCGGCGTAGGCGCCGGTGGCCATGCCGATGATCGGCGTCGTGATCGCGTTCGAGAAGACCGATCCGTACGGGATCCGGTACAGCGGCCCGGGGTTGCGCGCCTGCCCCGGGCAGACGCACCGGGTGACGTCGGTGAAGCTCAGCGACCGGTGCGCGGGGACGAACACGCCGTCGACCACGATGTCGTTGCTACCGGTGCCGCGCAGGCCGACCGTGTCCCACACGTCGTCGATGACGTAGTCGCTGGCAGGCAGCAAAAAGGTGCGGAAGTCGACCGGCTTGCCGTCGCCGTCGATCACGATCCCGCCCAGCAGCACCCAGTTCGCGTGGTCGCAGCCGGAGGAGAAGCTCCACCGGCCGTTCAGCTGATAACCGTCGTCGACCACGCTCGCCCGCCCGGTCGGCGCGTAGGACGAGGACATCCGGGTGCCCGGGTCGCCGCCCCAGACGTCCTCCTGCGCCTGCGCAGGGAACAGGGCGAGCTGCCAGGGGTGGACGCCGAGGACCGACGCGACCCAGCCGGTCGACCCGCACGCGCTCGCGATCATTCGCACGGCGGTGAAGAACGCGATCGGGTCCGCCTCGAGGCCGCCGTGGCTGGCGGGCTGGAGCAGCCGGAAGAACCCGGTCTCGGCCAGGGCCTTGACCGACTCGGCCGACACCACCCGGTTGTCCTCGGTCTCCTGCGCCCGCTGCCGCAGCACCGGGAGCAGGTCGGCCACCGCGGCGACAACCGACGGCTCCGGCCCCGTGTACGCGCCGCTTTCGGCCACAAGCTGCCCCTTCCTGAATTTCGCCCATCGCCACAAGACTAGAACATGTTCTAGTCTATGGGTATGGATGGGGCTCGGACTATCGACGTCGGAACGCCGCCGGGCAGGTTCGCCCGCGGCTGGCACTGCCTTGGGCTGGCGAACGCGTTCCGCGACGGCGACCCGCCGCGGCCGCACGCCGTCCAGGCGTTCGGCACCAAGCTGGTCGTGTTCGCCGACGCGAGCGGCGAGCTGCACGTGCTCGACGCGTTCTGCCGGCACATGGGCGGCGACCTGACCACCGGCACGATCAAGGGCGACCAGGTCGCGTGCCCGTTCCACGACTGGCGCTGGGGCGGCGACGGCCGGTGCGCGCAGATCCCGTACGCGCGGCGGGTGCCCCCGGCCGCCCGCACCAGGTCCTGGCTCACGCTGGAGCGGAACGGGCAGCTGTTCGTCTGGCACGACCCGGAGGGGAACCCGCCGCCGGACGAGGTGACGATCCCTCGGATCGACGGCGCCTACTCGTCCGAGTGGACCGCCTGGACCTGGGACTCGATCCTGGTCGACGGCGCGAACTGCCGGGAGGTAGTCGACAACGTGGTCGACATGGCGCACTTCTTCTACATCCACTTCGCGTTCCCGACGTACTTCAGGAACGTCCTTGAGGGGCACATCGCCTCGCAGTACCTGCAGACCAAGGCGCGGCCCGACGTCACCGGGGCATCCAACTACGCCGCCGGAGGAGAGAGCAGCACCCTGCACTCGGAAGCCTCGTACTTCGGGCCTTCTTACATGATCGACAACCTGAAGCAGGACTATCAGGGGATGACCGTGGAGAGCGTGCTGATCAACTGCCACTACCCGGTCACCCCGAACTCGTTCATGCTGCAGTGGGGCGTGATCGTGCGGCGGCCGCCGGGGCTCAGCGACGCTCAGGCGGCCCGGTTCGGCGGCAAGTTCGCGAAGTTCGTCGGGATCGGCTTCGAGCAGGACGTGGCGATCTGGCTGCACAAGAGCCGGATCGACAACCCGCTGCTGTGCGCCGAGGACGGCCCGGTCTACCAGCTCCGGCGCTGGTACGACCAGTTCTACACCGACGTCGCCGACATCGAGCCGGACATGGTGGCCAGGTACGAGTTCGAGATCGACACCACCAGGCCGGTGGCGGGCTGGGAAGCGGAGGTCGCGGAGAACCTGGCCGTCAGGCGGCTGGCCACTGAGTCGGCCGACGATTCGGCCGAGGCGGGCTGAGATGCCCCGGGCCGACGAACGCCGGGCCAGCTGGCAGCCGGTGCGGTGCGCTCGCTGCCGAGCGGCCGTGCAGGTCGCGAAGTTCAGCCCGCAGCACACGTCGGTCCAGTGGACCGCGGCGGCGGCGGTTTCCTGCGCCGAGTTCGGCGCGCGGGCCGCGGCCGGCGCCGGCGGCGCGCCGATCGAGGGCTGCGGCGCGCTGCGGGACAGCATCGACGCCGCGGTGGCGTCCGGGCGGCTGGCGGTCTGCCCGCCGTCGTATGAGTAAGTCTTATGGGTGAGCGGGGGGCTGTGCGCGACTACTACCAGGTGCCGGTGGCGGAGGTGATCCGCGAGACCGAGGAGGCGTCCTCGCTGGTGCTTGACGTGCCGCCCGAGCTCTCCGCAACCTTCGCCTACCGCCCCGGCCAGTTCATCACCGTCCGCGTTCCCTCCGACCAGACCGGCTCGGTGGCCCGGTGCTACTCGCTCTGCTCGTCGCCGCTGGCCGGGGACCTGCCCGCGATCACCGTCAAGCGGACGGCCGGCGGGTACGCGTCCAACTGGCTGCTTGACAACGTCGCCGCGGGCACCGTGCTTGACCTGCTCCCTCCGGCCGGCACCTTCTGCCCGCGCGCGCTCGACGGCGAGTTCCTGCTGTTCGCGGCGGGCAGCGGCAGCACCCCGATCATGTCCATCCTGAAGTCGGTGCTCGCCACCGGGCGCGGGCAGGTCGCGCTGGTGTACGCCAACCGGGATGACCAGTCGGTGATCTTCACCAGCGAGCTGCGCAAGATCGCCGCCGCCGCGGGCGGCCGGCTGGTCGTCATGCACTGGCTCGACTCGCTGCAGGGGATCCCGACCGCGGCCGGGATCGCGGCGCTGGCCGAGCCGTACGCCACCTGGCAGCCGTACATCTGCGGACCCGACCCGTTCCTGGTGGTCGTGCGGGCGGCGCTGGCGCAGCTGGGCGTGCCCGCCAAGCGGATCCGGGCGGAGCGGTTCCTGTCGCTGGCGGAGAACCCGTTCGAGGAGAGCCCGCCGGCCGGCGGGGTCCCCGCGACCCTCACCGTCGACCTTGACGGCGCGACCCGGGTGCTGCCGTGGCCGGGCGGCGCGCGGATGCTGGACGTGCTGATCGCCGCCGGGCTGACGGCGCCGTACTCGTGCCGCCAGGGCATCTGCGGCGCGTGCGCCTGCCAGCTGACCGCCGGCCAGGTGGAGATGGCGCACAACGAGGTGCTGGAGGCGGCCGACCTGGCCGACGGCTACGTCCTGGCCTGCCAGTCGGTGCCGCTGACCCCCGACGTGAGCATCACCTACTGACTTCCGGGTGCTTGACCGCCGGGCGTTTGCAGTCCGGCCGCGTGGCGGCCGGCCCGGCGGCCGGAGAACACGCAGTCGGCGATCGACAGCCCGCTGACGTACGAACGCGAGCACAGCCCGACCGCGCTCCGCCCGGCCGCGTACAGGCCCGGCACCGGCGTCCCGTCCGCCCGCAGGACGGCCCCGGTCTCCGGCGCGACCACTAGGCCGCCGAGGGTCAGCACCGGGGCCGGGTCCAGCATCCGGGGCCTGATCGAGTAGTCGATCAGGGAGTACGGCGGCTGATCCAAAGCCGCCAGCAGGTCTGGCGGCTTGCCCATCGGGTCGCTCCGGTCGGCGGTGGCCGCGTTGCCGGCCGGCGCGTGGCCGGCCGCTGCGTTGTAGGCGGCCACCGTTGCCGCGAGCCCGTCGGGGTCGACGCCGGCGCGAGCGGCGACGCCGGCGATCGTAGCTCCGGTCACCGGGGCGAGGAACAGCAGGTACCACGCCTGCAGCCGCTGGAACCAGAGCGTCGATCCGCGCACCTGCCGGCGGGCCGTGTTGAGGGTGGCGCGGTCGACGAACAGCCACGCTTGCCCGCCGCCGCGGACGATCGCGTCGCCGATTGCCGCCCCGTACCGGGACTCGTCGCAGATCCGCTTCCCGCCGGGGCCGACCAGGACGCCCCGCACCAGCGCGGGCGGCGGGGTGAGGAAGCGCCAGACCGAGACCCGGTCGAGGCAGCCGGTCGTTCCCCCCGCGCCGGTGCCGAGCCGGATGCCGCTGCCGTCGTCGCCCGGCGTGGCCAGCGGCAGGCCGCCGCGGGCGGACGGCGCCTGGGCGCGCAGCATCGGCCGGTTCGCGCCGAAGCCGCCTGCCGCGATGACCACTGCGTGACCTGCGCCGACGCGCAGCGTTCGCCCGTACCGGCGCTCGAGCCAGTCGGCCGGCCGGTGCATGACCCGGCCGAGCTTCGGCACGTATAGGTAGGGCTTTCGCGCGACCCGGTGCGTGAGCCTGTGCGCCAGCCGCACCCACGGCGGGGCGTCCCGCAGCGATCGGCACTCCACCCCGGTCACCCGGCCGTTCTCGGTGATCAGCCACTCGGCCGCGGTCTGCCGCTGGACCTCGACGCCCGCCCGCCGGACGGCCCCCGCCAGCCGCGCGAACAGCAGACCGCCGGAGGTGCCGCGGCCAAGGGCCCGGTGTCCCCGGGCGGCCGGCGGTGCGACGTCCCGGGCCGACAACTCGCTGCCCGAGTAGTACAGGTAGTGGCGGTTGGTCGGGTACGACGTCTTGTCCGGGCACAGGCTGCCCTCGAACGGCACCCCGTGGCCCTCCAGCCACGCCAGCATCGCCGTGCTGCCGTCGCAGAACGCGCGGAGGGTGCCGTCCGGCACGACGTCCCCGACCTCGGTTCGCAGGTAGCGGAACATCGCCTCGGCCGAGTCGCTGACGCCGGCCGTGCGCTGCTGCGGTGTCCCGCCGCCGGCGTACACCACCCCGCCCGACAGCGCAGTCGCCCCGCCGCCGTCGAACCGGTCGAGCACGAGCACGCGCCGCCCCGCCGCTGCCGCCTCGAGAGCCGCGCAGGCGCCGGCCGCCCCGAACCCGACCACGACCACGTCGGCTTGAATGTCCCACTCGGCGGGCACCCTGCCTCCTTCCGCTACAGACGCAAAACTGGAACGTGTTCTAGTATGGGAGCAGGAGGCGAGATGGCAACAGGCCCGGAGGCGGAACCAGACGCGGTGGCCGAGTTCGATGTCATCGTGGCGGGCAGCGGGGCGGCGGGCATGACGGCCGCGCTGACGGCGGCCCGGCTGGGCGCGACGGTGCTGGTGCTGGAGAAGACCGCGGTGTTCGGCGGCTCCACCGCCCGTTCCGGCGGCGGAATCTGGGCGCCCGGCAACGTGGTGCTGCGCAAGGCCGGGGTTCCCGACTCGCCCGAGGAGGCCAGCGCCTACCTGGCCCACGTGACGGGCGATGACGTCCCCGCGGAACTGCGGGACGCGCTGCTCGAGCACTGTGCGGCCATGCTTGATCTGGTGCTGGCGGCGACGCCGCTGCGGCTGGCGTGGGTGCCGGGCTACGCCGACTACTATCCCGAGGCGCCTGGCGGACGGGCCTGCGGGCGCAGCATCGAGCCGGTGCCGTTCGATGGAGGCGTGCTCGGCCCGGAGCTCGCCCGCCTGAACAAGCCGTACCTGCCGGTGCCCAAGGGCGTGGCCGTCACCCAGGCCGACTACCGATGGCTGAGCCTCGGGCCGCGCCATCCCCGCGCCATGCTCGCGGGCGCGAAGGTCGCGGCCCGCCTGGCGCGCAGCCGTCTGCTCGGGCACCAAATGCTCAGCCTCGGGCAGGCGCTCGCGGCCGGGCTGCGGGCCGGGCTCGCCGCCAGCGCCGTGCCGGTCTGGCTCGACACCCCGATGACCGGCCTGGTCATCACCAACGGCCGGGTCACCGGTGTGCGGGTGCTCCGCGATGGCACGCCGACGGTGGTCAAGGCCAGGCGGGGAGTGCTGATCGCGACCGGCGGCTTCGAGCGCAACGAGGAGATGCGCATCCGGTACCAGCGGTCGCCGATCGGCACCGAGTGGACGACGGGCGCGACCGGGAACACCGGCGACGGCATCGTGGCGGGCCAGGAACTCGGCGCCGCCACCGGGCTGATGGACGACGCCTGGTGGGGCCCGTCGATCCCGCTGCCGGGCGGGCCGTACTTCTGCCTGGCCGAGCGCAGCCTGCCCGGCTGCCTGCTGGTCAACGGCGCGGGCCAGCGATTCGTGAACGAGTCGGCCCCCTACGTGGACGCCGTGCACGCCATGTACGAGGGGAACACGGCCGAGAACCCGCACATCCCGTCCTGGCTGGTCTTCGACCAGCGCTACCGGGACCAGTACGTGTTCGCGGGGCGGCCG
>DATCGA010000043.1:0-7377 GCA_036509215.1 Trebonia sp.
CGTAGAGCAGGTCGACGACGATGTTGGCGATCACCACGAAGATCGCCGCCAGGATCACGAACCCGATGATCACCGGCAGGTTGTCCTGGAAGACCGCCTCAACCGAGATCTGGCCGATGCCGCCTAGCCCGAACACCGTCTCCACCACCACCACGCCGCCGAGGAGCTGCCCCAGGTCCACGCCGAGCTGGGAGAGCACCGGGGTGAGGGCCGCCCGGACGGCATGCCGGAAGACCACCCGCCGTTCCGTCAGGCCCTTGGCGCGGGCGGTCCTGATGTAGTCCTCGCCCAGCGTCTCCAGCAACTGGCCGCGGGAGAGCCGGGTGTAGACCGCGGCCTGGATCGTGGCCAGCGTGATCCACGGCAGGATCATGTGGCCGAAGAACGGGCCGGGGCCGGAGGTGATCCCTGCGTAGCCGGTGTTGAAGAAGTGGAACCCGTGCGAGTACAGCGGCTGGAACACGAAGCCGATCAGCAGCTCGCCGACCACGAAGGCCGGCATCGACAGGCCGACCAGGACCCCGACCGACGAGACCCGGTCGAACACCGACCTGGCCCGGGTCGCGCTGATGATGCCGACCGACAGGCCGACGATCAACCACAGGATCATGCCCCCGAGGACCAGCGAGATCGTGGGCGGCAGGTCCTGCCTGAGCATCGTGTCGACGGACTCCCCGGTGTAGTACGAGTACCCGAGGTTCCCGTGCACCAGGTTGTTGAGGAAGTGCCAGTACTGGGTCATGATCGGCTGGTTGAGCCCGAGGTTGGCGATGACCTCGTTGATGATCTGCGGGGTCGCGGCGTGGCCCGCCAGGTTGCGGGCCACGGTCTCGACCGGCCGGGCGAAGAAGAGGAAGAACGTGAGCGTGGCGACCAGCCACACCACCACCAGGCCGGTGAGCAGGCGCCTGATCAGGTAACCGACGATTGCCATCAGGTATCAGCCCTTCGTCCCAGTGTCGGCGGTGGCCGCCCCGCCGACGGCGAGGCCGCTCGGCGCTTGCTTGTTCCCCTTGTTGGCCGATCGCCGGGTCTGCCTGCGGCGCATCCGCCTGGCCGCGATCAGCTTCTCCGTCCGCGGGTCCATCGCGTCCCTGATCCCGTCGCCGAGCAGGTTGAACGCGAGCGTGGTGATCAGCAGCGCCGCCGCCGGGAACACCAGGTACCACCAGGCGACCTGGTAGAAGTTCTGCGCGTCGGAGAGCATGTTGCCCCAGCTCGGCGTCGGCGGCTGCACGCCGAGCCCCAGGTAGGAGAGGGTGGACTCGAAGACGACGGCGTTCGGGATGTACAGCGTGCCGATGACGAGCACCGGGGCGAGCAGGTTGGGCAGGATGTCGAAGAACATAATGCGGAACGGTCCCGCGCCGAGCGATCTGGCCGCCTCGACGTACTCCTTCTCCTTGATCGACAGGGTCTGGCCGCGGACGATACGCGCGATGCCGGCCCAGGAGAAGAACGTGATCATCACCAAGATGATGGTCAGGCTCGGCCCGAACACCACCGCCAGCGCCAGCGCCAGCACGATGTACGGGAAGGCGAGCACCGCGTCGGTGAACCGGGCCAGCACGGTGTCGATGATCCCGCCGAAGTACCCGGCGATGAGCCCGACGGCCACCCCCAGCACGGTGGCGATCAGCGTGGTGACGACGCCGACGAACAGCGAGATGCGCGCCCCGTAGAGGACGCGGACGAGCAGGTCGCGGCCGGTGGAGTCGGTGCCGAGGAGGAACCCGTTGACACCGGGCCCGACCGGGTTGCCGTCCTCGTTCTCGCCGTTGACCGGGTAGGCCGTGTCCACCGCGTGGTGGGTGAGCCCGGCGATGGCCGGGGCGAAGATCGCCAGCAGGACCATGATCACGATAACCGCGAGGGCGATCATCGAGACCCGGTCGGAGCGCAGCCGCCGCCAGGTCAGCTGCCATTGGGTGCGGCCCTGGACCGGGCCGCCGCCGCTCTGCCCCTCTTCGGCCAGGTGGGCATCGAATTCAAGCTCGGTGACGCTCATGCCGGCTCCCTTTCAGCGGCGATGGCGGCCGTGCGCGCGGAGGCGAGGGTCTCGCCCGACACGACCGGGAAGTGGCAGGCGGTCACGTGCGCCTCGCCGCCGGGGATGCCGGGCACGCCCGGCCCGGCGGCGTCGGCCGACTGCCAGCCGGCCGGCGGACCGGCCTTGGGAACGTCAAGATCATCGTGGGTCACCAGCGGCGGCTCCACCCGTCCGCAGATCTCCTGCGCCTTGGGGCAGCGCGGGTGGAAGCGGCAGCCGGCGGGCGGGTCGATCGGCGACGGCACGTCGCCCGTGAGGATGATCCGCTGCCGGGCTGCGGCCGCGTCCGGGTCGGCGGCCGGGGC
Organism: Trebonia sp.; assembly: GCA_036509215.1. GTDB lineage: Bacteria > Actinomycetota > Actinomycetes > Streptosporangiales > Streptosporangiaceae > Trebonia. The sequence continues at coordinate 2,356 of DATCGA010000043.1, forward strand.
GGCCGACAGCAGCGCGACCGTGTACGGGTGGCGCGGCTGGCTGTACAGCGAGTCAGCCGGCGCGGCCTCGCCGATCCGGCCGAGGTACATCACCGCCACCTTGTCGCTCACGTGCCGCACGACCTCGAGGTCGTGGGCGATGAACAGGTAGGAAAGGCCGTACTCGGCCTGCAGGTCGGACAGGAGGTTGAGCACCTGCGCCTGGATGGACACGTCGAGCGCGGAGACCGGCTCGTCGCAGATGATCAGCTTGGGCCGCAGCGCCAGCGCCCGGGCGACCCCGATCCGCTGCCGCTGGCCGCCCGAGAACTCGGCCGGGAACCGGTTGAAGTGCTCCGGGTTGAGCCCGACCCGCTCCATCAGCTCCTGCACCATGCGCTTGCGCTCGGCCCCGGTGGCGGTCTTGTGGATCGCGAACGGGTCGCCGATGATCGCGCCGACGCGCCGCCTCGGGTTGAGCGAGCTGTACGGGTCCTGGAAGATCATCTGGACCTCGCGGCGCAGCGGCCGCATCGCGCGGCGCGACAGCTTGGTGATCTCGGTGCCGTTGAGGTAGACCTTCCCCGAGGTCACCGGGATCAGCCCGGCCACGCAGCGGGCCAGCGTGGACTTGCCGCTGCCGGTCTCGCCGACCAGGCCGAGCGTCTTGCCGCGCTCGATGACCAGCGACACGTCGTCGACCGCGTGCACCTGCCCGACCGTGTGCCGCAAGAAGCCGCCTGCCTTGACCGGGAAGTACTTGACCGCGTTCTCGACGCGGACCAGGACGTCGCCGTCGGTGTCGGTGTCGTTCGCAGTTGCCATCAGGCAACGCTCCCCTCGTTGTCCGCAGCCGGGCCGGGCTCGTTGGCGCCGCTGTCGGGGGCCCGGTGCCTGCCGACCGGCTGGCCCTGGGCGGGCGCCGGCTCGTGGCCGAGCGCCGCCGTCTCGGTGCGAAGCTTCTCGGCCTCGGCCGACAGGCCGGCCGAGGCGGCCGGCAGCCAGCAGGCCGACTCGTGCGCCCCGCCGTCGTCGACCGGGCGCAGCACCGGGTCATCCCCGGTCTTGCACTTGTCGAACGCGTAGCTGCAGCGCGGGTGGAACTTGCAGCCCGCCGGGAGGTTGATCAGGCTGGGCGGCTGGCCCGGGATCGGCTTGAGGCGGCCGCCGGACGCCGAGCTCGACGGGATCGACTCGAGCAGCCCCTTGGTGTACGGGTGGTGCGGGTGGTAGAAGATCTCCCGCTTGGGGGCCTTCTCGGCCGCCCGGCCGGCGTACATGACCATGACGTCGTCGGCGATGTCGGCGACGACCCCGAGGTCGTGGGTGATCATGATCAGCGCCGTCCCCATGTCCTGCTGAAGCCGCAGGAGCAGGTCGAGGATCTGGGCCTGGACGGTCGCGTCGAGCGCCGTGGTGGGCTCGTCGGCGATGATCAGCTTGGGCTCGAGGGCGAGGGCCATCGCGATCATCGCGCGCTGCCGCATGCCGCCGGAGAACTGGTGCGGGTAGTCGTTGGCCCGGGTGTCCGGCTTCGGGATGCCGACCCGGCGAAGCAGCTCGACCGTTCTGGTCGCCGCTTCCTTCTTCGAGACGGACCGGTCGTGCGCCCGGATCATCTCCGAGATCTGCCATCCGATCTTGTAGAGCGGATGCAGGCTCGTGAGCGGGTCCTGGAAGATCACCGAGATCTTCGCGCCGCGCACCTTGCGCAGCTCGTCGTCGGGGAGCTCAAGCAGGTTGGCGCCCTCGAACATCGCGCTGCCCCACACCTGGGCACCCGGGGTCAGCCCGAGCAGCGTCTGCGTGAGCACGGTTTTGCCGCTGCCCGACTCGCCGACGATACCGAGGGTTCGCCCGGGCTCGACGTCGAACGACACGCCCCGGACCGCGCGGACGGTGCCGTCCGGGGTCTGGAAGCTGACGTTCAGGTCCTTTACCTCTAGCAGTGTCACTGGTTTTTTCCTCTGGCCATGGCGATGCGCGGGCCGGCCGGCCCACGGGTGGGGCCGGCCGGACCGCGCGTTCGCGCGTTCGCGCCTGAACTACCGCGTCCTACTAACGAGCGTCAGCTCGCGAGCCAGACGTTGGCGATGTCCGGGTCGCCGATGTTCGGCGAGAACATGGCCGTCTGGTAACTGGAGCCGCTCGGCAGCACCGAGCGAACCCGGGTGCTGGCGATCGTCGGGAACGTCTGGCTCATGAGGGGCACGATCGCCGCGTCCTTCATGATGTCCTCGTCCGCCGTGTGCCAGTCGGTGCCGGCCGCGGTCAGCGTTGTCGCGGCCTCGGCCTGGGTGATCAGGGAGTTCACGGCCGAGTTGTCGTAGCAGCCGTAGTTGACCGTGTTGATCACGCAGTTCGGGCCCTGGAAGAGGGCCTGGATGACGGTGCGGCCGTTGTTGCCGAACCAGTCAGGGATCCAGCCGGGCTGGCCCATGTCCCAGGTGCCGGCCTTGTTGTTCTCCGGCGCGTTGCCGAGGTCGGTGAAGAACGTCGAGCCGGGCTCGCCCTTGCCGGTCAGCGTGATGCCGCAGAGCGCCAGGGACGCCTGGATGGCCTCGAAGACCCGGGTGTTGGACGAGTCGTTCGGGTACTTGTAGCTGAGCGTGATGCCGTTGGGGTGGCCGCCCGCGGCCAGCGCGCTCTTGCAGGCGGTCACGTTGCCGGCCCCGTTGTCATCCGGGTACAGGTTGTAGTTCACGTAGCCGACGTTGCCGGGCGGGATGACCGTGTTGATGACGTTGCCGACGAGCGGGCCGCCCATCGCCTTGATGACGGCGATCTTGTCGATGCCGTACTCGACCGCCTGGCGGACGTGAATGTTCTGCATCGCGCTGCCCACGTTCGGGCTGCGGAGGTTGAAGATCAGGTACGGGAAGGTGTCCGACCACGGCCAGATGTTGAAGTTCGACGCCTTGGAGGCGGCCAGGCCGGGGACCGACGACGGGTTGACGGGGGTGTCACTCGTCAGGTCCTGCGAGCCGGCCTGAATGTCGGCCAGCTGGGTCTGCGCCGAGGTGACGCCGAGCGTCTCCACGATCGAGGCCGGGTAGTCGTGCCGCAGCGTGTCGGTCGTCTGCTTCCAGGCCGGGTTGCGGGCGAACGTGATCGACTTGTCCGCGACGTACGAGCTGATCTGGTACGGCCCGTCGGAGATCGTGTTCTGGTCGAGCTGGATGGAGTTCGGCAGGTAGCTGTCGTACTCGACCGGGCGGGCCGAGGCGAACGGCATCGCCAGCATGTAGATGAAGTCGCTGGCCGGGGCCATCAGCGTGAACTGGATCGTCGACGAGTTCGGCGTCGAGATGCCCGCGATGCTGTGCGAGTTCTGGAACGCAGCGATGTTGGCCGCCGTCGGCGCGTGCGTCTTGGCGTTCGCGAAGTAGGCGGTCTCCGCGGTGTCGTACGCCGCGAAGCCCTTGATCGTGCTGGTGTAGTACCCCGGGTTGCCGACCGGGCTGACGGGGTTGAAGAACGCCTTGAACTCGCGCAGGAAGTCCTGCGACGTGACCTGGCGGGCCGGCGTGGTGTTCCAGTCGACGCCCGGCTTGATGTGGAAGGTGTAGACCGTGCCGTTGCCGGTGATCCCGCCGTTGGCGGCCGTCGGGACCTCGGTCGCGGCGTCGGGGGTCGGCGTGGTGTCGGTCGTCCAGGCGCCGCTCGCGGTGGTCGCGGCCGGCATGGTCGGGTAGCTCACGAGCTGCCTGGTGTACACGCGCTCGAGCTCGTAGTCGGGGGTGTAGTAGGCCGGAACCGTGTCGATGTGGTCCGGGCCGCTGGCGGCGACGATGTTCAGCGTCCCGCCGGATTGTGGTTTCTGGCTGCTGGTGGCTGCCGTGGGCGCGGTTGACGAGCCGGTGTTGCTCGACGAACTCGAGCACGCGGCGAGGCCGCCGGCCGCGATGGCCAGGACGGCCAGCGTGGCGACTCGCTTTGAAGCTCTGGACATGGACATCTTCCTCTTGGTCTACTCAGCTCAGGTCGAGGTCGGGCGGCCATCGGTCGTCCGACTGTTCAGTCGTCCGACCCTCAAACGATGACTGTCTACCTACCGAGAGATTCTGCGGTAATCCGAGAGGATTCCGCACCAAAAAGCGGGTCGTAGCCCGATTGTGACTAGAAAAGTTCTTGTTTGCCACATTTGGTAACAAAGATGTTACATTCATGACAAACGGCTCATACTGTGCCATGTCCGGCCAGTAGGAGGGTCCGGGCGCGGGGATTCCGGGCGCGCGGGGCGGCCGCCGCGCAGCGTGCGGGCACGCGGGGCGGGCGGTACGGGGCGGACGGCTAGATGCCGCGCTTGCGGAGGATGTCCTCGATGTCCTTCAGGTCATCGTCGTCGGCGGGCTGCGCGGCCTTGCGGGAGGCCTTCGCGGGCGCCTCGGGCTTGCGGGTGGCGGGAACCGGCGCCCGGTTCGCGGGCAGGCCGCGGGTCGCCGCCGCCGAGGTGCCCGTGAGCACGTCACGACGGCCGTCAGCGGCCGTCACCTCGGCCTGGTCGTCCTGTCTGCCTCTGGCGGCCCTGCGCTTGTCCCTGGCCACCCTGCGGGCCTGGCGGCCGCCGGCCGCGAGGAAGAGCGCGATCGCGAGCCCGGTGACCCCGATGCCGACCCACTTGGTGGTGGAGAAGGCGAACCCGGTGCCGAACTGCCCGATCGCCACGCCGATCTTCCAGAGCATCTCGATCGCCCCGGTCAGGTAGGCCGCGATCGGCAGCAGCGACACCGCCACGACGCGCAGCGCCGGGCGGGTCCCGGAGCGCCGCAAGACGGCATAGCTCAGTATCAGGCCGAGTACGGTGAGTCCCGCGGCAAGCGGGAGCCAGGCGATGCTGCTATAGCTCATGACACGCCTCCCTGCTCCCTCCATCGTGACATATCTCGAGTAGTGCGCGGAACGTCAACGGCGATCGGCGCGTCACGCTTCCCGCTGTTGTCCGGAGGTTTTCTCTCCGTTGCCCGGGGGGGTTGTCTGGGGGCGTTGTCTGGGGGCGTTGTCGGAGGCGTTACCCGGAGGCGTTACCCGGAGGTCGACGCG
>DATCGA010000044.1:0-29344 GCA_036509215.1 Trebonia sp.
CCGGGCCGGACAGTCCCTCGCCGGACGTCCACGGGGCGGCTGGCCCCTGCCCGGCCGAGCCGGCGTCGGCGGCGGCCGCGCTGCGGGCCGCCGACAGCAGCGCCGCCGTCGCCACGACGGCGCTGCCGAGGTACGGGATCGGGGCGACAGCCGCGCCGAACTGCTCGGCGGCGGCGGCGAGCTCGCGGTAGGACGCGCCCGCGCCGCCCAGCGGCTCCGGGATCAGCAGGCCGGCGATGCCGATCTCGGCCGCGACCGTGCGCCAGAGCTTGGCGTCATAGGTCTCCGGCTGCTCGGTCCGGGCGAGCAGGTCGGCCGGGGCGGCGGCGCCGGCCAGCAGATCGGACAGGGCGGCCGCGAGGTCGCGTTCGGTCTCGGAGTAGAGCAGGTCAACGGCCATGGCGCGCACCGGTCCTTTCGTATGGCGTTTCTGTCACCAGGACGACCGTTTCGCCATACGCGCGGCAAACCGGGGCGGCCGGCGCGGCGGCCAGGGGGAACGTGTGCGGATGGAGAGTCGTCATCGCGGTAGGTCCTTCCAGGGGACGCCGGTGTCGGTGCGCGGCTCCGGCGGCAGGCCGAGCACCCGCTCGGCGATGATGTTGCGAAGGATCTCCGAGGTGCCGCCCTCGATCGAGTTGCCCTTGGATCGCAGGTAGCGGTAGGCCGGGCCGCGGGCGTAGTCGCTCGAGCCCGCGCGGCGCATCGTCCAGTCGTCGTAGGTGAGGCCGCCGGCCCCCGCGAGCTCGATCTCGAAGGCCGAAATGTCCTGGTTGAGCAGGGCGAAGGTGAGCTTGACGGCCGAGCCGTCGGGGCCCGGCTGACCGGACGCGAGCTGCTGGCGCAGCCGCTCGCCCGCGAGCCGCGCGACCTCCGCCCGCGCCCACAGCCGCAGCAGCCGCTGGTGCAGCTCGGGGGTTCGGTCCCCCGGGTGGTCGCGCCAGGCCTGCGCGGCGTAGCCGATCGTACCGGACTCGCGCGGCGACGCGCCGGCCGCGCCGATCGCGACCCGCTCGTTCATCAGCGTCGCGTTGGCGACCCGCCAGCCCGCCCCGACCTCGCCCAGCCGGTTAGCGTCGGGGACCCGCGCGTCGGTGATGAACACCTCGTTGAACTCGGCCTCGCCGGTGAGCTGGCGCAGCGGCCTGACCTCGACCCCGGGCGCGTGCATGTCGAGGACGAAGTAGCTCAGCCCGGCGTGCTTGGGCGCATCCGGGTCGGTCCTGGCCAGCAGCAGCGCCCAGCGCGCGTGGTGCGCGAGCGAGGTCCACACCTTCTGCCCGTTGACGACCCAGTCGTCGCCGTCGCGGACGGCGCGGGTGGACAGGTTGGCCAGGTCGCTGCCAGCCCCGGGCTCGCTGAAGAGCTGGCACCAGATGTCTTCGGCCAGCCACAGCGGCTTGAGCCAGCGGCCCAGCTGCTCGTCGGTGCCGAAGGCGATGATCGTGGGCGCGGCCATGCCGAGCCCGATCACGTTCCGCCTCGGGTCGGGCGCGGGCGCCCCGGCCCGCGCGAACTGATCCTCGGCCGCCTGCTGGAGCGACCGGGGCAGGCCGAGGCCGCCGTGCCCTACCGGGTAGTGCACGGCGGCCAGGCCGGCGTCGAACCGGTCGCTGAGAAACTGATCGCGCGGCGTGCTCGCGGGATCGTGGTCGGCGCAGAACGTGCGTATGCTCGCCCGCAGCTGCGCCTCTTGGGCCGATAGGTCGGTCAACACACTCCTCCTCAACGCCGCGCCGCCTGTTCCAGTTAGGAAACCGGGCCGCCGGCCACGTACAGGACCTGGCCGGAGACGAAGCCGGCCGCGTCGCTCACGAAGAACGAGACCGCCTGGGCGATGTCCTCGGGCTTGCCGACCCGCTGGACCGGGATCCCCTTGGCCGCCCCAGCCTGGAAGTCCTCGAACGACACGCCCAGCCGGGCGGCGGTCGCCGCGGTCATGTCGGTCACGATGAACCCGGGCGCGATCGCGTTGGCGGTGACGCCGTACTTGCCGAGCTCGATCGCGAGGGTCTTGGTGAAGCCCTGCATGCCCGCCTTGGCGGCCGAGTAGTTGACCTGGCCCCGGTTGCCGACGGCGGAGGTCGAGCTCAGGTTGACGATCCGGCCCCACTTGGCGGCGACCATGTACTTCTGGGTGGCGCGGGTCATCAGGAACGCGCCCCGCAGGTGCACGTTCAAGACCGTGTCCCAGTCGTTCTCGGACATCTTGAAGATCAGGTTGTCCCTGGTCACGCCCGCGTTGTTGATCAGCACGGTCGGCTCGCCGAGCTCGGCGACCACCTTGTCGACCGCGGCCGCGACCTGCTCGGCGTTGCTGACGTCGGCACCGACCGCGATCGCCTTGCCACCCGCCTTCTCGATCTCGGCGACCGTCTCGGCGCCATCGGCCTCATTGAGGTCAAGCACCGCGACGGCCATCCCGTCAGCGGCGAGGCGCCTGGCGGTGCCGGCCCCGATGCCCCGGGCGGCCCCGGTTACGATCGCGATTCGCTGTGGCATATCGTTGCATTTCCTTTCCCAAGTGCCCGACGCCGCTGTCGGCGAACGCCGGTGTTCCTGCGTCATTATTCCGGACGACTGGCGGCGCGCCACCCCCGGTCTGCGGCGAGTTTGCCGACAGTTCGGGTTGCGCCGCCGTCCGGGGGGCCCGAAATTCCAGGGAAGCGCGCCGTCCGGAGCCTTGGGTTCACGGTCCGTGAGCGAGGTTGCCGGGACGGCGGGTACGTTGTCAGTGTTCGGGTCCGAATGAGGGTAGGTAGTCCAGTGTCGTCAATTGCCAAGCGTGACGTAGCCGTTGCCCGTCGCTGGCGTCGCTGGCGTCCGGGCCTGGCGGTCCTCGCGGTCGCGGCGGGCACGGTCGCGACCGTCGCCGGGTGCTCGACCAAGGGCACCCCGTACGTCACCCCGACGTCGTCGCCGTCGGCGTCCGCGAGCTCTACCGCGACCGCGCCGACGGCCGGGGCGATGCCGACCGCGCCGATGACCCCGCTCCCGGACGCCACCGGCCAGCTCACCGGCACCAACCTGGCGACGGTGCTGCTGCCGGCCTCGGACTTCCCGGCCGGGTACACGACCTCCGCATCGGACGCGGTCAACTCCGGCGGATCGCTCACCACGGGTCCGGCTCAGTACCCCATCGCGACCGTGACCTGCTCCAACTTCGTCCAGCACCTGGGGGCCCAGGGGTTCGGCGAGACGGCGATGGCGGCCGACAGCATCGTCGGCGCCAACCAGGCCTATGACCAGGCGATCTACCAGTTCTCCAGCGCTTCGGCGGCGTCCGCGTTCGTGGCCGGGATCTCCCCGCTTGCGGGCCGGTGCCCGTCGTTCAGCGAGCCGGTGAACGGCTCGACCGCAACCATGCGGATGAAGGCGGCGCCGGGCGATTCAGTCGCCGGGCGGCCCACCGTCGGGCTGCTGCAGACCGCGACGGTGTCCGGGACCGCGCTGTCCCTCGACACCGAGTTCCTGGCCAGCGGCGTGGACGTGTTCGTCGTCTCCGCGGTCGGGTTCGGCAAGGCCTCGCCTTCGGACCCGGCCAGGGAGACGATCATCTACAACCTGATGAAGCGCCAGGCCGCCGCCAGCGTGCTCGGCGGCTAGTCGGTTCCGGCCGGCCGGCCCAGGCGGTCGGCCAGCAGCTCGGCCAGGTGGATGCCGTGGACGTCGGCCAGCTGGTCGAGCTGGGTGCGGCAGGAGAAGCCGTCGGCCAGGATCGTGGGGGCCTGGCCTCTGCTTTGGCCTTGGGCCTGGCTTTGCGCCTGGCCTTGGGCCTCGCGGACGGCCGGGAGCAGGGCGGTCTCGGCGACGGCGACGGACACGTCGTAATGGCCGCGCTCGACGCCGAAGTTGCCCGCCAGGCCGCAGCAGCCGCCGACCGCGCTGACCTTCGCGCCCGCGTTTGCGAGCAGCCGCTTGTCGGCGTCCCAGCCGCCGACCGCGTGCTGATGGCAGTGCGGCTGGGCGACCCCGGTGACGTCGGACAGGTCGGGCGGGGTCCAGCCGTCGGTGCCGGTGAGCAGCTCGGCCAGGGTCTTCACGGCGCTGCTGAGCGCCTCGGCCCGAGGGTCGCCCGGCAGCAGCTCGGCCGCGTCGCCGCGGAGCGCGGCCGTGCAGGACGGCTCGAGCCCGACGACCGGGATGCCCGCGTCGAGGGCCGGGCCTAGTTCGCCCAGCGTCCGCCTGAGCTGCCGCCTGGCCCCGTCCAGCTGGCCGGTCGAGATCCAGGTGAGGCCGCAGCAGACGTTGCCCTCGGTGACGCGGACCTGGTAGCCGGCCGCTTCGAGGACCGCGACGGCGGCCCGGCCGACCTGCGGCGCGAACGCGTTGGTGAACGTGTCCACCCACAGCAGCACCGGCCGGCCGGCCTCGGCGGCGCCGCCGGCTTGCCAGCGCTGCGGACGCTCGGCGAACCAGCGGCGGAAGCTCTGGGTCGCGAACACCGGCAGGCCCCGGCGCTGGTCGATGCCGCCGAGGCGCTTCGCGACGGCGGCCGCGGGGCCGAATCGCAGGGCGGCGTTGGCCAGCGTCGCCGCCGCCCGACTGCGCGACGTCAGGGCGGCCCAGCGGGGCAGCCAGCCGAGCGCGTAGTGCGACGCAGGCCGGAGCCTGCCCCGGTACCGCTGGTGCAGCGCCTCGGCCTTGTAGGTGGCCATGTCGACCCCGGCCGGGCAGTCGGTCGAGCATCCCTTGCAGGCCAGGCAGAGGTCGAGCGCCTCCGCCACCTCGGGCGACTGCCAGCCCGACGATACCAGCGAGCCGTTCGCGAGCTCCTGCAGCACCCGCGCGCGGCCTCGGGTGGAGTCCTTCTCGTCCCTGGTCGCCAGGTAGGACGGGCACATCACGCCGCCGGAGGCGGTGTTGTCGGCGCGGCACTTGCCGACGCCGGTGCAGCGGTGCACGGCGGCCGAGAAGTCGCCGCCGTCGGCGGCGTAGGCGAACGCGAGGTTGCGGCGCAGCGGCGGGGCCAGCGGCACCCGCAGGTCCGCGTCGAGCGGGGCCGGGTCGACGATCACGCCCGGGTTGAGCAGGTTCGACGGGTCGAACAGCTGCTTGACCGCGCCGAACAGGCCGATCGCGGTGGTCGAGTACATGGCCGGGAGGAGCTCGCCGCGGGCTCGGCCGTCGCCGTGCTCGCCCGACATCGACCCGCCGTAGGAGGCGGCCAGCCGGGCCGCGTCCTCGGTGAACGAGCGCAGCACCGACGGCCGGTCGCGGAGCGGAAAGTCGATCCTGGCGTGGATGCAGCCGTCGCCGAAGTGCCCGTAGAGCAGGCCGTCGACGCCGTGCGCGGCCATCAGCGCCTCCAGGTCCCGCAGGTAGGCGGGGAGCGACTCAGTCGGCACGGCCGAGTCCTCCCAGCCCGGCCAGGCGGGCGCGCCGGCCGGCGTCCGGCCGCCGAGGCCGGCCCCGTCCTCCCGGATGCGCCACAGGGCGGCGGCGGCCGGCCCGGTGATCACCGCGCTGTCCAGGCAGCCGCCGTCGGCGACGAGCTTGCTGGCGGCCGCGCGGGCCTCGTCGAGGGTGTCGCCGGCGGTCTCGGCGAACAGCCAGCCGCCGCCGCGCGGCAGGTCGGGCACCGCGGCCGGGCCGCGCCGCAGCCGGACCACGTCGACCATCCGGCTGTCGAGGCCCTCGAGCGCGACCGGCAGGTGCGGCAGCAGGGCCGGGACCGCCTCGGCGGCGGCGGCCATGTCCGGGTAGCCGAGCACCGCCAGCGCGGTGGCGCGCGGCGCGGCGACCAGGCGGACGGTGGCCTGCAGGGTGAGCGCGAGGGTGCCCTCGGTGCCGGACAGGAACTTGGCGACGTCGGTGCCGTTCTCCGGCAGCAGGTGCTCGAGGGAGTAGCCGGACACCTGCCGGGTGAACCGCCCGAACTCGGTCCTGATCGTGGCCAGGTTCCCGTCGACCAGGTGGCGCAGGCCGGCCAGCAGCATCCCGGCCGGGTCTTGGGCGGCCGGGTCTTGGGCGGCCGGGTCTTGGGCGGCTCGGTCTTGGGCGGCTCGGTCTTGGGCGGACTGGCCGCGGGCTCGCGGGCGCTCGGCGGTGAAGCGGGTGCCGGCCCCGGTGATCACGTCCAGCGCGATCACGTTGTCGGCGGTCCGGCCGTACCGCAGCGCCCGCGAGCCGCAGGCGTTGTTGCCGATCGCGCCGCCGATGGTGGCCCGGGAGTGGGTGGAGGGGTCCGGGCCGAAGCGGAGCCCGTGCGGCGCGGCCGCGGCGGTGATGTCGTCAAGCACCGTCCCCGGCTCGACCAGCGCTGTCTGCCGGTCCTGGTCGACGTGCAGGACCCGGTTGAGGTGCCGCGACAGGTCGAGCACAAGCCCGGTCGAGAGCGCGTTGCCGGCGATCGAGGTGCCGCCGCCGCGGGTGACGATCGGCGCGTTCAGCTCGCGGCAGACGGCCAGCGCGGCGACGATCTCGTCGGCGCTGCGCGGGAACGCGACCACCTCGGGGACGACCCGGTAGTTGGAGGCGTCGGAGGAGTACTCCGCCCGCCGCCTGGTCGCGGTCTCGACCTCGGCCAGCCCGGCCGCGCGGAGCGCGGCGGCCAGCCCCCCCTGGTTGACGGTCTGCCCCGGCGCGCCCGCCGCCGTCGTGGTCACCATTCCCGCAAGCCTAGTACCGCCGCCGGGCGGGGCGTTCAACCCCGCCGACGGAGCGCCCGGGCGGCCAGCGCCCGCTTGGCCGGCCGATAGGCGATGCGCTGGAGGACTCGGTAGGAGATGGCTCCGCCGAGGAGTCCGGCGGCGGTTAGCGCGTAGGTCACCAGCGACGGCGGCCGCCCGTCCGCGATGAGGTGCTCGACCGTCAGCACGGCGAAGAACACGGCGGCATAGATAAGCAGATCGCCGATGTTTTTCCCGCCGAGAAACACGGCCAGGCGCCAGGCGGCCAGCACGACCCGGGCCCGTCGTCGGCCAGTGCCCGCCGCCTGGCGCCGGGTGCACGCGTCACGTCGACCTCACCGCCGCTAGTGACCAAAAGAGAACGATTGCCCGCTGGGGCGCTCTGAACGTAGCACGAGAAGCCGTCTGCGGACAGGCGGCGGCCGGTCAGCCGCGGCGGAAGACGTAGACGTCGCTGCGGCTGAAGATCTGCCGGTAGCCGGCCGTCGGGTAAAGCTCGGCGATGAAGGCGGGAACGTCGGTCGGGACCGGGCTGTAGCCGCTGTTCTTGCCGTCGAAGACGAGGTACTCCGTCAGCGGGTTGCCGGAGTTGCCGATCCAGAACGTGTCGGTCCGGGCGGCCAGCGGCGCGAGCAGGTCGAGGGTGGTCTGCACGGTCGCGCCGTCGGGGACGACCGCCATCGCGGCGTTGTCGGCCGCCACCTGCGGGCTGATCGTGTACGTGGAGCCGTGCCAGAGGTCGCTGAGCGGGAACTGGAAGGCCAGCGTGACCGCGACGGCCGCCATCATCGCCGCCGCGTGCCTGGCCAGGCCGCCGCGGACGCCAGTCCAGAGCCCGCCCGCGCGATCGCCGAGCGCGCCGATCGGGCGGCCCAGGCGGCCCAGGCGGTTGAGGCGGCCCAGGCGGCCCAGGCGGTTGAGGCCTCCTGGCCTGCGGGCGGGGCCGACGGCGCGCCACCGGGCGAGCGCCTCGACGGCGGCGATGAACAGGATCGGCATCAGCGTGGCGTTGTAGTGGAAGCCGGTGCCCCAGTAGGCCGAGTTGGTCGAGACGAACCGCAGCGCCAGGCTGGGCAGCGCGACCAGCGCGACCGGCGAGCCGAGGGCCGCGAACGCGGTCGGCAGCAGCAGCATGATCACGGTCTGCAGCTTGACGGGCCAGCCGGACGCGGTCTGCACGACCAGCGCGCCGGCCGAGAACCCGCTGTTGCCGCCGACGACCCCTCCGTCCTTCCAGTAGTAGTACGCGTGCAGCGAGTTGAAGTGCGGGATGATCACCGTGATCGCGAGCACGGACCAGGTCAGGCCCCAGCCGAACAGCAGCGCGCCCCAGCCGATGCTCCCCCGCCGGCCAGCCGGCCGGGACCCGGCCGACCCGGACCCGGCGGGCCCGTCGGCCAGCGCGCGGACGCCGTCGAAGACCAGCAGCGCGCCGATCGCGGCGACCGTGAACCCCTGGTCCTCCTTGACGAACACCAGCGGCATCGCCCACAGCGCGGTCGCGCGCAGCCGGCCCCGGATCAGCGCCGAGAGCGAGAACGCGAGGAGCGGCACCGCGAGCGCGATCTCGTGAAAGTCGAAGCTGATCATCTGCTGCAGGCCCCAGGAGAAGCCGAAGGCGAACCCGATCGTGCGTCCGCTCGGCCGTCCGAGCAGCGCCGATCCGGCCGCGATGACCGGGAACACCGACAGCGCGGTGGCCAGCGCCTGGAAGAACAGCAGGGTGGCGGGCGAGGGGAACAGCCGGAAGAACGGCGCGAGCACCGCCAGGCCGACCTGGAAGTGATCGCCCAGCAGGTTGAACCCGGGCCCCCGGACGTCCACGATCGGCGCCCGCAGCAGCGACAGCTGCTTGACGTACTCGGTGTAGATGCCCAGGTCCCAGGAGGCGGGCGCGAGCTGCAGGAACCGGAAGAGCGAGATCGCGTAGTAGGCGCCGAACACCAGCGCCGCGATCGTCCACGCGACCGGGTCCCGCCACACGCCCGGCTCGCGGTAGACGCGGTCCCGGCGGGTTACGGGCGCGCCAAGAGCGTCCTCGGTATCCGCAGCCTCCATGGCGCGCGGGCGACCCTCCCCCAGCACCCCCGCAGCTTACCGCCGCGACCCGCGAGACGACCTGAGTCAGACCAGCAGCAGCCGGGCGATGCGGCGGCCCGCCACCGCCACCCCGGCCGCGCCGATCGCGGCCAGGTACGCCGCCCGCCACAGCAGCGCCCACGAGGGCGCCCCAAGGACCAGATCACGCAGGATGACCACGCCCTGGTAGAGCGGCGTCCACTCCACGATCAGGCCGATGACGTGGGGATAGACCGAGAGCGGAAAGAACGTGCCGGAGAACAGGAACAGCGGGACCGAGACCAGCACCACGTACTCGAAGTCCTGCCAGGACTTCATGTACGTGGTCAGGGCCACCCCGGCGGCGGCGGTGGCGAACGCGACCAGGGCCGCGCCCGGCAGCGCGAACAGCGCCCACGGGGAGACGATCAGCCCCATCGCCGCCATCACGATCAGGAACGGCACCGCGTAGAGGATGCCCCGGACCACGGCCCAGCCGATCTCGGCCAGCGCCACGTCCTGCGCGCCAAGCGGGGTGGCAAGCACCGAGTCGTAGAGCTTCTCGAACTTGAGCCGGCCGTAGACGTTGAACGTCGAGTCGTTCAGCGCGCCATTCAGCGCCGAGACCGCCAGCAGCCCGGGCGCGACGAACTCCCGGTACGGCACCGGGTGCCCGGCCGGACCCTGCACCGTGCCGATCAGGCCGCCGATGCCGATGCCGACCGAGAGCAGGTAGAACAGCGGCTCGGCGGCCCCGGACGCGACCACCAGCCACAACCGCCGGTAGAAGCGCGCGTGCCGCTCGATCAGCCTGATGCCCCGGCTGCCCGGGAACGAGGAAAAGTCAAACGCATCCGATGTCGAACGGACCGTTGGCTCGACCGACACGGCCCCCGTCTCCTCGGGTCCACCGGCACTAGACATAGAGCCGCCTGCGGTAGCTCCTGGCGCCCGCCCACAGGCCGATGGCGGCCATCGCCGCCAGGTAGCCGACGTGGATGGCGGCCGAGCCGGCCGTGACCGTGCCGAGGGCGAGCGCGCGGCACAGCGCTGCGCCATGCCACAGCGGGGTCGCGTAGGCGAGCGGGCGGATCCAGGCCGGCAGCTGGCTGATCGGGAAGAACGTGCCAGAGAAGAGGCTCAGCGGTATCGAGCCGAACCTGATGATGTAGTTCATCGGGGTGGTGGTGGTCAGGGTGACCGTCCAGGCCGCGACCGGCGCGGCGAACGCGAGGCCGAGCAGTACCGAGGCCGGCAGCAGAAGCACCCCCCACCAGGACCTGATGAGCCCGAAGGCGGCCATCACGAGCACGAAGCAGGCGGAGTTCATCGCGATCCGCATCGTGATGAACATCAGGTGGCCGCGGTTGATGTCGGCCGGGCGGAGCATGGTCGCCCGGGCGGCGACGTAGATCGAGTTCCAGCGCATCGCGCCGAAGACCGGGAACATCGAATTGGTCAGCCCGGTGTTCATCGCCTGCACGGCCAGCACCGCCGGGGCGACGAAGACCACGTAGGGCACGCCGCCGAGGGCGGCGGTGCCGTTCTTGTCGACCAGCGAGCCGAGGCCGTAGCCCATCGCGCCGAGGTAGAACAGCGGGCCGAAGACCGACGACCAGACCGACGCCCGCCAGGTCCGCCGGTACATCACCAGCCAGCAGCGGAAGGCGCGGACGGACAGCTCCCAGCCGCTGGGGAGCTTCGCCAGGGCGGCCGGGGAGGCCGGCCGTTCTTGCGTGAGGGACATCAGTCGACCAGGGCCCGGCCGGTCAGGCGGAGGAACACGTCCTCGAGCGAGGACCTTCTGACCAGCTCGGTGATCGGCTGCAGCCCGGCCGTGTGGACGCGCTCGAGGAACGCGTCGCCGTCAGCCTCGTAGATGAGGATGCGATCGGCAGTCACCTCGGACCGTTCGGGCGAAAGGTCTTGGATTTTCTCCGCCGCCGCTTCCTGCTCGTCGGGGGCGAACCGGAGCTCAAGCACCTCGGGGGTGGAGTAGCGGCTGATGAGCTCGCGCGGGGTGCCTTCGGCGGCGATGATGCCGTGGTCCATGACGACGAGGCGGTCGCACAGCTGCTCGGCCTCGTCCATGTAGTGCGTGGTGAGGATGAGGGTGATGCCGCGCTGCTTGAGGCGGAAGAGGCGGTCCCAGACCACGTGCCTGGCCTGCGGGTCGAGGCCGGTGGTGGGCTCGTCGAGGATGAGGATCTCGGGGTCGTTGATGAGGCTGCGGGCGATCGTGAGGCGGCGCTTCATGCCGCCCGACAGCGGGTCGACCATGTCGCCCGCGCGCTCGGTGAGCTGGACGAAGTCGAGCAGCTGATCGGTCCGCTCGGCGATGAGCTTGCGCCCCAGCCCGAAGTAGCGGCCGTAGACCAGCAGGTTCTCCCGGACGGTGAGCTCGGCGTCGAGCGTGTCCTCCTGCGGGACCACCCCGAGACGGGCCCTGATCGCGGCGCCGTCGCGCACGGGGTCGCCGCCGAGGATGGTAAGCTCACCCTCCGTAGGCGGCGAGGTGCAGCCGAGCATGCGCATCGTGGAGGATTTTCCGGCGCCGTTCGGGCCGAGGAAGCCAAAAGCCTCACCCGCGAGCAGATCGAAATCAATTCCGTCCACTGCGGTGAAGCTGCCGAACCGCTTCTTCAGTCCTCGGGCGTGGACAAGTACTTCGGGCACCGACGCGAGAATACCTGGCTTCTTGTGGGATTCCGAACGATTTTCCGGCCCTCCAGCAGGGTAGCTCAGGCGTCTAAGTAAACTAGGGGCACGGTGTTGGCGGCGCAGCGGAAACACGCGAACCGCCCGGCAGGCGAGAGGAACTGAGCCACTTGAGTCTGATCCGCGATTACTACTTCCGGTTTCAGGTGCTGGTCCACGAGGTCGCCAAGTTCGGCGTCGTGGGCCTGATCGGGTTCGTCGTCCAGCTCAGCGTGCAGAACGCGCTGCACTCCGGGGCCGGTGTCGGCGCGATCACCTCGGTGGTCATCGCCTACATCGTGGCCACCGGGGTGACCTTCGTCGGCAACCGGCACTGGGCCTTCAAGAACCGCAAGGGCAAGGGCCTGCGGCACGAGACGATGCTGTTCGTGGCGCTGAACTGCGTCGGTATCGTGATCCAGGTCGGCATCGTGGATCTCGCGTACTACGAGCTGGGCTACAAGAGCGGCCTGGCCTACAACCTCGCCACGATCATCGGGATCGGGCTGGCGACGATGTTCCGGCTGTTCGCCTACCGCAAGTTCGTCTTCAACAACCACCAGGTCGAAGACGCCGAGGAGCTCGCCTCCGCGTCGGCCAAGTAGCTCGGTTTCCTTCGGGCTAGCAGCCGGCCTGGTCGCGGGGGACGATTCCGAGCGGGGCGGCGAGCGCGGCCGTGGACTGGGCGCTGGTCAGGTCGCCGACCGCGACCATGCGCGCGATGACGTGCTCGAGCCGCTGGCGGGCGCTGACCGGATCGGCGATCGGGTCGTCGAGCGACGGGGCGTTGACGACGCCCGCGAGCATCGCGCCCTGCGGAACCGTGAGGTCCGCCGCCGGATGGCCGAAGTAGCCGCAGCTCGCCTGCTCGAGCCCGTAGTAGCCGTGCCCGTAGTAGGCGACCTCGGCGTAGAGCGCGAGAATCTGCGCCTTGGAGTAGGTCGCGTTGAGCTTGAACGCGAGCACGATCTGCTTGAGCTCGGACGTCGGGCCGGTCTCGGTCGGCGTGTAGAGCATCTTCGCGAGCTGCTGCTCGAGGGTCGCCCCGCCCTGGTCGCTGCCGTTGCTGACCTTGGCCCAGGCCACCCGGCCGACCGCCAGCACGTCCACCCCCGGCTCGGCGTAGAACCGCTTGTCCTCGGTCGCGATCAGCGGCCGGGCGAAGTTAGACGGCACCGGCGGACCCGGGTAGGCGATGCCGTGCTCGGCCGCCTGCGCCTGGGCCAGCTGGGTCGCCTCGCTCGCGGACGGGGTGTCGATCCAGAGCACCCCGACGCCGATGATCGCGACCAGGATGAGGACCAGGAGCGTGATGGCGGCGCGCTTGAGGTAACGCCGCGCGCGGCTCTGCGGCCGGGCCGCCGCGGCGCGCTTGGCCGCGCGCTGGCCGGACGGTGCCTCTGGTTGCGGAAGCGGTCGGGTGTTACCCATCGGGTCGATGCTAACCGGGCCCAGGGACCGGACGCGTCGGGGATCGGTTGCTCCGGGAACTACCCGATCGCGATCGGTGGTGCCGCAAGTTCCGGCGGCCTCGTCTCGATTCCCGGTGGTGCTCCGGATGCGCTAAGGTAAGTCCGTTGGCCGGGTCACCGGTCGACGGCGGGACGTGGCCTAGTTTGGTTTAGGGCACCTGACTGGGGGTCAGGAGGTCGGGAGTTCGAATCTCCCCGTCCCGACAGTTTAAGAGGTCTTTTCGAACACTTAGCTGGAATGTCAGCAGCAGCGAACATTACGCTGCTGACATGAATACTGCTTCGCGGACGTGGAGCGATCAACAGCTAACGCAGGCCATCTTGGGTCTCGCGAAACGGTCGCCCAAACGCCGCTCATGATCGCCCCCGATCTTGCCCATCTGCGCGAGGCCGGCCCGTCCATCGCTGCAGCATGGTTCGCGATGTGCGGTTGCGGCGTGCTGTTTCCAATCGAGCCGGCCATCTACGATCTCGTGGCAGCGATGCCGGAGGGGCTGCGCCGGGTCCAGGTCAAGACGACGACATCCAGGAATTCCGCCGGGTGGCAGGTCGGTATCGGCCGCCACCCGCTGAAAAGGGCGGCCCTCGCGTGCCCTACGACCCAGACGTCATCGACTACTTCTTCATCGTCGATGGCGACGTCACCATGTACCTCATCCCGAGTCGGGTTGTCGCCGGCCGGGTGGGTCTCGGACTGCGGACGTACGAGAAGCACATCGTCGGGAACGCGGGCGGGTTGCTCGGGGATGGCGGGGCGGCGCGGCGGGCGGCGGGGGTTGTGCGGGAGTCGGCGTGAGCGGATTACGCTGGCGGCGTTCGGTTGTCGGCTGAGGCCGGTTGTCGGCTGAAGCGAGAGCCGGTTGTCTGCTGGAGTGAGAGGGAGTGCGCGCGTGGCTGATCTCGGGGCGTGGCTTGGTGCGGTCGGGACGGAGCTGGATGTGCCGGTGGAGGAGGTGCTGACGCAGTCGGTGCAGGACGAGATGCTGACGCTGACCGGGGACATCGCGCATAGCGTGGTGCGGCTCGCGGTGCCGCTTACGAGCTATCTGATCGGCGTCGCGGTCGGCCGCGGCGCATCGCCGGAGGAAGCGCTGCGGATGGTCGGCGGGCTGCTTCCGGGGCACGACGAGTGACCTAAGGTCACGGAAATCGCTGTCTTTCCATTGTTTTTCCTGGTCATCAGGTGTAAGAGGTTACTCTCCGTGGAATGACGCCCCCGTAACTGATCCATATCGGGGGGGAGATCAGTGCCCACGAAGACCACGGCTACCATGCCGGGCACGACAGACACGGCGAGCAAGCCGCCGGCGACTCGCTCGGCGGCGGGCAAGCCCGCGGCCGCGGCGAGCACGCGCACAGCGGCGCGACCGGCGACGAGCAGGACTGCGGCCAGCAGGACCGGGGCAGGCAGGACCGCAGCGAGCAGGAACGGGGCAGGCAGGACGGCGGCGAGCAGGACGGCCGCTGTGACCAGCAGCAGGACCACCGCGAGCCGGGCCGGCGCGAGCCGGACCACGGCGAGCAGGAGCACCGCGAGCAAGACGAGCACGGCCACGCCGCGCACGGTCTCGGCCGCGGCGACCAAGGTGACCACGGCCGCGACCAAGCTGAACACCGCGGCCACCCAGGCCGGGACGTCGGCCAAGGCGCTGACCTCGGCGCTGACCGCGATCAGCACCGCGACCAAGGCCCTGGAGACCGCGGTCGCGTCGCTGAACGACGCGGCCAAGGGGCTGTCGGCCAACTCGGCCACCAGGACCTCGACCACCAGGGCGAGGTCCGCGGGCACGGCTTCCAAGCCGGCCGCGTCGAGGGCGTCGGCAGCGAAGCCGACTGCCAGCGCGGCCGCGAAGTCCGCGGTGGCGACGGCGCCGAAGGCGGCGACGGCGACGAAGTCCTCGGCCACGCCGGCCAAGAAGGCGAAGGCCGCCAAGAGCTCCAAGGCGGACAAGCCCAAGAAGGCGGCCAAGGTCTGACCGGCTAGCGCTCAGGTCCGACCGGCTCGCCGATCGATCCCGCCCGCGCTCTTCCGCCCGCGCTATGACGCCCGGGCGGAAGAGCGCGGGCGGTCGGGGTGTTGGATGTGAACATGGCTATCGACGGTAAGTACATGCCGAGCCCTTCGGCTTGGGTTCGCGATCAGGTGGAAGAGTACGAGGGCTCCGGCGGGACGGCGGGGACGACGCTGGGCGAGTCCGGGCTGCCCGTGGTGATCGTCACTAACAAGGGCGCCAAGACCGGCGCGGTGCGCAAGACGCCGCTGATGCGGGTGGAGCACGAGGGCGCCTACGCGGCCATCGGGTCCAAGGGCGGCGCGCCGCAGAACCCGGTCTGGGTCTACAACCTCCGGGCCCACCCGCAGGTCGTGGTCCAGGACGGACCGGATACGTTCGAGCTGGCGGCGCGCGAGGTGACCGGGGCCGAGCGCGACGCGTGGTGGGACCGTTCGGTCGCGGCCTACCCGCCGTACGCGGAGTACCAGACGAAGACCGATCGGCTGATCCCGGTCTTCGTGCTCGAGTAGACCGGCTGACACAGGTGGCCCATCGCGTCTGGCGGCGCGGTGGGCCACTTCTGATTACCTGCGGGGGCGCCGCTCGAGGTGCCGGGCGTGCTCGGCGCGGAGCCAGTCGGCGCTGAGGCGTTCGTCGGCGACGTCGGCGCCCGCCTCGGTCGCGTCCAGGTAAGCGCGGTCGGCCGCGACCCGGCGGCGGAACTCGGCCTGGTCGCCGACGTGGCCGTGGCCGGGCACCACCCGACGCACGCCGGGCAGGCTCGCGAGGAGCTCAAGTCCCCGTCGGTAGCCGTCGAACGGGTCTGGCGCCGCCAGGTCGAGCAGCGGGATCTCGATGTCGGAGAGCATGTCCCCCGCGATCAGCACGCCTGCCTCGGGCAGCAGCACCGCGCCGTGCCCGGGCGCGTGCGCGTCATGCGCGTACACGACCGCGCGCGGCCCGGCCCAGTCGATCTCGCGGCCGAGCAGCGGCTCGACGCGGGCGAACAACGTCAGGTCGTGGCCCGGGGCCTCCTCCCGCACGCCGCTGACGAGCCCGGACAGCTCCCTGGCGGCGACCGCGACCGCGCGCGGGGTCGCGTACCTCGGCGCCGAGCCGAACGCGGCCGACCAGAGCAGATGATCCCAGTGCGGGTGGGTGGACCAGCCCGCCACCGGGCGCAGGCCGCGCTCCGACAGCCAGCCCGCGAGCGCGGCCAGTTCGGCGACCGTCACCGCCGGGTCGACGAGCAGGCAGCCGCCGTCGTCGCCGGCCACGACGGTCGTGGTCGTGGTGTAGAGGTCGGCCGTGGCAACGAAGACGCCGGCCGCTATCTCATCCACGCGGCCGGCCGGGGTACGGCTTCACCCCGACGCCGTGCAGCACCTCACCGCGACGGCCGATGCCCGGCGGCAGCAGGTCGAGTCCGCCGAAGAAGGCCGCCAGGTCGGACTCGGTCGCCCCGGCCGGCCAGACCGAGTCGGGCAGCCGCCCGGCATCGCCCGCGCCTAGCGTCGCGACCAGGTAGCTGCCCGGCGCGAGGGCCTTAACCAGGACGCCGACGACGGACCGGGCGGTGCCGGGCTCAAGCGCCTGAAGGATCAGCGCTAGGACCAGGCAGACCGGGCGGGAGAAGTCGATGAAGCCGAGGGACTCCGGCGCGGGAGGCGTGGCACGGGAGGCGGTGGCGGAAGCGGGCCGGTACGAGAGAGCGGCGAGAATGGACTCCGGCTCAGTCAGGTCGCCGGCTTGGTAGCGTGCGCCAGCGGGGACGAGGTCAGTGCCGTGGGTGACGACCGCCGGGTCGCGGTCGATGTAGACCACGCGGGCCGCGGGCAGCAGCGCCCGCGCGGTGGCGTGCACGGACGGCCGGGTCGGCAGGCCCGCCCCGACGTCGAGGTACTGGTCCACGCCGTGGCCGGCGATGCGGGTGACGGCCTCCGCCACCTGCGTTCTTGACGCGGCCAGGTTCTCCTGGAGCTGCGGGTAGAGTGCGGTCAGCCGACCGGCCAGGGCCCGGTCGGCGGCGAAGCTGGCTCCGCCGCCGAGCAGGTGATCGTAGGCGCGGGCGACGCTCGGGGTTCGGGTGTCGAGCACGCCGGCAGCTTACTGCCTAGACGGCGTGGCCGACCCCCGGCTGGATGGCGGTCACGTACAGGTACTGGTACAGCGGCTTGGTCGACTGGCAGGCCTGCAGGCTGAAGAACCCGAACGCGGCCGACGTGCGGCCCGGCGGGAAGACCTTGATCAGGCTCGCGGTGGCCGGCTGACACCCCGAGGCGGTGAAGTTGCCGACCTCGACCCAGGACAGGACGGCGTGCGCGGAGCCGCCCGCCGGGATGGTCACGGTCGCGGCCGTGTCCTGCGGGACCCGCGCGGCCGCGCGGCCGAGCTGCTTCCCGTTGGCGGTGGTGGCGGAGACGCCCGGGTACCCGCGCAGCGTGCAGGCGCGGCTGCCGGTGTTGGTGAAGTCGAGCGGGTAGAAGATCGTTCCAGCGGCGCCGCTGCCCTGGCTGACGTCCACCCAGACCGCGAGGCTGGCGGTCGAGCACGTGGGGACGGCGGCGGGGGCGGCCGAGGCGGCCGACGTCGCCCAGACCGCCCCGCCCAGGCCGAGGGTCAGCGCGGTGGCGGTGGCGACGAGCGTGCGCCTGATGCTCTTGAACATGCGTCCTCCTGGAAAGGGCCGCCCGGCGGCGCGAACGGCGACGCCGGGCGGCGGTGACGGCCGGAGCGCTAGATGTTGGTCCCTGGCTGGATGTTGGCGACCCGCAGGTACACGTGGCTCCCGCCGACCGTGCACGCGGGGAGGGAGAAGAACCCGAGGTCGGCGGTGTGCTGGTTCGGCGCGTAGACCTTGATCAGGCTCGCGTTGGTCGGCTTGCAGCCGGAGGTCTGCACCTCGGCGTTGCCGTACGCGAGCAGCGCGTGCGCGGTCCCCCCGGCCGCGATGTTCACCCAGGCGGGGGTGTAGTAGTGCAGCCGCTGGGCGGCGTCGCCGAGCTGGTGCCCGTTGGCGTTGGTGGCCGAGATGCCGGGCCACCCCCAGGTGCGGCAGGTGTGGTTGCTGGTGTTGGTGAACTCCAGCGGGTAGTAGAAGGTTCCGGCCGCGCCCTGCCCGGCGCCGTAGTTCACCCAGACCGCGAGGTTGCCCGCAGTGCAGACCGGTAGCAGGGTGGAGTGCGCGGCGGGCGCGGCCGAGGCGGACGAGGCGGCCACGACGGCGGACCCGGTGCCGAGCGCAAGCGCGGCGGCGACTGCCGCGGCGGCGCGGCGAATTGTCGTTCTCATTGATCTCACTCCCGATTTGGTTAAGCGGGCTCGCCGGATGGCATTCCCCCGGTCGACGTCCCTCTAGAAAGTAAGACGCAACAATGACATAAACGGTTGTGAAAAAGCGCCGCGGACTAATAGGCGGTGCTATCGGTGAACGGTTTGCCGTCCATTTGCTGTGTATTATCCCGGGGCGGATAGGGTGGATGGCATGGATACGGATGAATGGACACGACGGGGGTCGTCGTTCGGCGCGGTCGCGGCGGCCTACGCCGAGCACCGGCCCGACTACCCGGCCGACGCGGTGGCCTGGTGCGTCGCGCCGGCCGGGCGCCCGGTGGCAAGGCTGCGGGTGCTCGACCTCGGGGCCGGCACCGGCAAGCTGACGGCGCTGCTGGCGGAGCTGGGGGCGGACGTGACCGCGGTCGAGCCGGACCAGGCGATGCTGGCCGAGCTGCGGCGGCGGCTGCCGTCGGTGCGGGCGCTGCACGGCCCGGCCGAGGCGATCCCGCTGGCCGACGACTCGGTCGACGCGGTGCTGTGCGCGCAGTCGATGCACTGGTTCGACATGGCGCGGGCGCAGCCCGAGATCGCCCGGGTGCTCGCCCCCGGCGGCGCGCTCGGCGCCCTCTGGAACAGCGACGACGACCGGGTGGAGTGGGTCGCCGGGCTGCGGGACGCGGCCCGGGGGGCGGGCTCGCCGGTGCGCTCGGAGCGGGAGCGGGACGCCACCGCGTTCGGCGCCGAGCAGTTCGGGAACGAGCTGTTCACCCCGACCGACCGGGCCGAGTTCGCGAACCCGCAGCCGCGGACGATCGACTCGCTGATCGACGACCTGCGGACCCACTCGGCGGTGCTGATCATGGACCCGGCCGCGCGCGAGCGGGTCCTCGGCCGGATCCGCGGCTACCTGGCGTCGCGTCCGGAGACCGTCGGCGGGGCGTTCCAGCTCCCGATGGTCACCTCGGCGCTCCGCTCGGTTCGCCGCTGACCACCCGGTCCGCCGAAGGCTATAGAGTCCAGACGTGGCTACCGAGACCGAACTTGAGGCGCTGTCGTCCCGCGAACTGCACGACAAGGCCGTGCACCGGGCACTCACCCATGCCGACGTGGGCTTCCTGTGGGAGCTGCTGCGGGCGATACCGGCGGCGGAGGCGCTCGAGGGCGACCAGGTCGAATCCGAGTGGGACGCGGTGAAGGTTTCGGGGCTGCTCGGCGACGCGATCGACTCGGGCGACGGGGCGGTCGCGGACGCGCTCCGGCCGCTCTACATCGACTACCTGGTCAAGCACTCCAAGTAGTCAGGGATCAGCCAGCGGGCCGGGCGCAGACACGGTCCGTTCGACACACTGATTTTGGCTTGTGCTGGTCGAAAAACGCGAGCGCGGCGCGACCCGCAGGGGCCGCGCCGCGCTCGCGGTCTGACGACCGAGCCTGCGCCCTTAGGCCTGCAGGATGCCCTCGATCTCCAGGTTGATGGTGACCTTCTCCGACACGGCCACGCCGCCGGGGACGCCGGGGATCGGGCCGTTGAAGTTGACGCCGAACTCGGACCGGTTGATCTCCGTGGTGGCGGAGAAGCCGACCCGGGTGCCGCCGTAGGCGTCCGGGCCGAAGCCGCTGACCTCGAGCTTGAACGTGACCGGCTTGGTCACGCCCTTGAGCGTGAGGTCGCCGTCAAGCAGGAAGTCGCCGCCGTCCTGGCGGACGCCGGTCGAGGCGAACGTCATGTTCGGGTGCTTCTCAACCTCGAAGAAGTCGGCGCTGCGGATGTGCGCGTCGCGCTGCTCCTGGCCGGTGTTGATCGAGGTGAGGTCAACCGTGGCGGTGACGGTCGAGTCAAGCGGGGTTGCCCCGGTGACGATGGTCCCCTCGAACGTGTCGAAGCGGCCGCGCACCTTGCTGACCATCATGTGCCGAACGGTAAACGAGACCTCGGAGTGAACCGGGTCGATCGCCCACGTGCCGGCGACGTAGCCGGGGATCTCCACAGCAGTCGAGCTCATTGAGCCTCCAGGAATGATTGTGCAACTGCGACGCTGAAGTGCGTTACGTAGTAAGACTATCCCAAAACTTGTTGATGCGTCATGCAAATCGGTGAGGGCCTGCTCACACACCCACTGACCCCACCCTAACGCCGGGCCGGGCCGGCCGGCCAGCGGCCCCGGACAGGGCGAACGGACCCGGCCGTCGGCGGCCGGGTCCGTTCTTGTGCT
This sequence comes from Trebonia sp., assembly GCA_036509215.1. Classification (GTDB taxonomy): domain Bacteria; phylum Actinomycetota; class Actinomycetes; order Streptosporangiales; family Streptosporangiaceae; genus Trebonia. The sequence continues at coordinate 20,343 of DATCGA010000044.1, forward strand.
CGGTTGGGTTACGCTCCCGATTCGTCCCGCTAGACCTGCTCGCTCGCCAGCGGCGACGCGGCCACCTCGACCGGCGGCTGCAGCGCGAAGTGGCAGGCGGCCATCCGCGTTGACACGCCGTACGGCTTTAGCTCCGGCTCCTTGGTCGAGCAGATCTCCTGCGCGATCGGGCAGCGGGTGCGGAACCGGCACCCCGACGGCGGGTGGATCGCGCTCGGCAGCTCGCCGACGATCCCCTCGTGCACCTTGGACCGTTCGGTCTCGGGGTCGGCGGTGGGGGCCGACTCGATCAGGCCCTTGGTGTACGGGTGGGCCGGGCGCAGGTACACCTCGTCGGCGGTGCCGATCTCGACCAGCTTGCCGAGGTACATGACGCCGATGTGGTTGGACAGGTACCGGACCACCGACAGGTCGTGGGAGATGAACATGTAGGTCAGGCCCATCTCCTTCTGCAGGTCCCGCATCATGTTCAGCACCTGGGCCTGGACCGACACGTCGAGCGCGGAGACCGGCTCGTCGGCCACGATCAGCTGCGGGTTGAGCAGCAGCGCGCGGGCGAAGCCGAGCCGCTGCCGCTGCCCGCCGGAGAACTCGTGCGGGTACCGCTCGGTCCACGACGAGGGCAGCCCGACCTTGCCGAGCATGTCCTTGACCTTGGCGTACTGGTCGCGGCGGGATCCCATCCCCTGCACGATCAGCGGCTCGCGCAGGATCGAGCCCGCCCGCATCCGGGGGTCGAGCGAGGCGTAGGAGTCCTGGAACATGTACTGGATGTCCCGGCGCTCCTTCCGGTACTGGCGGCCGCTCGACTTGGCGAGATCCTTGGTGCCGAACAGGACCGAGCCGCTGGTCGGCTTGTCCAAGCCGACCAGCATCCGGCCGATCGTGGTCTTGCCGCAGCCGGACTCGCCGACGATGCCGAGCGTCTCGCCCTTGCGGATGTCGAATGACACGTCGGCCACAGCGCTCACCGTGCCGACCTTCCGCCGTATCACTCCTCGGGTCACCGGGAAGTCCTTGACCAGGTTCTTGGCCGACAGCACGACCTCGCCGACGACGGCCGACTCCGGGGACACCGTCTCCCCGACCGGGGCGGGCTCGGTCACCACCAGGTGGCCGCCGACCGCCTTCTCGAGCGAGCCGACCGGGAAGAAGCAGCGGTAGACGTGCGCGGAGGTCTCGCCTGCGAGCACCGGCGGCTCGGTCCGGCAGCGGTCGGTCGCGTACCGGCAGCGCGGCGCGAACCGGCAGCCGGCGGGCGGGTTGACCAGGTCCGGCGGCGCCCCGGGGATCGAGTAGAGCCGCTCCCTGGTCTCGGCCGACTTCTCCGGCAGGGCGTGGAACAGCGCCTCGGTGTACGGGTGGCGGGGGTTCGCGTAGAGCGCCGGGGTATCGGTCGTCTCGACGACCTTGCCCGCGTACATGACGGCGACCCGGTCCGCCCGCCCGGCGATCACGCCGAGGTCGTGGGTGACCATGATGACCGCCATGCCGAGCCGCTGCCGCAACCCGTCGATGAGCTCCAGGATCTGCTTCTGGATGGTCACGTCCAGGGCGGTCGTCGGCTCGTCCGCGATCAGCAGCCTGGGGTCGTTGGCCAGGGCCATCGCGATCATCACGCGCTGTCGCATGCCGCCGGAGAACTGGTGCGGGTACTCGTCGACCCGCTCCCGCGCCCGGGGCATGCCGACCAGGTCCAGCACCTCGACCGCGCGATCCATCGCGTCCTTCTTCGACACCTCCCGGTGCAGCAGCACGACCTCGGCGATCTGCTTGCCGACGGTGTGGGTCGGGTTGAGCGAGGAGAGCGGGTCCTGGAAGATCATGCCGATGTCGTCGCCGCGGATCTTGCGCATCTCGTCCGCGGGCAGCCCGGTGATCTCGCGGTCGGCCAGCTTGATGGAACCGCCGGCGATGCGGCCACTGTTGGGCAGCAGCCCCATGATCGACAGCGCGGTCATCGTCTTGCCGCAGCCGGACTCGCCGACGATGCCGAGCGTCTCGCCCTCGTCGACGTGGAACGACACGCCGTCGACGGCGTGCACGATGCCGTTCTTGAGCTGAATCTCGGTGCGCAGGTCCTCGATCTGCAAAAGCGCCACTTTTCCCCCTTTACCGGCGCTGCAGCCGGGTCTCGAACGCGTCGCGGAGCGCGTCGCCGATGAAGTTGAACGCGATGCAGGTGAGGATGATCGCCACGCCGGACGGGTAGATCAGCCACCAGTAGTTGCCGCCCTGGATGTAGTTCAGGCCGCCGGATAGCATCGACCCCCAGTCCGTCGCTGGCGGCGCGACGCCGAGGGTGAGGAAGCCGAGCACCGACAGGGTGAGAATCGAGTCGGCGACCGCGAAGGTGGCCTGGACGATGATCGTGCCGATCGCGTTCGGCACGATGTGCCTCATCACGGCGCGCAGCGGACGGCCGCCGACCACCCGCACCGCCTGCACATACTCCCTGGTGCGGAGCGCGAGGGTCTCACCGCGGACCAGACGCGCGACACCGAACCAGTAGAACACCGCGATGATGAAGATGATGACCGTCGGAGTCGGATGGAAGATCACCGACAGGATGATGATCACCATCAGGGACGGCAGCGACAAGCCCGCGTCCACGATCCGCATCATGACCGAGTCGATGAATCCACCGGCGAAACCGGAGATGGCCCCGTACACCGTGCCGAAGAAAACCGAGACAACGGCGGCGGCAAGCCCGACCTCAAGCGAGGTCTGGCCGCCGACCATGAGCCGGCCGACCTGGTCATACCCGAGGTCGTCGCAGCCGAGCAGGTGGGCTCCCGATGGGGTGCACAGGGTGTTCAACAGGTTGGTGTTGACCTGGTTCGTCACGTAGATGTGCGGGCCGACGAAGCAGAACAGGAAGATGAACACCACGAAGCCGAGGCCGCCGAGCGCCAGCTTGTTCTCCGCGAACACCTCCCAGGCGCGGATGAGCATGCCGCGCGGCTTGGCCGTCAGCTCTATACCGAGCTCGGCGTCGCTGGCCGCAATGGCCTGTGCCTCCGCCATCAGTACCTCACCCTCGGGTCAAGGATCGCGTAGCCGACGTCTGCGAGCAGGTTCCCCAGAATGGTCGCCACCGTGGCGAGCACGGTGAACCCGAGCAGCGTCTCGTAGTCCACATTGAGCGCCGCCTGATAGAACGCAAGGCCCATGCCCGGGTAGTTGAAGACGACCTCGAGCAGGATCGCCCCGCCGACCAGCGTCGGTACGGAGAGGCCGAGCAGCGTGACGATCGAGACCAGCGAGTTGCGGAACACGTGGCTCCAGATCACCCGGCGCTCGCTCGCGCCCTTGGCGCGGGCCGTGCGCACGTAGTCCTGGACCAGATTGTCGAGCACCGACGATCGCATGTACCTGGACCAGAGCGCGAAAAGCAGGAAGGCGTAGGTGACCACCGGCAACACGAGGGCCCTCGGCTGACCAAGGATCGACAGGATCGAGGAGGACTGGGGCGCGAACGGCGGGAATATGTGCGTGTCCACCGCGAACCAGTCCACGAGCACGATGCCGAGAAAGAACGTCGGCGTGGAGTAGCCGAGGAACGAGATGCCGGTCAGTATGTAGTCGCCGATGCTGTTGCGGTGCACTGCCTGGTACACGCCGAGCGGGATGCCGAAGAGCAGGGAGACGATGGTGCCAAGCAGTACCAGAACGATCGTCTTGGGCAGATCCTGGGCGATCTCGCTCGTGACTGAGAGGTTCAGCTTGGGAGAGAAGCCCAGGTTGCCGTGCAGGAGTTGACCCACCCACTTGATGTACTGCACGTAGAACGGCTGGTCGAAGCCGTAAATGCGGTTGTAATAGGCGATCTGGAAGGGGTTCGCCCGGCTGCCGAGCAGCGCCAAGACCGGTCCGCCAGGAAACAGGTGGACCAGGGCAAGGGTGGCGACCGTCACCAGGAACAGGACGACAAGCGACTGTCCGATCCGCCGAATGAGGAAACCGACCACGGTTTCACAAACCTTTCTCGCGGCCTGACCGCGGCCCCGCCCGATCGGGCGGGGCCGCGGCCGACGCTACCCGGTGGCTACTTGGTGAAGTGCCAGTATTCGGGCAGTTCAGTGCCGAGCGGGTTGAACGCGACATTGGCCAGCTTGGCTGTCACGGCCTGGACGGTGTAGTTGTTCGGCGTGAAGATGAACGGCAGCTGCTGCGCGGTGTAGGTCGCGTACTGGTTGAACGCAGTCATGCTGCTGCTGGTGTGGGTCGCGTTGATCAGCTGGTCCTCGTTCGCGTTGGAGAAGCCACCCGCGTTCGAGGCTGCGCCGGTCTGGAACAGGGGCTCGCCGGTCGGCTCAAAGCCGGGTCCGTTGAAGTTCCAGCCACCGAAGTTGAGCGCCTGCCAAGTGCTGCACTTGGGCATTGGCTTGCACGGCGCCGTCTGGCCGATGATCGTGTTGAACGACTGCGGCACCAGGTTGAGGGCGATGCCGGCCTGCGCGAGGTCCGACTTGTACACGGCCACTTCCTGCGCGAAGAACGTCACGCCGGTCGCGTAGTCCATCGTGATCTTGAGCGCCGTCCCCTTGGTGACCCCGGTCCCGCACAGGGCCGGGTTCTCGCAGGTCATCACTCCGCCGACCTCTGACCAGCCATGGCTGGTCAGCAGCGCCTTGGCGGCGGTGACGTTGAACGGGTACGGCCCTTGGCCGCTATTCTCGCTCTGGATCGAGGGGATCCACTGGCTCGGCGGCTCGTTCGGCACCCCGCCTGTGGTCGGGTACCCGTAGCCGCGTTCCAGGGCCTTGATCATGCCTTCCTGGTCGGTGGACTCCTGAAGCGCCTGTCGGACGTACAGCTGCTTGAACGCCGGCCCGAGGGTGGGGTTGTTGTAGTTGATGTAGAAGTAGTCGATGCCGTCGGCGTAGTTCGGGGCCAGCGTGAAGCCGCCGCCCAGCGGGTCAGTGGACGGCAGCGGCCCGGTTCCGGTCCGGTTCGGCAGATCCTGCGATGGTATGTAGCCCACGTCGATCTGCCCGGTCTTCAGGGCGGTGTACTCCGTCGAGTCGTCGGTGTACGCGTAGTACGTCATCGCCGCGAGCTCGGGCTTGGGGGCGCCGGAGTAGCTCGTGTTCGGCACGAACGTCGTGACGGGGCCCGCGGTGGCGGTGCTGAACATGGACAGCTTCCACGGCCCGTCGACGACCCCCCAGATGGGGTTAGTCGCATAGGTCTTCACGCTCGCCGCCTGAGCGGCAAGGAACTTGTAGACCGCGACGCACTTGGCCCACTTGTCCTTTGCGGAGTCCGTGGTGCAGCCGCCGCTGCCGGACTTGGCCCCGGCCGAAGTGACATCCCAGGCCATCGGAATCGGGTTGATCTCGGCGAGCTGGTTGTAGGTGAACCAGACGCTGGAGACGCTGCTCTTGAGGTGCAGGACCACGGTGTTGGGCCCGGTGGCGCTGTAAGAGGTCAGGTTGTCAGGCAGCAGGCCCGGGCTGTAGCCGTAGAAGTTGGAGAACTCCGCCTTCATCATGTTCAGCCAGAAGACGACGTCGGCGGCGTTGACCGTTTCGCCGTTGCTCCACTTCCAGCCCTTCATGTTGATCGTCACGGTCTTGCCGTCAGCCGAGTACGACGGCGCCGAGGCGGTCGATAGCGGGTAGTTGATCGCGACCGAGTTCGCGTTGCCACCGAAGTAATACAGCGGCCGGTACAGCATCTCCTCGAAGGCGAGGGTGTTGTACTCGTTTGCGTTGGCCAGCGGGATGAACGGGAAGATGTAATTCAGCGTCACACCCGGGGGCAGCGCCACCTTCGCCGTGCCGCCCGGCTGGACTGCGGCGGTCGACGACGCAGTGGCCGACGCGCTGGTGCCGCCCGACGGGCTACTGCTGCTGCTGCTGCACGCGGCGATGCCCACTGCGAGCAGGGCTGCCGCTCCGGCCACCGCGATCCGCGCTAGGCGCGGCCGCCGTCTGTTCCGAAACATCAATTGCGCTCCTTGGCTGTGCTGATGATGCGCCTCCGGCTTGCCCGGGTAGGGCGTGCCCCCAGACGCTGGGTTTGCCGGAAGCGTAAATTAGGCCTATTAAGGACCCGAAGCCAGACGGTCACGATTTGCTATCGATACGCCTATGTTTGGACATCTCGCCGTCCGCACGCCCGTGAGCGCGCAGGTCGGCACGCGCGGCGCCGGTGCCTGCGTTCCGGCCAAAATACCACAAAGCCCACGTTGTATACCACGAGGAAGCCAACGACTTTTCGGTGCTTGTCGTACTCTGCCGGAAGATTTCCTGAACATTGCCGCTTTCGAAGCAGTTTGCAGTAAACGGAACCAACCATGATCGACCGTTACGGAGGGTAAGTCTGCGAGACGGGATCGCTGGTGCTGCTGGTGGTGCCGGAGGGGGTTGCTCGAGTGGCCCGTGGGGTCGGCGTTGCCGACGGTTCCGGCGTCCAGCGGCCAGGTTGTGCGCGCTGAGGGTTCGTGTTGCCTGTGCGCTAGACGGGATCGTGCGAGGCGCAGCGCGTGCGGTGGGACGTGTGCGCTCGGGTTCTGGGCGCTTGGCGCTGCGCGCTTCTTGCTGTTATCGCTGGTACTTGTCGAACAGGGCCTCGGCCCGGTCGAGGGTCTCGCGGAGGTTGTTGCCGCCGACCAGCGCGCGGGCCTCGTCGAGGTCGAGCCAGCGCAGCGGTGAGTGCTCGTTCTCCGGTGCGATCGCGTCCGGGTGCTCGGTCGCCAGGAAGAAGCGGAGATCGGCGTGCTCATGCTCGGGCTCGGCCCCCGACTGGCGCACGTAGCAGACGACCGCGTGCTGCAGCGTCTCGTCCGGCCAGGGCACCAGGTCGGACAGCCCCGTCTCCTCACGAGCCTCGCGCAGCGCGATCTGGAGGGGGTCGGTCTCGCCCGGATCGCCGTGGCCGCCGACCTGGAGCCAGAGGTCGTGCTTGACGTGCCAGCGGAGCAGCACCCGGCGGCTGGCCGGATGCACGACCAGGGCAGACGCGGTGAAGTGGAGCGGGAGCTGCGATCGCGACCAGGGATCGGACGCCGCCTCGGCGAGCAGGCGCATCCGCCTGACGTCGGCAGCCTCGGTCTCGCCCGACGCCTGGTATCCGGTTAGCAGCCCGTCCAGCACGCGACCATGCTGTCATGCGCGCCCCGGCGCGCGCGAACGAATTTCCGGGCGGTTCTCTTCGCGGATGGCATCGTCAGTCCCAGCTGTCGCACTGGACACGCGCGCATCACTAGTACGTTAATTCGAACGCTTGATAACGAAGTCCGGCACCGTCCGCAAATACTTTCCATGCGGTCGCATCTGTGTTCTAATATCGACTATGAGAAAGTCGCTCGCGGCGATCGGCGGCCAGGGAGGCGCGGCGCACTTCCCTGCGCCACGACCCCCGGCCGCTGGCCGCGACTAGCCGACGCGCTGCACAGACGAACATCAGCAAGAGGTGACCATGACGCGCAGTTTCGAATATATTAGCTATGATGATGCCAGCCAGCTCACCATGAGTGAAAACACCGCCGCCGACGACGAGGGCGCGTCGGGTCAGCCGGCCCCCGGCGACCAGGGGGCTGGGCCCGGGTTCGGCTCGTACGCGCCCAACGGGCGGACCGAGGCGCTGATCAACCGCGGCCGCGCGCCCGCCGGGCGATCGCGGACCCAGTGGCTCCGCTCCCATCTGCGGGCGATCGCGATCACGCTCGCAGCGTTCGGGATCGGGATCGTCGCGCTGGTGATCGCGCTGCCCGGCGGCGGCGCGAGCTGGCCGGGCAGCGTGGCCCAGGTCCAGGCGGAGATCACCACCGCCTGCGAGAACCCCAACGTGGCGGCCGAGCCGAGCCAGCTCGATTTCGCCTGCGCGAAGTCGACCCAGCACGTCCTCTGGGTCTTCGCGCTGCTGACGAGCGGCAACAACCCCGGCTTCGTCGACCAGACGACCGGGCGCAAGGGCCTCGAGCCGATCCAGCCGACCCAGGGCGGCGACATCGCCTGGTCGCTCAACCTGCACCAGCCCTACAACCCGGCCAACCCGGTGGACAGCCTCCAGGTGGCGGCACGGGCGATCAACAACATCATCAGCGGGGCGACCCTCACCAGCTCGAGCGGCACCCCCGACGTCGAGCCGGGCCTGGAGAGCACGGCCGCGAACTGCCAGCGCTACACCGGCTCGGCCCTGCTCGTCACCCGAACCGGCTTCCCGGCCCGGTGCGCGCAGCCCGTGAGCACCCCATCGGGCGAGGCGGCGCTGGTGACCGACGTCTTCCAGCAGTGGATGGGCGGCACCCCGTCGCAGATGGCGTCCCAGGCCGGGGTGCTGTTCGAGAACGCCGATAACCCGGGCAACCAGCAGGTCCAGGCGATCCTCGCCAGCCTGCCTAGCTTCGGAATGTAATTAAGAAATTTCGTTCTGTATCGGGCGAAATCGTAGGACTGTTACCGCGGAAGGGGGGAAGAGGAACCGTGCATTCCGTCAGGAAGCCATGGTGGCAGCAGGCGACGGCGCTCGTCACCGTGACGACCGGCGGCGTGATCACCGGCTTCAACTTCGTCCCAGGGGCGGCCGCGACGATGACCTCGCCGACCAGCGTGCCACTGCACCTGCTCGCCCTCGAGCAGGCGGCACGGCCTGGCGCTGTCATGAACGCCAGGGCCGTCGGCGGCGACACCGCCGACAGCGGCACCGGCGACGCGCTGCTCCGGTCGGCGATCGTCAACGTCGCGAAGTACTACCTGCAGATCGCCGCGACCCGCAGCCCGGCCCAGATGGAGGCGCTCATCTGGGACAACACGAGCCTGAACGGCGCTGACCACGGGCCGTCGTGCGCGGCGTTCGCCAGCCTCACCCTGGAGCTGGCCGCGCAGGCGGTCGGCCAGCGCAGCTGGGTCAGCGGCGGGTCGAGCTACCCCTTCCCGGTGCCCGCCTGGGCCGATGTCCGGGTCGACACGAACCCGGCGTCGCCCGCCGTCACCTCGGTCATGGCGGACGCGCAGGCACACGACCGCTGGCATCCGGTCGGCGGCAGCTAC
>DATCGA010000045.1:0-17560 GCA_036509215.1 Trebonia sp.
GTCGGTGTTGACGTCGAGCGGGTCGCCCAGCCGCAGCGCGCTCATCCGCCGCCTGATCGCCGCGACCAAATCGTCGCGGGCCGGCGCCTCGACCAGCACCCGCGCCCCGGCGCAGCAGACGTGGCCCTGATCGACGAAGACCCCGGCCACGATCGCGCCCGCCGCCGCCTCGATGTCCGCGTCCGCGCAGACGATGTTCACCGCGGTGCCGCCGAGCTTGAGCGTGAGCGGCTTGCCCGACAGCGCGCAGGCCTTGGCGATCTCCTTGCCGACCTCGGCCGACCCGGTGAACGCGACCTTGTCCAGCCCCGGATGGCCCGTCACCAGCTGACCGGTGGTGCCGTCGCCGGTCACCACGTTGACGACCCCGGGCGGCAGGTCGGCCTGCCTGCAGATCTCGGCGAACGCGAGCGCGGTCAGCGGCGTCGCCTCCGAGGGCTTCAGGATGACCGTGTTCCCGCAGGCCAGGGCGGGCGCGATCTGCCACGCCAGCATCAGCAGGGGTGAGCTCCAGGAGATCACCTGGCCGACCACGCCGAGCGGCCGGGGCGACGGCCCGAACCCGGCGTACCCCAGCTTGTCGGCCCAGCCGGCGTGGTAGAAGAAGTGCGCGGCCGCCAGCGGGACGTCCACCTCGCGGGTCTGCCGCAGCGGCCTGCCGCCGTCGAGGGTCTCAAGGAACGCGAGCTCGCCCGCCCGCTCCCTGATCAGCCGCGCGATCGTGAACAGGTACCTGGACCTGGCCCGTCCCGGCATAGCCGACCAGACCCGCTCGTAGGCCTGCCGGGCGGCGAGGACCGCCCGGTCCACGTCCTCGGTCGCCCCGTGCGTGACCTCGGCCAGAACTTCCTCGGTGGCGGGCGAGATCGTCTTGAACACCGATGCCCCGGCCGCGAACGAGCCCCCGATGAACAGCCCGTAGGAGTCGCGCAACGAAGCAAGCGCGCGCGTCTCCGGGACTGAACCGTACTCAAACCGCATAAGTTCAAACCCACTGTCCAGTCCGCCGTCAGGAAGCGGGCGGGCTTGACCCCGACCTGCCGTACGCCGCACCCCGCATGCCAGCCATCGCAAGCATCGCGAGCGTGACCGGAAGCTTAACAGCGGCCGCCGCCGCGCGGGCGGCGCTCTCGCCGAAGTCACCCCGCGACGGCGGCCTCGATCACCCGCCCGAACGCCACCACCTGCTCCTCTGAACCACCGATGACCTGCATAGACGCGATCACGTCGGCGGGCGCGGGCACCGGCAGCGACAACGCGGGCAACCCGGCCAGGTTGGCGGGCACGGTAAGCGCGGTCAGCGCGAAGCCGCGCGAGCCGAGCAGCGGAGGGGTGCCCGCGAGCGTCGGCAGCACCAGCACCGGGAAGTCGGCCAGCAGCGACTCCAGCGTCTCGCGGGCGGCCGCCCTGATCCGCTCGGCGGCGGCGCGGTCGCGGCGTCCCAGCCGGGCGCCGCGCTCCAGGTTCCGCCGCACGTGCGGGCTGAGCTGCTTGAGGTACTGCATCAGGTAGGCGTTGACCCGGAACCCCTCGGAGTCGATCAGCACCCCGGCCGCGTCGAGCAGCTCGCCGACGTCGAGCGCGGGCAGCGGCGTCACCGCGACGCCGGCCGCCCGCAGCGCCTGGTCGACCGCGGCGTCGATGGCGGGGTCGACGCCGCCGTCCAGGCCGCTCACCGCCAGGCGGCCCGCCACCAGGGCGGCGGGCGCGGGCGGGGGGGTGAACGCGGGCTCGATCAGCCGCATCCCGAGCTCGACGGCGGCCACGTCCGCGCCCAGCGCGCCGACGGTGTCCAGCGACGGGGCGAGCGGGTAGACGCCCTTGACCGAGATCCGGCCGTGGGTGGTCTTCAGCCCGGTGATCCCGCAGCAGGCGGCGGGGATGCGGACCGACCCGCCGGTGTCGGTGCCGAAGGCGACGTCGGCCTCCCCGGTCGCGACCGCCACCGCCGACCCGGACGACGACCCGCCGGGCAGCCGCCTGGGATCGCGCGGGTTCACCGGCGTGCCCGACCAGTGGTTCACCCCGTTGGCCGACCAGCACAGCTCGGTCAGCCCGGTCTTGCCGATGATCCGCGCGCCGCCCTCCCGGGCCGACGCGACCACCGCCGCGTCGATCTCAGCCGGCTCGGCCATCTCGGCCACGACGGGACACCCCGCCGTGGTCGGGACGCCGGCCACATCGATGCAGTCCTTCACCGCGAGTCGCGGGCCCTGACCGTCATTGGCCAGGCGCAACACCCAGGTACCCATCTCTCCATCATCGTCCCATTACCGGAAAAGGCGACGCGCCGGAGGCAACGGAATTAGACAACTGTGATTGCAGGCGCGCCCGGCCGAGGCGCCCCGCCCGCCCGTACCCGGTCATAACGGACGCGGGCGTCGCCCCGCCACCGCCATCGCGTCGTCGCGTCGTCGCGTCGTCGCGCCTGCGACGCTAAGCTGTCCGTTATGCGTTCGGCCAGGCTAGCGGTGGTGCTCGATGTCTGCTGCGTGCTCATCTTCGTGATCATCGGCCGGGCCAGCCACACCAAGGGCGAGAGCCTGGCCGGCATCGCCTCGACCTCGTGGCCCTTCCTGGCCGCGCTCGGCGTCGGCTGGCTGGCGGCCCGGGGCTGGCGTCGCCCGCTGGCGATCCGGCCCGAGGGCCTGGTGATCTGGCTGTGCACGGTGGCGCTGGGCATGGTCTTGCGGGTCGTCTCCGGCCAGGGCACCGCGATCGCGTTCATCGTCGTCGCGCTGGCCTTCCTGGCCCTGTCCCTGCTCGGCTGGCGGCTGCTCGCCCCGCTGACAGCGCTGACCCGGACACCCCAGAAACCCCAGGCGCCCCGGCCCTAGGCGAGCGCGGGGCCCGCTAGGCGGGCGCCAGCACCGGGGACGTCAGGCGCCCCCCGCGGCCGAGCGGGCTGCCCGCGTCGAAGCCGCCGGTCACGGTGGCGATCTCGGCCAGCTCGTAGCTGCTTAGCACCTCGATCGACAGGTCGTGCAGACGGCGGGTCTTGGCCGCGCAGCAGTCGGCCAGCAGCGTGACCGGGAAGTCGCGCATGAACGCCGACCGCGCGGTCGTCTCCACGCAGATGTTGGTCACCACGCCGCAGATCATCAGCGCGCCGACGCCGAGACCGCGCAGCAGCGGCTCGAGCGAGGTCCACTGGAACGCGTCGAACCGGACCTTGTCCACCACCAGGTCGTCCGGGCCGCAGCCGAGCTCCGCGCACACCTCGGCGTCCCAGCCGCCCGCCGCCAGGCCGGACACCCCGGCCAGCTCTGGGCTGTTCCCGATCAGGGCGGCGCCCTCGTCGGGCCGCCCGGGCCGGTACACGTGCCGGGTGAACACCACCGGCACGCCCGCCCGGCGCGCCTGGCCGACCGCCACGGCGGCGTTGGCCACGGCGTCCATCGCCCCCTCGAGGCCGCGGCCGATCCGCGGGAAGGACCCGTCGGGATGACAGAACCCGTTCTGCATGTCGACCACGAGCAGGGCGTAGTTATCAGCGGGCATGGTCAAGGCTCCTTCGTGTTACCCCAGCGCGGGGATGATCTGGTCGGCGATCAGCTCCATGTGCTCGACGTTGTCGTAGAGCGGTGTGAAAAGGATCATCTCCGCCCCCGCCTCGATCACCGCCCGGACGCCGTCCACGCACTCCGCCACCGTGCCCGCCACCGCCGCCGCCTCGATCGCCGGCACCCGGGCGCCGTAAACGGAAGCCAGCGCGTCGTTCATCCGGTCCCGCGCCCGCGCGCCCGACGACGGGTCGACCCCGAGGTACACCCGCTTGGCGATCGGGAACTCGCCCGGCCCGAACCCCACGCTCCGCCCGCCAAAATCCTCCGCCAACGTCGAGCGCACCACCGCGACCTGCGACGCGAACGCGGACGTGGCCGAGGACCCGGCGCCGAAGAACCCGTCGCACAGCCCCACCCCCCGCCGCACTGCGGTCGCCGCCGACCCGCCGAACCAGAGCCGCGGGTACGGCTTCTGATACGGCTTGGGCTCCATCGCGGCGTCCTTCAGCTGCCAGAACTCCCCGTCGAAGGTCACCGAGGGCTCCGTCCAGAGCGCCTTCATCAGCGCCACGCCCTCGGTGAACCGGGGCAGCCATCGGTCGGCCGGCATCCCGAACGCGGCGAACGGCCGCCGCGGCCCGCCGGACCCGATCCCGACCTCCAGCCGCCCGCTCGACAGCTGGTCGAGCGAGGCCAGCGACTTGGCCAGGTGGACGGGGGTGTGCAGGGTGGTCACGAACACGGTGCAGCCCAGCCGGAGCGTCGAGGTGCAGGCCGCCGCGTACGTCATAACCTCGAGCGGCGCGAGCTGCGGCGCGCCGCCGAGCACCATCTCCTGCGTCCAGGCGCTCTCGTACACTCCGAGTTCCTCGACCCGCGCGAGGAACGACTTGAAGTCCGACGGGGAGAAAGATCCGTCCGGGTAGAGCTGCGGGATGCCGATCGCGAATCTCATGCCAGCATCGTAAGCCGCCCGCGACGAGCGTCGCGGCACGAGCCCCCGCGCCCCGTGAAACCGTTGGAGGACACCTACAAAACATCAGTGTGATCGTTGTCCTATGTCCTCCTGGTTTCACCTAAGCATGCAGGAGACTAGCGTTTGGGTATAGACCTCTGGACCCCAACGGGGCGGTGCCACGGCCGGCGATCCCAGCCGTACATCCATGTACGCGTCCCGTAACAGAAAGTGAAAGGGACCGCGAATGCCTGAAGCATCGGTCACCAATAGCAAAGTTGCGCTGCACTACAGCGACGGAGCTGAGCTCGACCTGCCCGTCAAGAACGCCACCGAGGGATCCGACGGGATCGAGGTGACGAAGGTGCTGTCGACGACCGGCATGGTCACCCTCGACCCCGGCTTCGTCAACACCGCCGCGTGTTCCTCCGACATCACCTACATCGACGGTGACGCCGGGATTCTCCGCTACCGCGGCTACCCGATCGAGCAGCTGGCCGAGAAGGCGAGCTTCCTCGAGGTCAGCTACCTGCTGTTCTATGGGACCCTGCCGACCACCGACGAGCTGGCCGACTTCACCGAGAAGGTCACCCACCACACCCTGCTCGACGAGGACTTCAAGACGTTCTTCAGCGCCTTCCCGCGCACCGCGCACCCGATGGCGGTGCTGTCGTCGGCGGTGTCGGCGCTGTCCAGCTTCTACCCGGGGCACCTCGACCCGCACAACGACGCGGACGTCGACCTGTCCATGATCCGGCTGCTGGCGAAGCTGCCGACGCTGGGCGCGTACTTCTACAAGCGCTCGGTCGGAAAGCCCTACCTGTACCCGGACAACTCGCTCACCCTGACCGAGAACTTCCTGCGGATGACCTTCGGGATCCCGGCCGAGGACTACCAGGTCGACCCGGAGGTCGCCAAGGCCCTCGACATGCTGTTCGTGCTGCACGCCGACCACGAGCAGAACTGCTCCACCTCCACCGTCCGGGTGGTCGGCTCGAGCGAGGCCAACGTGTTCGCCAGCATCTCGGCCGGGGTGCACGCGCTGTCCGGCCCGCTGCACGGCGGCGCCAACGCGGCCGTGCTCGACATGCTCGAGGACATCCGCGACCAGGGCGGCGACGTCAACGCGTACGTCACCCGGGTGAAGAACAAGGAAGCCGGCGTCAAGCTGATGGGCTTCGGCCACCGGGTCTACAAGAACTACGACCCGCGCGCCCGGATCGTCAAGGCCGCCGCCGACAAGCTGCTGGTCAAGCTCGCGCCCAACGACCACCTGCTGGAGCTGGCCACCCAGCTCGAGGAAGTGGCGCTGTCGGACGACTACTTCATCAGCCGCAAGCTGTACCCGAACGTCGACTTCTACACCGGCCTGATCTACCGGGCGATGGGCTTCCCGACCGAGATGTTCACCGTGCTGTTCGCGATCGGCCGGCTGCCCGGCTGGCTCGCGCACTACAAGGAGATGCTGCACGACCCGGCGACCAAGATCGCCCGCCCGCGTCAGGTCTACACCGGCCCGGTCGAGCGCGACTTCGTCGCGATGGAGAAGCGCTAGTCTCCTAGGCCCCCGGCCCAACGGCGGGGCTCAGGCCCGGCCGTTACGAGGAACCCCGCGACCGTTCGGACAAAGCGTTGTTGATCTTCGCTTTTCCGGACGTCGGCGGGGTTCTCGCGTTCAAAATCAGGATCAAGAGCGCACAACCAGTGTGACTAACGGACCGTTGCCCTGCCTCCGCCGTCCCGTTGCCCCCGATCAGCGGATAACGTGAGCGCGTGAGCGAGGAGCCGACAACGGCGGCGGAGGTGCCGGCGCCCGCCGTGGAGCCGACCGCCCCGCCCGCCGACGCAGTGCAGGCCACCGATCAGGCGCAGGCCGATGATCAGGCGCAGCCCGACGAGCCTGGGCAGGCCGCCGATCCGGCCCAGGCCAAGGATCCGTGGGCGAACGCGAACCTGCCCTGGCAGGGAAAGCCGCGGCGGGTGGACATCGCCTGCTGGGGCGCGATCACGCTCAGCGGGCTCTACTACCTGGCCCTGCTGCCGTTCCGCGCGAGCCTGGTCGGCACCCACCCGATCGCCTCGGTGCTGCTGAACGGCTCCACCGAGGCGATCGTGTCGGCCGCCGCGTTCGCCAGCAAGGGGCACGGCTCGCTGGCGGTGCTGCTGATCGTCGGGGTCATCGGCACGATGAAGTTCGACATCATCTACTGGTGGGCCGGGCGGCTGTGGGGCGAGCGGGTCATCCAGATGTTCTCCGGCCGGGGCAAGCGGAGCCAGAAGTTCGTCGCCCGGGTCAACCGCTCCGGCCGCTGGCTCACCTGGCCCGCGGTGGTGCTCTCGCCGTTCCTGCCGATCCCGAACGCGCTCGTCTACGCGGCGGCGGGCTGGACCGGGATGAGCTGGGTGACGTTCCTCGTCCTTGACGCGATCGGCTCGCTCGCCTTCGTCGGGATGCTGGCCGGCCTGGGGTGGGCGCTGGGCCAGAGCGCGATCGACGTGGCGCAGGAAATATCCAAATATGGGCTCTGGGTTACGATCGCGATCGTGGTGCTTGTGGTGGCTGCACAAATACGCGGACAGCGGGCTCGGAGTTAGCTGCACGATAAAATGCACGTGCATCTGGCCTTGCGGCTGCATGCGCTTTGCGGCAAGATGTGTAGCGCGTCGATCACCCGGACGGCGCTGGACGCTCCTCGGGGTTGCCATGAGCTTGAGCCAGCTGCCTACCCGCACGCGAGTACACGCTGCCGCCGGTGAGCCGCTTCACGTCGCGTACCGATCTGAACCGACGGCCCGACGGCCGCGGATGATGCGGATGCCAGCCGACTGGTGGGACTCGCCGACCGCGGTCGGCTGCCCGCTGTCGCGCGGACCGCAGTCCGCGCGGGCCGCGCGGCGGCTGACCAGATCCACCTTGCGTGACTGGGGGCTGGCGTTCCTGGCTGAGGACGCGGAGACCATCGTCGGGGAGTTCGTCGCCAACGCCGTCACCCACGCCGCCGCCGTGGCCCCGGTGCCATCGCCCCGCAGGCAGTCGCTTGACGGCCTCGGGCTGAGGCTGCTGCGCCGCAACGGCGAGGTGATCTGCGCCGTGCTCGACCCGAGCGACTCGGCCCCCGTGCTCAAGGTGCCCGCCTCGGTCGAGGAGTCGGGCCGCGGGCTGCAGATGGTGGACGCGCTGAGCGACGTCTGGGGCTGGTCCCCGGTTGCAGGCCGAGGTAAGGCCGTCTGGGCGGTGCTGTTCTGCGCCTGACGCCCGTGCGTGGACCGCGCTAGCCGCCTGAGCCGACCCATGCAGGAGGGGGGTGCCGGGTCAGGCGGCTAGCCAAGCGGTCGACGGGTGTTACCCTCGCTTGACGCGACAGCATGATGCTGCAGTGAGACGGGAGGCGGCGGCACGATGCCCTGGACGTGGCGGTACGAGAAGACCGACGGCGCGGTGGTGGGCGGCGCGGGCCAGCAGGAGACGATCTTCGCCAGCCAGGGGGACGCCGAGAGCTGGCTGGGCGAGAACTGGCACGAGCTGGTTGACGGCGGGGTGGACCAGGTGACGCTGTTCGACGACACCCGCAAGGAGTACGGCCCGATGTCCCTCCACCCAGAGGGCTGAGCCCGAGATCCCCGATGTCCCTCCACCCAGAGGGCTGAGCCCGAGATCTGGGCCCGAGAGCCGAGGCTGACGGCCGAAGGCCGGGGATCCTGGCAGGACCGACCCGGCCTTCGGCCGCCTAGAACGAGTCGCCGGGCTTGATCCTCGGCGCGGGGTTGCGGAAGCGCCGCAGCTGCAGCGCGCGCATGATCGCGTAGAACGTGATGCCGCGGGTCGACTCGCCGGGCAGCCGCTCCTGCGCCAGCTTGGCGATCGACCGGCGCAGCAGCAGCGCGTCCACGATGATGACCGCGATGATCGCCAGCAGCAGGTACTGCAGGTCGCTGTTGAGCGCCTTGTGCGCCTTGCCCGCCACCAGCGCGACGACCAGGATGATGAGCGCGTACATGTAGAACTCGCTCGGCCGCCGGTGCGCGTCGACGTAGTCCCGGGCGAGCCTCTTCATCGGGCCGCGGTCGCGGGCCGACAGCGCCCACTCCTCGCCGCGCCGCATGGCCTGCACCTGCTTGTTCCGCTCGGTCCGGACCTGGGACTTCTCATCCGGGGTGAGCTTGCGCCCGGGGGCGGCGGTCGACTTGGGCCCGCGGCCGCTGGTGGTGGACCCGGTTATCGACCGGTACCGGTTGGCCTCGGCCGCGCTGCGCTTGGGCGTCGGCCGGCCCTTGCCCGTCTGCGCGGGCGCCTTGCTCTTGGCCGGGGCTTCCGGGGCTTGCGCGGGCTGGGAGCCCTGGGCCTGGCCTTCGGTCGCGCCGGCGCTGCTGCGTCGGAACACGGCCTTAGCTTAACGGCTGCTCCCGTGCGGTTGGAGCACCAGCCGGGGTACGAGCCGGGGACAGATTTGCTCTGGCTCGCCCGGTTCGTTATTACCCCGAGCCGAACCGGGGATACACACAGGTATAAGTGGCTACCGCTCGCAGCAGCGCGTAGGGTTGATTGTGGTTAGCCGGCGGCATAATTTAGCCGTCGCCTGGTGGCTCTGCGGCCGCTCGGGTGGCGGCGCTCAGGTGAAATGAAGGGGACGGCCGCGTCTATGAGCGTGATGAAGCGAGTCTCGCTGATATTCCGGGCCAAGGCCGACAAGGCGCTGGACCGGATGGAAGACCCTCGCGAGACCCTGGACTACTCGTACAAGCAGCAGGTAGAGATGCTGACCCGGGTACGGCGCGGGGTCGCTGACGTCGCCACCTCGCGCAAGCGGGTTGAGCTGCAGATGACCTCGCTGCAGAAAGAGATCGCCAAGCGCACCAACCAGGCCAAGGCCGCGCTCGAGCAGGGCCGCGAGGATCTGGCCAGGGCGGCGCTGCAGGCTCGGGGACAGCTGGAGCAGCAGTACGACGATCTGCAGGGCCAGTACACCCAGCTGCAGGACCAAGAGGAGAAGCTGACCCTCGCCTCGCAGCGGCTCGACGCCAAGGTGCAGGCCTTCCGTACCAGGAAGGAGACCATCAAGGCGACCTACACCGCGGCCGAGGCGCAGACCCGCATCAACGAGGCCTTCTCCGGGATCTCGGAGGACATGGGCGACGTCGGCCTGGCCATCCAGCGCGCCGAGGACAAGACCGCGCAGATGCAGGCCCGGGCCGGCGCCATCGACGAGCTGCTCGCCTCCGGCGCCCTCGAGGACCACGTCAGCGGGGGCAACGACTACATTCAGGCCGAACTGGACAAGCTCGGCGCCACCGTCGGCGTCGACGACCAGCTCGAGGCGATGAAGCGCGAGATCGCCGGCAGCGCGCCCAAGCAGCTCGAGGCCACCAACGGCGACGGGGCCGAGTCGGCGCCGGCTGACGTGCCGGCCGCGCAGCAACCGCAGGCGGGTGACGGCGCGTGATCGTCAGAATCCTCGGCGAGGGTCAGTTCCGCCTCGACGACGACTCGTCGGCCAGGCTGACGGTGCTCGACAAGGACGTGGACGCGGCCGTGCGCGCCGGGGACGAGGCCGTGTTCAAGATGGCGCTCGGTGCCGCCGTGAAGCTCGTCCGCGAGGCCGGCGCGCCGGTCCCCGACGACGAGTTCGTGACCGCCGACTACATCCTGCCGTTCTCGGACGCCACCATCGACGAGGTCCGCAAGCTGCTGACCGACGGGACGATCCACGCCGACCCCACGGCGCCGTAGTTCCCTTCCGACCGAGGGCCGCCGCCCGCCGGTCCCGTTCGGTCCGCGCCAAACGAGGCAATCGCCCCTAGAACGCCGCCGAACGCGCCCGCGCCGCGGCCGCTTCGCCGTGGGCGCAATGATCGCCGTCGCTTTCAGCCGCCTGAGTGGAAGCCTTGAGCCTGCCCCGAACGTTATTGAGATAGATTGCCATTGAAGAGCCAGGCGGACCGGGACAAAAGCGACTCGGGTCGAGGCCTGGTACGGATTCGGAGGTACGTCATGGCGACCCGTACGCGGTACGCCCCAGACCGGGGTCTGACCGTGCGGATGACGGTGACGATGTTCCTGCTCGGACTCGTCTTCGTCGCATTCGTGGCTGCGATCATCGGCGCCCTGATAGCCGCTCATCAGTCGGCCGCGTTCATCGTGGTCATCGCGCTGGTCTTCGGCGGCGGTTCCGCCTTCATCTCGCTGTTCTACAGCGACAAGATCGCCCTGGCGGCGGCGGGAGCCCGCGAGGTCTCCCCGCAGGAAATGCCTAAGCTGCACGGCATCGTCGACCGGCTGTGCGCGCTGGCGGACATGGACAAGCCCCGGGTGGCGCTTGCCCCGACCTCCATGCCGAACGCGTTCGCGACCGGCCGCAACAGCAAGAACTCGGTCCTGTGCGTCACCGAGGGGCTGCTGAACTCGCGGCTGGGCCTCAGCGACGAGGAGCTCGAGGGCGTCCTCGCGCACGAGCTGTCGCACGTGGCCCACAAGGACGTCCAGGTCATGACCATCGCCAGCCTGCTCGCGATCGTGGCGGGCCTGCTGGTGCGGTTCGCCTTCTACTCCGAGATCTTCGGCGGCGGCCGGCGCAACAACAACCAGAACGCGCTGCCGATCATCGCGATCATCATGGTCGTCTCGGTCGTCGTCTACGCGATCAGCTTCCTGCTTATCCGGGTGCTCTCCCGCTACCGTGAGCTGGCCGCCGACCGCAGCGGCGCGCTGCTGACCGGCCAGCCGAGCGCCCTGGCGTCAGCGCTGACTAAGGTCAGCAACGGGATGTCCGGGATCCCGACCCAGGACCTGCGGACGGCCGAGCCGATGAACGCGTTCTACTTCGCCCCGGCGATGAAGCTCCAGCGCGGCGGCGGTCGCCCCGATGGCGGCGGCAGGAGCCTGTCGGCGATCTTCTCCACCCACCCGTCGCTGGAGAAGCGCATCGAGCAGCTGGCCAAGATCCAGGCCCAGCTCAACGACGTCAGCCCGGGCGCCAAGGGCCTCAAGTAGTGGGGTTCCTCGACGTGCTGCTCGGCCGGACCAAACCGGTTCAGCCGAAGCTCGACGACCTGTTCGCGCTGCCGTCGGCGGCGATCCAGCTCCAGGCCGCGACCGGGTTCACCCCGACCGGCTCGGGCTCGGTCTGCTTCCGCGCGGTCGAGGGCAAGACGTTCGCGGACATCCAGAAGGAGGTCCGCGAGCTTCTTGACCTGGATAACAGCAAGCCGGGTGGCGGCGGCCTGCCGGTCGAGGTGACCAAGGACAGCTACGGGTTCACCTGGCTGATCAGCAACCACATGAGCGACGAGGTCGACACCCTGGTGACCGACCTGCACGCGGTGAACAGCGCCCTGGTCGACAACGGCTTCGGCCCCCAGCTGCTGTGCACGATGGTCGCCTTCGCGGACGAGAATCATCGCCGGATGGCGCTGGTCTACCTCTACAAGCGCGGGACGTTCTACCCGTTCGCCCCGGTCAACGAGGGGCGGCAGCAGCGCGACAACGCCCTCGAGCTCCAGGTCAAGGGCGTGCTCAGCGAGGATCTGAAGATCGAGCCCGAGCTGAACAGGTGGATGGCGCTCTGGGGCGCCCCCGGATTGTGACCTCACCCACTCCCCAGCACTGACAAATGCGCCCGATGGCAGGAATGCCGGCGGTGTGCGTACAGTTGAAAGCGAACGATGGTGTCGCGCAGGCGGCACCGGCACACGATATCGACGGGAGCTAGTCGCAGATGACCGTTCAGGACGAAGTGACCAAGCAGGGTGTCAACATGACCGAGGCCGCTGCGCTCAAGGTTGGCGCGCTGATCTCCCAGGAGGGTCGGGACGACCTGCGCCTGCGGGTGGCGGTGCAGCCGGGCGGCTGCTCGGGCCTGAAGTACCAGCTCTACTTTGACGAGCGCTCGTTCGACGGCGATGTCGTCGCCGACTTCGACGGCGTCGGCGTGGTGACCGACAAGATGTCGTCCCCGTACCTGATGGGCGCGACGATAGACTTCGTGGACACGATCGAGAAGCAGGGCTTCACGATCGACAACCCGAACGCGACCGGGTCCTGCGCCTGCGGCGACTCCTTCCACTGACCGCAGGCTGGGACCGGCGCCCGACACCTGAATAGAGCCCCTCAACGATGCGGATAGCTGTCTCCGGGTCGATCGCGACTGATCACCTGATGACCTTCGGCGGCAAGTTCACCGACACGCTGATCGCCGAGAAGCTGGACAAGATCTCGGTCTCCTTCCTGGTCGGCAACCTGGAGATCAGGCGCGGCGGCGTGGCCGGGAACATCGCCTACGGCCTCGGCTGCCTCGGTCTCAAGCCGCTGCTGGTCGGCTGCGTCGGCCCGGACTTCGCGGACTACCGGACGTGGCTCGAGGACCACGGCGTGGACACCTCCGGCGTGCGCACCTCGACCACCAGGCAGACCGCGCGCTTCACCGCGACCAACGACGAGGCGGGTAACCAGATCGCCTCGTTCTACCCGGGCGCGATGAGCGAGGACGGCGAGATCGACATCACCTCGCTCGCCGCCGCCAACGGCATCGAGTTGGTGCTGATCGGGGCGGGCGATCCCGGCGCGATGCAGCAGCACACGGCCGACTGCCGCGCGGCCGGGATCCCGTTCGCGGCCGACTTCTCGCAGCAGGTGGCCTTCCTCGACGGCGACGCGATGCAAACCCTGATCGAGGGCGCCGCGTACTTGTTCTGCAACGAGTACGAGGCGGCCGTGATCGAGTCCAAGACCGGCTGGACCAGCGAGGACATCCTCGCCCGGGTCGGGACCCGGATCATCACCCTCGGCAGCGAGGGCGCCCGGGTCGACCGCCGCGGCGAGGACCCGATCGTGGTCGGCCCGGTCAAGGACGCCACGTTCGTCGAGCCGACCGGCGCGGGCGACGCGTTCCGGTGCGGTTTCCTGGCCGCCACGGCCTGGGACCTGCCGCTCGAGCGCGCCGTCGAGCTCGGCAACCTGATGGCCGTGCACGCCCTGGAGACGGTCGGCCCGCAGGAGTACGAGCTCAAGCCGGCCCCGCTGGCCGAGCGCGCCCGCCTCGCCTACGGCGACGAGGCCGCCGCCGACCTGGCCGCCCACCTGCCGGCCTAGTCCACACCCGGATAGCCCGCCGAGGAGACCCTCCTGGCGGGCTATCTGCGTTTACTGGCCCTCCCGCCCCGGGCAGTCCGCGCTCAGGCCTCCGTGCTCCCGCCTTCGGCCCCAGGGCCCTCGCTCTCCCCGGCCTCCGGACCCGTGCGCCGCTGATACTCGGTCAGCAGCCGCACCACCTCCGCCTGTACCCGCCGCAGATCCGCGCCCACGTCCGCGAGCACCTGGGCGGCCACCCCATCCTTCTCCTGGATCAGGCCGAGCAGCACGTGCTCGGTCCCGATGTAGTGATGGCCGAGCCGCTGCGCCTCGCTCAGCGCCAGCCGCAGCACCTGCTTGGCCTGCGGCGTGAACGGGATGTGGGCCGCCACCGTATGCTGCCCGGTGCCGACGATCCCCACCACCCGCTCCCGGAGCCCCTCGGCGCTGACGCCGAGCGACTCGAGCGCCTTGGCCGCCACCCCGTTCCCCTCCTTGATCAGCCCGAGCAGGAGGTGCTCGGTCCCGAGATAGTCGTGCCCGAGCTCCCTGGCCTCGTCCTGAGCCAGCACCACAACCCGGCGCGTCCGATCGGTGAACCGCTCAAACATGACTCTCCTTCGGTTGGGAACCGGAGACCAGTGACACGGGGCATCACCGCAGCGGCGGCGGGATCAGGAAGCGAGGGTGGCGTCCGAGCCGAATCGTCACGGCGCACAGGGCGGAGACCGAACAGCCGAGGAAGCCAAGGGCGACGCCAGCCGTGACCGCGGCCATCACCGCCGCCACGAACGCCTCGAGCGCTATCACCCATCGCCTCCACCGCCATGCAGCCGCCGACCTCTAGTGTGCTCCCGCCCGCGATCGAAGCCAATCCTCAGCGCCCCCGAGGCCGCCCCAGGCCCCGGCAGCGACCACTACAGGTCGTAGGCGTAGCGTGAGACGCATGGTCGCCCTCGCATCCGGGGTTTCCCCCGATCTCGCCTACAGCGGGCCGCCGAAGTTCACGATGACCCAAGCGTTCACCGCGTGGACCGTAGACGTCCCGATGCTCGTGATCATCGTCGCGCTCGGCGCCTGGTACCTCGTCAGCGTTCGTAAGGTACGACGGCAGGGCGGGCAGTGGGGGATCGGCCGGACGTTCACGTTCTGCGTGCTCGGGCTCGGGTTCTGGGTGATCGCCACGATGTCCTGGGTCGGCGTCTACCAGAGCGCGCTGTTCTACGCGCGAGCCACCCAGACCGTGCTCCTGGTCCTGGTCGCGCCGCTGTTCCTGATGATGGGCAAGCCGATCACGCTGCTGATCGAGGCCCAGCCCGCCGTGGGCAACCGCGTCGCGGCGGTCATCCGCAGCCGGGTGGCCAAGGTTGCCACGTTCCCGGCGATCACCACCGTGCTGCTCATCGCGGTGCCGATGTCGATGTACTTCACCTCCTGGTACACGGCCGTCTTCAACAGCGGGACCGTCCGCGAGCTCACCTACCTGATCCTGATGCTCCCCGGCCTGGTCTTCTTCTGGACGCTGCTGCGACTCGACCCGGTGCCCAAGCAGTACCCGTACGGCGTGGCCATGTGGATCACGGCCGCCGAGGTGGTCGGCGACGCGTTCTTCGGCATCGCGATCATCGCCGACCAGACCACGCTCGCCGCCCAGCACTACCACGCGGTCGGCTACCCCTTCGGCCCGTCGCTGGCCACCAGCCAGGTTCTCGGCGGCGGCATCATCTGGATCCTCGGCGACGCCGTCGGGCTGCCGTTCCTCGCCGTCCAGCTGATCCAGATGATGCGCGAGGACAAGGTCGAGGCAGCCGAGATCGACGCCGAGCTAGACGCCCGCGACGCCGTCAGGGAGGGCGTCAGGGAGGGCGCCCGCGCCGCCCAGCAAGGCGCGTCACCCGCCCCCGTCACCGTCAGCGCCACGGCCGCCGACGGATCGCCCGCCGAATACGACGCCGTAACTCCCGAGGCAGACGGTGCCGACGATGGCGATCGCCCCTGGTGGGAGTCCGACCCCCGGATCACCAACCGCTACAACCGGGCCTAATACCCCCGGCGGATACCGAACGCCCAGCCCGACGGCAGGTCGGCCCGGAACACGCACTCGTGCGACTTGAGCGCGCACCACGCCGGAACGTCCGTGTACACGGCCGGGTCGTCGGCCAGCACCGCGATCACCCCGCCGACCGGCACGTCGCGGATCTGCGCGGCCAGCATGATGATCGGGATCGGGCACTTGCGCCCGAGCGCGTCGATCGTCAGCAGCGGCGCCGCCCCCGGCGGCACCTCGCCCGGCACCCAGGCGCCGGCCGCGGCCGCCCGCGCGGCCTCGGTCACCGGCGAGGCGAGCGAGTCGGGGGAGGGCTGCCCGCCCGCGCGGCCGGACCCCTTCTCCCTGCGTCCGAGCCACGTCCGGCTCATGCGATCACGCTCACAATGTCCATAGTGCCCGGGGTCGCGAACCGCTACGCCAAGGAACGCGCAAAGGAGCAATATGACCGCGCACCGTAACCAATCGGCCTCCGGACACCCCGAACGCCGGGGGTCCCCTGCAACCGGGTTAGGGCGCGCGATACTGTTTCCACGACACGCTGTAGAAGACCGTGGACCGGTGCCTAGCGAGCCTTAAATCGGCACTGGGCGACGTTGTTGGGAAGGCGCCTCCTTTGACTCTGATTCACCGGCAGGCCGCGCCAGGCGGGCGCGACCGCGCCCCGCGCGGCACGGCCCCGAAGCGCTCGCGCCGCCGGGCTAACGCGCTGCGCGGCGGCGTGCTTGCCGTTCTGCTGCTTTGCCTCGCCGGGTGCTCGCCGAACGACACCTTCACCCGGTTCGGTTTCCCGGACCCGGTGACCAGCCAGGGCGCGATCACGCTGAGCCTGTGGCAGGGCTCGTGGATCGCGGGCCTCTTGGTCGGGGCCGTTGTCTGGGGCATGATCCTGTGGTCGGTGATCTTCCACCGCAAGCGCGGTGACAAGCTCCCGCCGCAGGTTCGCTACAACATGCCGATCGAGATCCTGTACACGGTGGTGCCGTTCGTGCTCATCGCGGTGCTGTTCTACTACGTCGCCAAGGATGAGAACACGATCGACAACCTCCCGGCCCACCCGGCGGTCGTGGTCGACGTGACCGGCTTCCAGTGGTCCTGGGAGTTCAACTACCCGCAGCATGGGGTGACGACCGACGGGTACATGTGGGGGCAGGGCCCGCTGCCGGTGCTGGAGATCCCGGAAAACGAGACCATTCAGTTCAACCTGACCTCGACGGACGTGGTCCACTCGTTCTGGGTGCCGGAGTTCCTGTTCAAGCGGGACGTCATTCCCGGCCACCCGAACCACTTCTCGATCACGGCCACGCAGACGGGGACCTTTACCGGGCACTGCAGCGAGCTGTGCGGCCTTTACCACAGCCGGATGCTGTTCACGGTCAAGATCGTGACGCCCGCGCAGTTCAAGACGTGGATCGCCCAGGAAAAGGCGATCCAGAGCACAGTTACAGGGAGTACCTCGTGACGACCCTCGACGAGCCGGCCGCGCGCCGCACGGTAGCCAGGGCAGCGCGCACCGAGCGCAAGGGCTCGGTCCTCGCGGGCTGGCTCTCCTCAACGGACCACAAGATCATCGGGCACATGTACCTGATCACGTCGTTCGTGTTTTTCCTGCTCGCAGGGATCATGGCGCTGCTGATCCGGATTCAGCTGCTGAGCCCGACCAGCAACTTCCTGTCTGACCAGGTGTACAACGAGCTGTTCACCATGCACGGCACGATCATGCTGCTGCTGTTCGCGACGCCGCTGTTCGTCGGGTTCGCCAACGAGCTGGTGCCGCTGCAGATCGGCGCGCCCGACGTGGCGTTCCCGAGGCTGAACCTGCTCAGCTACTACCTGTTCCTGTTCGGCGGCCTGATTCTGTTCGCGAGCTTCGTCGCCCCCGGCGGCGCGGCCGCGTTCGGCTGGTACGCCTACTCGCCGCTGACCAGCGCCGCGAACTCGCCCGGGGTCGGCGCGGACATGTGGATCATGGGCCTGGCGCTGTCCGG
>DATCGA010000046.1:0-3149 GCA_036509215.1 Trebonia sp.
CTCGCGGTCCGCGGCGGGCTGCTTGACGTCTTCCCGCCGACCGAGGAGCATCCGCTGCGGATCGAGTTCTTCGGCGACACGGTGGAGGAGGTCCGCGTCTTCAAGGTGGCGGACCAGCGCTCGGCGGGCGCCGCCGAGCACGGCCTGTGGGCCCCGCCCTGCCGCGAGATGCTGCTGACGCCCTCCGTCCGGGCCCGTGCCAAGGAACTCGCGGGCCAGCACCCGGCCGTCTCCGACATCCTCGGCAAGATCGCCGACGGGATCACGGTCGAGGGCATGGAGGCCTTCGCCTCCGTCCTCGCCGAACAGATGGAGCTGCTGGTCGATCACCTCCCGCTGGGCGGGGTGCTGCTCGCCTGCGACCCCGAGCGGATCAGGACCCGGGCGATGGAGCTGGTCTCCACCAGCCAGGAGTTCCTCGAGGCGTCCTGGGCGAGCGCGGCCGGCGGCGGCGAGGCGCCGATCGACCTCGGCGGGTCCGCCTTCCAGCCGATCGCGACGATCCGCGAGCACACGGCCGAGCTCGGCATCCCGTGGTGGACGCTGGCCCCGTTCGGGCTGGCCGACGGCGACGGGGAGAACGAGATCCCCGACGGACGGCCCGCCACCATCGCCGAGGATCTGGCGGATGAGAGTCAGCCGGGTCCGTTCGCCATCAGCATTGAGGCTCAGGCGGCAACGGCCTATCGCGGCGAGACCAGCCGCATGATCGGCGACGTGCGCCAGTGGCTGTCCGAGGGCTGGCGGGTGGTCCTGGTCAGCGAGGGGCACGGGCCGGCCCAGCGGCTGGCGGAGGTGCTCCGCGGCGAGGGATTCGGCGCGCGGCTGGGCGACATCGAGGCCGAGCCCGAGGGCGGCATCCCCTACGTGTCGACCGGTGAGCTCCGTCAGGGGTTCAGCTGGCCCGCGGTGAAGCTGGCGGTGCTGACCGAGGCTGACTTCGCCGCCCGGGGCGCCTCCCGGCCGGGCACGCGGGACGAGCGGCGGCTGCCGTCCGCGCGGCGGCGCGGCGGGGTCGACCCGCTGCAACTGCGGGCGGGCGACTACGTGGTGCACGAGCAGCACGGCGTAGGCCGGTTCGTCGAGATGACGAGCAGGACCGCGGCCGGCGCGACCCGCGAGTACCTGGTCCTCGAGTACGCCGCGGCCAAGCGCGGGCACCCGCCCGACCGGCTGTACGTGCCGACCGACCAGCTCGACGAGGTCACCAAGTACTCCGGGGGCGAGGCGCCCGCGCTGCACCGGCTCGGCGGCGGGGACTGGGCCAAGACCAAGAGCCGGGCGCGCAAGGCGGTCCGCGAGATCGCGGCCGAGCTGATCCGGCTGTACTCGGCGCGGATGGCATCGCCCGGCTACGCGTTCGGGCCGGACACGCCGTGGCAGCGGGAGCTCGAGGACGCGTTCCCGTACGTGGAGACGCCCGACCAGCTCATCGCGATCGACGAGGTCAAGCTCGACATGCAGAAGCCGGTCCCGATGGACCGGCTGATCTGCGGCGACGTGGGCTACGGCAAGACCGAGATCGCGGTCAGGGCCGCGTTCAAGGCGGTCCAGGACGGCAGGCAGGTGGCGGTGCTCGTGCCGACCACGCTGCTCGCGCAGCAGCACTTCAACACGTTCTCCGAGCGGTACGCGCCGTTCCCGGTGTCGGTCAAGCCGATGTCGCGGTTCCAGAGCGCGGCCGAGGTGGCCGAGACGCAGCGGGGCCTGGCCGACGGGACCGTGGACCTGGTGATCGGCACCCACCGGCTGCTGTCACCGGAGACCCGGTTCAAAAAGCTCGGCCTGGTGATCATTGACGAGGAGCAGCGGTTCGGGGTCGAGCACAAGGAGTACCTCAAGCGGCTGCGGACCGAGGTGGACGTGCTCGCGATGTCGGCCACGCCGATCCCGCGCACGCTGGAGATGGGCGTGGCCGGGATTCGCGAGATGTCGACGATCCTGACCCCGCCCGAGGAACGGCACCCGGTGCTCACGTTCGTCGGCGGCTACGACGAGAAGCAGATCGCGGCCGCGATCCGGCGCGAGCTGCTCCGCGACGGCCAGGTCTTCTTCGTGCACAACCGGGTGCAGTCGATCAGGAAGGTCGCCTCCCGGCTGGCCGAGCTCGTGCCGGAGGCGCGCATCCAGGTCGCGCACGGGCAGATGAACGAGCACGAGCTCGAGAAGATCATGGTGGACTTCTGGGACCGGGCGTTCGACGTCCTGGTGGCGACGACGATCGTGGAGAGCGGGCTCGACATCCCGAACGCGAACACGCTGATCGTGGACCGGGCCGACGCCGCCGGGCTGTCACAGCTGCACCAGCTGCGCGGCCGGGTCGGGCGCGGCCGGGAGCGGGCGTACGCCTACTTCCTCTACCCGTCAGAGAAGCCGCTGACCGAGACCGCCCACGAGCGGCTGGCGACGGTGGCGCAGCACACCGAGATCGGCGCGGGCATGTACGTCGCGCTGAAGGACCTGGAGATCCGGGGCGCCGGCAACCTGCTCGGCGGCGAGCAGTCGGGGCACATCGCCGGCGTCGGCTTCGACCTCTACATCCGGATGATCGGCGAGGCCGTCCGCGAGCTGAAGGACGACGCGCCGCCGGAGCGGCCCGAGGTCCGGGTCGAGCTCCCGGTGAACGCGCACATCCCGCACGACTACGTGCCGGGCGAGCGGCTGCGGCTGGCCGCCTACACGTCGATCGCGGCGATTGACGGCGAGGACGACGTGGCGGCGGTCCGCGACGAGCTGCGGGACCGCTACGGCGAGTTCCCGCTGCCGGTGGCGACCCTGCTCGACGTGGCCCGGCTGCGGTCGGCCGCGCGGCGGGTCGGCCTGACCGATATCACCCTGCAGGGGTCGCATGTGCGGTTCGGCCCGGTCGTCCTGCCTGACTCCCGTGTGGTGCGAGTTCAGCGGCTATACCCGAAGACAATCCTCAAGCCGGCGGTGCGTACCATGCTGGTACCGGTGCCGAAGGCCGGGGCATCCAGCGGCGGCTTCGGCGGGGAGCCGCTGCGCGACACCGACCTGCTCGCTTGGTGCGCGGAGGTTGTCCGTTCGGTACTGTCCGAGTCGTAGATTTCAGCTGTCATTGAAGTGTTGGAAGGGACCGCCTGTGTTTGGCAGGGCTGTGTTTGGCAGGGCCGTGACCGCTAAGAAGG
>DATCGA010000047.1:0-4096 GCA_036509215.1 Trebonia sp.
CGCCAGGGGACCGGCGGTCAGGGTGCGGGGGTGATCGACCTCGCCTACTCGGCCGGCGGCTCGACCGCGGTCAGCGTCGGTGACGACAACCGGGTGGTCGTGTGGAGCCCGGCGCTGGGCAAGCCGGTGACGGTGCTCACCGGCCCGCTTGGGCAGGTGCAGAACACCGCCATCGTCGCCGGCGGCACGACGCTGTACACGGCTTCGCTGGACGGGGTGATGCTCGCCTGGGACCTGACCGGCAACCACCGCTTCGGCCACCGGACGCAGCTGAGCCGCGCGCTGCCGTGCTGCGAGCCCGTCGCGCCGCGCACCCCGCCGCTGGCGGTGTCACCCGACGGGAGCCAGTTCGCGGTCAGCCTCGGGCCATCGACCATCGGCGTGTTCTCGAGCCGCAGCCTGCGACGCCGGGAGCTGTTCACGATCCGACCCGCGGACGACGTCATCACGGCCTTGAGCTGGTCTCCCGACGGCTCCGAACTGGCCGTGGCCGGACGCGGCGGCAACGTGCAGCTGTGGAGCGTGACCGGCGAGCCGCGCCTGATCCGGCCGCTCGTCGGGCTGCGGTCACTCACCGGCCTGCCGGAGGCGATCCAGTCGATCGCCTTCTCCCCGGACGGCACGACCGTCGCCGCCAGCGACGACAACGAGACGCTGTCGGTGCACCAGACGGCGGCGCTGCCCTTGGCCAGCCTGGCCATGTGGCAGGCGGGCACGGGGGCGCCGGTGGGGCCGGTCCGCGAGCTCGGCGCCGGGAACGGACCCGGCGGCTCCGATGTCCTCGCCTTCTCCCCGGACGGCAAGCTGCTGGCGGTGAGCCTCCTGCACGGCGGCGTCCTCGTGCTGGACACCGCCACCGGACAGATCCGCCGCCGGCTGATCGATCCCGGTGACGACATCATCTCGGTGGCGTTCGCGCCCGACGGGACGCTCGCCACCGGCACGCTCGCCGGGGCGGTGGATCTGTGGAACCCGACGAGCGGTCAGCGCCTCGCCCCGCCGCTGCTGGCGGCCTCGGCGCCGATCGCCGGTATCGCGTTCGATCCCACGGGCCGGCGGTTCGCCACCAGCGGCTATGGCGACGGCACCGTGAAGCTGTGGTTCACCGCGACGCTCCAGCAGGAGGGGCCGGACCTGAGCACCGATCCCAACTCGACCGCGGCCGTCGCGTTCACGCCCGGGGGCGACAGCCTGATCGCCGGCGACGGGCTCGGGGGCGCGTTCACCTGGCCCGCTTCGGTCCGGGCCTGGGAGCAGCGCAGCTGCGCCGTGGCGGCGCGCAACCTCACCCGGCGCGAATGGAGCCAGTTCGTCCCCGAGCTGCCCTACGCGACCGTCTGTTCCTAGGGGCCGGTCGTGAGTCAGACGAGGGCGACGGCGAGGACGGCGACGGCGGCCACGGTCAGCGCCGCGGCGACGGTCCGGGTGGCCCGGCGGGGCCGCCGGGCGAACCGCTCCGCCCACACGAGGCCGCTCAACGCCGGCATCCAGAGCCACATCTGCGACCCGGGGACCAATGCCATGGTGAGCATCACCGGCCAGCAGGAGCGCACGCAGGCGCCGGCGTTGACCAGGCCGAACCGGACGACGCCGGCGTGCGCCGCCCATCCGCGCGGCGGCAAGCGCACGCTGAGATGACAGTCGCGCAGGGCGTGGCGCTTGAGGACGGTGAGCTGCCAGGCGGCGGCCAGCGCCAGCGCCAGCCCGACCTCGAGCTCGGCGGCGACGTGAATGACGGCGGTCAGCGCCAGCGCCACCGCCCCGAACATCGTCCAGACGCCGATGTACACGAGCGCGAACCCGGTCATCGCCCGGCCTCGCCGGCGGCGAAAGGAATGCGTCGACACGTGCACGAGCGCCGGCAGCGCGCCCGGCAGCATCATCGCCACGGCCATGACCACCCACATCGGGATGCCCAGAACGGCGGCGTGGGCGGCTGACCCGGGTGCCGCCGCTGTCATCCCGGGCATCGCCGCCATCCCCGGCATCGACGGCATCGGCGCCGTCGCACCGGTCGACGGGACGGCCGGGCCGGATGACCCGGCGCCGGCGACGGTCCACCACAGCACCAGGATCCAGGCGGCGGCGATCAGCAGCTCGAACGTCACGATCGGTCGCCCGCGCGGCCGCAGCGCGGGACGGTGCAGGACGGCGCCGCCGGAGAGGGTGGCGGTGAGCCCGGTCATCATGCGTAGAACAGGCTGATGGCGCCTATCGTCGCCGGCGGCTCAACCGCGCTGCCGGACCCGGCGGGCTGCTCACCGGACGGCGGGATCAGGCTGAGCGGGACGAACGTGACCGCCACCGACCGATCGTCCCACTGACCGCCGGCCCGCTGAGCCTGCGACACGGCCGTGATGTCAAAGGTGAGGCTCAGGCCGTGAGGCTGCTGATCGCCGCCGGGAGCCTGGGCGCGCTTGATTCCGAAGAACGAGAGGTTCCCGACGTGGGCCGCGTCCTCGGCGGTTTCGACGGCCTCGGCGGCGGGCGTGGCGGGCGCGGAGCTGTCGGCGGCGGGCGTGGCGGCCGCCGGCAGATTGACGTAGACACCGTAGACCGTTCCCGGGCGCCCCTGCGCTCGCACGTGGTGGATCTCCAGCAGGATGCGCGGCGTCGCCGTGGCCAACCGGGTGAGGGCGTCCGCGGCGGCGCGAGCGTCGATCGCCACCTCGGCCCGCGCCGTGTCACCGGTGAGCGTCAACGGCCGCGCCAGCGCGCCGACGAGCTCCGGATCATGGCGCATCTGATCGGACATACGAACGGCGGCGGGGGTGAGCGAGGGCTGGGCGGGTGGCGGTGTCACCGGCGCGATCGTCGGACCGGCGGACACCAACTGATCGTAGGTGTAGCCGAGATCGGCGACCGTGTCGAGGACTTGTGGGGCGGTCATGGTCACCGGCTGGCCGCTCTGGTCGAAGAACCGGAACCGCTGGCCCAGCCACCGCGGGTCGGTCGGGTTGCTGTGCCCGCTGCCGGTCCACACCGCCCACAGGCGATCGATGTTGGAGTGATGCAGCCAGAAGATCGGGTCCTGCGCGGCGGTGTCGGGGTCGTTCATCCAGCCGCTCTGGCCACCCACGACGCCGTGCACGGCGTTGTGCGGAGTGGCCTCGAGCTGGCCGGTCGGGCCCTGGAAGTGCTGGAACAGAGCCGCGGTGGGGCCGCCGCCGAATTCGGCGGCGCCGCTGAACGACGGCCTCGAGATGGCGTTACGCGAAGTCGTGGCCAGGCGCGGGAGTGCGTGGCCGGCGTTGATCCCGGGCGCCCGCTCGGCGACGTACAGCGGATTCCCGGTGGTCGGGGACCGGAACGCGGCCGGGATCGCCGCCCGCGCGCCGCCGAGCTCCGGGTTCCAATACGGCAGAGCCCAGTCACTCGGACCGCCGGCAGCGATCACCGCGGCGCGGACGATCCGCTCGAACTGGAACACGAACATGCGATGCCAGGAGACGAAGAACCAGGTCGCGTGCTGACACTGGTTCTGGCCGGCGAGCGGGGCGCCGGCCAGCGTGCCGTGGATCGCGGCCTGAAACGCCCAGCTCGTCGGATCGGAGGCCGCGCGGCCCTGCATGACCTTCACCGCCTCGGCGTACGCGGCGAGGGTCTGATCGTCGGCTTTGAGACTGCCGACCTCGCGACGCACGAAGACCTGTGTGCTCATCTGCGCACCTCCCGGTAGGCGCCAGCCCTCTGATTGCCGATACCCACGTCGGAGAGCCCGCTTCGATCGTCGCAGAGCGCCACCGTCTGAGTCAAGGTGATCGATCGGCCGCCCGACCCGGGCTGAGCGGCGCTTAGCTTAATGAAAGAGGATCAGCCGGTACGCCGCGAAGGCGAAGAACACACCAAGCAGCGACCACGTCGCCGGCCACCCGAGCGTGCGGATGAAAGCGGTCTGGAAGCGCCCGACAGTGACCACGTATCCGAGGATGACCACGAGCAGCACCGCGTAGACGATGATCGCCACCAGGGCGCTGGGCGCCAGCCCCACGATCGGCGCGACGATGAGGCCGAGGACCAGCCAGGCGGCGATCGTCAGCACGTCAACCGACAGGCGGGTGCGCTCGCGCCCGACGATCGTCATGAAGCCGGCGGC
>DATCGA010000048.1:0-4429 GCA_036509215.1 Trebonia sp.
GGCCGGAGACCAGCGGATCAGGCGGTCCCGACGAATCGCACTGGTCGCGGGCACGGCAGACCGTCAAACCGACTCCAGCCACGGTGCAGCGCTCTACCCGCGCGACCTCGATCGAAACGCGCCGCTCCCGCCCGCGGCCCCCTTTCCCGCCCGCGGCCCCCTGAAGACCAGAGAAAATCCAAATCGTCTATCGAACGGGCCGTTGCTCCGCCCCGCCCGCCCATTCCCGCCGCCCCAATGCCAACGTGTTCCGTTGAGGACACGCCCGCACGGCCGCAGGCATCATCGTGTTCCGAAATGGGCGCTATACGACCCGAA
This sequence comes from Trebonia sp., assembly GCA_036509215.1. Taxonomy (GTDB): domain Bacteria; phylum Actinomycetota; class Actinomycetes; order Streptosporangiales; family Streptosporangiaceae; genus Trebonia. The sequence goes on from DATCGA010000048.1 coordinate 319, forward strand.
CGTCACACAATGACCCCCATGTCCGGTCGGGCGGGTGCACGTGGTGCGGATGAGAACGTTGTCGCCGATGCCCACCCCGCGCCCGCATGTTCATCCGCAATTGCATTTCCTGAAAATGCATAGCGAGAAAATACGGATGATAGTTACGCCCTCATCGCTTAGGTCTCTTTCAGATATACCTCTCAGTTAGCCAGCGGAATTCCCGCCGCCCGGTGGTACCTTGCTGAAAATGTCACGTCCAGTAACGAGAAGTGGCGGGGAGAAATGACGGTTGCCAGCGGCGACCACCTCCGGCTGCTTGACCAGGTCGCCGATTCCGTCCTCGTGGTCGCCCCGATCGCCAGCGCCGACGCAAACGCCAAAACCGGCGCCGGCGCAAACGCCAGCGCCCCCGGCAGCCGTCCCGATTTCACCATCGTCCACCTCAGCCCCGGCTACATCGATCCGGCCGGCCGAACCCCGCCCGACATCGCCGGAAGAACCCTGCTCGAGGCCTACCCCGACTGCGCGTCCGGCGACGGGCTGGCCGCCCGGGCGGCGCGGGTGCTGGCCGACGGCGCCCCGCAGTACGCGCCCGGCCTGGTCGGCCCGCTCACCGGCGCCGAGCACGCCGACCCGGTGCCGGTGATGGACCTGCGGGCCGCCCGCTACGACGACGGCGTGGTCTTCACCTGGCGCGGCCGGGTCGGCGACGAGGGCCGCCTGGGCGAGGCGTTCGAGCACGGGCGCACCCGGGTGGCGCTGGCGACCGCCCGTGACCTGCTGGCTGACAGCGAGCAGCGAGCGGCCGAGGAGCACGAGCTCGCGCTCCGGCTGCAGCGCGCGATCATGCCCGCCGACGTGCGCCTGGTGGAGACCTGCGGAGTGGATATAGCCGTCCGCTGCCGGCCCGCCAAGGCCGGCTACCTGGTAGCGGGCGACTGGTACGACGCGCTCCAGCTGCCCGACGGCGAGCTGCTGTTCGTGGTCGGTGACATCGCCGGCCACGGCATCGACGCGGTCACCGGCATGGTCGCCGCCCGCAACACGCTGCGCGGGCTGGCCGCGACCGGGGCGGACCCGTTCGAGCTGCTGAGCCGGCTGAACTACGCCGCCTGCGTGTTCACCGAGGGCGTCACCGGCACCGTGATCTGCGGCCGCTACGACCCCAAGACCCAGCAGCTGCGCTGGGCCCGGGCCGGCCACCTGCCGCCGGTGCTGGTCCGCGGCCACCTCGCCGCCGTCCAGCCGATGCCGGAGGGGATGCTGCTCGGGATGGAGCTCGACGCCGAGTACGACCAGGTCACGCTCCAGCTGATGACCGGCGACACGCTGCTGTTCTACACCGACGGCCTGATCGAGCGCCGGGCCGCCTCGATCAGCGACGCGCTGGCCGAGTTCGCGGCGGCCGCCGTCCCCGACGACCCCGACGCCGACGTCGACAGCCACGTCGCCCAGATCCTGGCCAACGCCGCCTCCGACACCGGCGACGACGCCTGCCTGCTCGCCGTCCGGATCAGGTAACCGGATCAGGTAACGAGCCCTGCCACCTCGGCGTAGAGCGCGGCCGTCTGCGCCGCCACCGCGTCCCAGCTGAACTCGTCGACCGCCCGCCGCCGCCCCGCCCGCCCCATCGCGTCCGCCCGGCCCGGGTCGCGCAGCAGCATGTTCATCGCGTCGGCGAGCGAGGCCGGGTCGTCCGGCGGCACCAGCAGCCCGGTCTCACCGCCGGAAACGACCTCGGGGATGCCGCCCACCCGCGACGCCACCACCGCCGTCGAGCACGCCATCGCCTCCAGGTTGACGATGCCGAGCGGCTCGTAGACCGACGGGCAGACGAAGGCGAGCGCGTGCGTGAGCAGCTGGATGACCGACGGCTTGGGCAGCATCTCCGGAATCCAGATCACCCCCGAACGGGTCGCCTGCAGCCCGGCCACCAGCGAGGAGACCTCCTGCGCGAGAGCCGGCGTGTCGGCCGCGCCCGCGCACAGCACCAGCTGGGCCGACGGGTCGAGCGCGGCCGCCGCCCGCAGCAGCACCGGCACGCCCTTCTGCCTGGTGATCCGGCCGACGAAGATCACGTAAGGCCGCGACGGGTCAATCCCGTAAGACGCCAGCACCGAGGTGTCCGGGTCGGGCGCGTACTCGACGGTGTCGATCCCGTTCCTGATCACCCGGACCCGGTCGGCCGGTATCTCCGTGTACGCGGTCAGCACGTCGCCGCGCATGCCGTCGGAGACCGCCACCACCGCCGCCGCCGAGCCGAGCGAGACCCGCTCGGCCCAGGACGAGAGCGCGTAGCCGCCGCCGAGCTGCTCGGCCTTCCACGGCCGCAGCGGCTCGAGCGAGTGCACGGTGGCGACGTGCGGTATCCCGTAGCGGAGCGAGGCCAGGTGCCCGGCCAGGTTCGCGTACCAGGTGTGCGAGTGCACCACGGCCGCGTCCGCCACCGCCTCCGCCATCGACAGGTCCTCGGAGAACACCCGCAGCACCGAGTCCGACAGCGCCTCCCAGGGCCGGTGCGCGACCGCCCCGGGCCGGTCCGCCCCCTCGCAGTGCACGGTCAGGTCGACCAGGCCGGACGCCGACAGCGCGCGCGCCAGGTACTCCACGTGCACCCCGGCCCCGCCGTAGACCTCCGGCGGGTACTCGCGGGTGAGCAGGGAGACCTTCACCGGCTCACGACCTGCCCCTTGCCGACCACCGTGATGCCGCCTTCGGAGACGGCGAAGCCGCGGGCGAGGTCGTGCTCCTTGTCCACCCCGATCTTGGCCCCCTCCGGCACCACCACGTTCTTGTCGATGATCGCGTCCCTGATCTCGACGTGCCGGCCGACCGAGACGTTGTGCAGCAGCACCGCCCGGTCGACGGTGGACCACGAGTTCACCCGGACCCCGGGCGACAGCACCGAGCCCCGCACCAGGCCGCCGGAGACGATCACCCCGTTGGAGACCAGCGAGTCGATCGCCCGGCCGACCCGGTCCCCGCTGTCGTGCACGAACTTGGCGGGCGGGAGCGGATCCATGTGGGTGAGGATCGGCCACTCGTCGTTGTAGAGGTTGAACATCGGCTCGACCGTGCGCAGGTCCATGTGCGCGTCGAAGTAGGCGTCGATCGTGCCGACGTCGCGCCAGTAGCCCTCGTCCCGCTCGGTCGAGCCCGGCACCGAGTTGGTGAGGAAGTCGTAGGCCTGGGCGGTGCCGTCGGCCACCATCATCGGGATGATGTTTCCGCCGATGTCGTGACGGCTCTCCTTATCGGCCGCGTCCCGCTCGAGCGCGTCCACCAGCTCCTTGCGGCCGAAGACGTAGATGCCCATCGAGGCGTAGGACTCGTCGGTCGAGCCGGGCATCGGCGGCGGGTTGGCGGGCTTCTCGAGGAACTTCTCGATCGTCCGCCCGTCCGAGGCCACGTCGAGGATGCCGAACGCCTTCGCGTCCTGCCGCGAGACCGGGATCGCGGCCACGGTCGCGCCCGCGCCGTACTCCAGGTGCTGGGAGATCATCTGCCGGGGGTCCATCCGGTACACATGATCGGCGCCGAACACGACCACCAGGTCCGGATGCTCGTCGTTGATCAGGTTCATCGACTGGAAGATCGCGTCCCCCGACCCGGTGTACCAGTGCGGCCCGAGCCGCTGCTGGGCCGGCACCGGGGTCACGTAGTTGCCGAGCAGGTCGCTCATCCGCCAGGTGGTCGAGATGTGCCGGTCCAGGCTGTGGCTCTTGTACTGGGTGAGCACGCAGATCTTCCTGATACCGCTGTTGGCCAGGTTCGACAGCGCGAAGTCCACCAGCCGGTACACGCCGCCGAACGGGACCGCGGGCTTGGCCCGGTCGTCCGTCAGCGGCGCGAGCCGGGTGCCGGCCCCGCCGGCCAGCACAATTCCCAGGACCCGCGGATCGGCCATGTGTGTTCCTCCCGAAGTGATCTGGTGCAATGCTGCCCTGCAAACGCAGGCCTGGGAAGACCCGTCGCGCCGAGTTAAGATCAAATTCAATCATTTCGAACGGGCCGTTACTCCGCCCTGTCCGTCCCGTTCCCCGCCTACCCCGCCGGGCCCCCGGGCATGCTAGCCCTTACCGGGTGACGATCCCGTCGTCGCGGGGGTCGCCCGATCCGTCCGCGTCTC
>DATCGA010000049.1:0-5496 GCA_036509215.1 Trebonia sp.
CGGGCGCGGACCGCCGAGCACCCGTTCGGGTTCGGCCGGGAGCGGTACTTCTACGCCTTCGTCGTCGCCGTGATGCTCTTCACCGTCGGCTCCGCGTTCTCGCTCTACGACGGCATCCACAAGATCATCTCGCCCGGCCAGCTGGACTCCCCGGCGGTCGCGTACGCGGTGCTCGGCGTGTCGGCGGTGCTCGAGTCCTTCTCGCTGCGGACCGCGATCGGGGAGGCCAACGAGCACCGGGGCGGGCGCGGCTGGCGCGCGTTCGTGCACCTGACCAAGATCCCCGAGCTGCCGGTGGTGCTGCTGGAGGACTCGGCGGCGCTGATCGGCCTCCTGTTCGCCTTCCTGGGGGTGCTGCTGTCCCAGCTGACCGGGCACGATGAGTGGGACGGGGTCGGGTCGGTCGGGGTGGGGGTGCTGCTCGCCTGCGCCGCCTTCATCGTCGGCTACGAGACCAAGAGCCTGCTGATCGGCGAGTCCGCCACCCCTGAGGTCTCGGCCAAGATCGTCGCCGCGCTCGAGGGCGGGCCGCAGGACTTCCGGCTGATCCACATGCGGACCTCGCACATCGGGCCGGACACGCTGCTGGTGGCCGGGAAGATCGGGGTCCCCGCCGCGCTGACGGCGGTGGAGCTGGCCGCGGGCATCGACGCCGCCGAGCAGCGGATTCGCGCGGCGGTGCCGATCGCGGAGACCATCTACCTCGAGCCCGACATCTACCGTCCGGATCAGGCGGACCCGGCCGACCCGTCCATCGACGTGGTCCGGCGCAGTCGCCCGAGCCTGCCGCGCCGCCGCCCGCGCAAGCCCCCCGGGTAGGCGGCGGCGCGCGCAAGCCCCCGCGTAGGCGGCCCGCCTGCTCAGCCGCGGCCGAGGGCGCGCAGCGCGCGCTCCTTCTCGAAGTCGAGGGCGCGCCCCGCGCCCGGCCCCGACGGCACGTGGCCGGTGCGACGGCCAAGATCGGCCACCGACGCGCGGACGGCCGGGTCGGTCAGCACCCGGAGCCCGAACGCCAGCGCGGCCGGGGTGATGTCGTACTGTTGCTCGATGCGCAGGGCGGTGGTGATCGCGGCCATGTCCTCGTCGGTGAACTGCCGGTGCGCCTGGCCGCGACCGCTGGGCCGGTCCCGCAGCGGCGGCAGCAGCCCGAGATCCTCCCGGTAGCGGAGCATCCGGGGGGACAGGCCGAGCCGCGCGGCGGCCTCCGTAATGCGCATGATGATTAATCTAACATTTATTTGTTAAAAAACCCACCCCCGGCGTGCGGCCGGGCCCCGGGATCGCGTAGCGTCGTGTCCGATGCCGCACGCCGGCCGCACACACGTCAATGGAGGAGTCACGCGCATGAGCGCCGAACCGTACAAGGTCGCCGACATTCACCTGGCTGATTTTGGCCGCAAGGAAATCCAGCTCGCCGAGCATGAGATGCCCGGCCTGATGGCCACCCGCGCGGAGCACGCCGAATCCCAGCCGCTGCGCGGCGCGCGGATCACCGGCTCACTGCACATGACCATCCAGACCGCCGTCCTCATCGAGACCCTGGTCGCGCTGGGCGCGCAGGTCCGCTGGGCCAGCTGCAACATCTTCTCCACCCAGGACCACGCCGCCGCCGCGATCGCGGTCGGCCCCGACGGGACCCCGGACGACCCCAAGGGCATCCCGGTCTTCGCCTGGAAGGGCGAGACCCTCGAGGAATACTGGTCGTGCACGGTCCAGGCCCTGACCTGGCCGAACGGCGAGGCGCCGAACATGATCCTCGACGACGGCGGCGACGCCACCCTGTTCGTGCACAAGGGCGCGGAGTACGAGGCGGCCGGCGCGGTCCCCAGCCCGTCCGAGAACGACAGCGAGGAGTGGGTGGTCATCCTCGACAAGCTCCGCGACTCGCTGGCCGACCACCCCGGCACGTGGACCAAGGCGGTCGAGACGATCAAGGGCGTCACCGAGGAGACCACCACCGGCGTGCACCGTCTCTACGAGATGTTCAAGGCCGGCGAGCTCAAGTTCCCGGCGATCAACGTCAACGACTCGGTCACCAAGTCCAAGTTCGACAACAAGTACGGCTGCCGGCACTCGCTGATCGACGGGATCAACCGCGGCACCGACGTCCTCATCGGCGGCAAGGTGGCGCTCGTCCTCGGCTACGGCGACGTGGGCAAGGGCTGCGCGGAGTCGCTGCGCGGCCAGGGCGCCCGGGTCATCGTGACCGAGATCGACCCGATCTGCGCGCTGCAGGCGGCGATGGACGGCTACCAGGTCGCCACGCTCGACGACGTCGTCGGCCAGGTCGACATCTTCGTCACCACGACCGGCAACAAGGACATCATCAAGGCCGCCGACATGGCCAAGATGAAGCACCAGGCCATCGTCGGCAACATCGGCCACTTCGACAACGAGATCGACATGGCCGGCCTGATGGCGACCCCCGGCATCAAGCGGGTCAACGTCAAGCCGCAGGTCGACGAGTGGCTGTTCCCCGACGGGCACACGATCATCGTGCTGTCCGAGGGCCGCCTGCTCAACCTGGGCAACGCGACCGGCCACCCGTCCTTCGTGATGTCGAACTCCTTCACCAACCAGGTGATGGCGCAGATCGAGATCTTCACCAAGCCCGAGGCCTACCCGATCGGCGTCTACACGCTGCCCAAGCACCTGGACGAGAAGGTCGCCCGACTGCACCTGGACGCGCTCGGCGTCAAGCTGACCGTGCTCAGCAAGGACCAGGCCGACTACATCGGCGTCCCGGTCGAGGGCCCCTACAAGCCCGACCACTACAGGTATTAAGTTTTTTGGGGCCCGATGGCAAAAGGCGCCATCTTATCGGGCCCCAAAAACTTAAGTGTCTCCCGGGGGGACGACCCCCCGTACCCCCCGGATGCGCGGCGCGGGCCCGGTGGGCCCGCTCCGCGCGACGAGATGCAGGTGACTGATGACCGACGCTACGCGCCGGTACCGGTCCGTCCCCGGGCTCGCTGGGCTCGGGGACGGCCGTATCAGCTACGCGGAACGGTCGATGCCGCTGCTGTCGGCGCTCGCGTCGCGGTTCGGCGCGGAGCGCCCGTTCGACGGCATGATCATCGCCGCCTGCCTGCACGTGACGGCGGAGACGGCGGTGCTCGTCCGCGCGCTGCGGTCTGGCGGCGCGCTGGTCCGGCTGGCGGCGTCCAACCCGCTCTCCACCCAGGACGACATCGCGGCGGCGCTCGCGGCCGGCGACGGGGTTGAGGTCTTCGCCCGGGCGGGCGTCGACCGGGACACGTACTACGAGCACATCGCGCTCGCTCTCGGCGCCGACGCAGCGGGCGGGGTCGGCAACGCCGACGGCCCCGACCTGGTCCTCGACGACGGCGGCGACCTGGTGTCGACCCTGCACACGCGCGCGCTGCCGGCCGTGCTCGACCGGGTGCGCGGGGGATGCGAGGGGACCACCACGGGCGTGCTCCGGCTCCGCCGGATGGCGGCCGACGGCACGCTCGCGTTCCCGGTCATCGCGGCCAGCGACACGCCGGTCACCCGGCTGGTGGACAACCGGCATGGCACCGCCCAGTCGGTCATCGACGGTCTGCTGCGCGCAAGCGGGATCCTGCTGGCGGGGAAGACCGTGGTGGTGGCCGGGTTCGGCGCCTGCGGGGTCGGCATCGCCGAGTCGGCCCGCGCCCTGGGCGCGCGGGTGGTGATCACCGAGGTCGACCCGGTGCGGGCGCTCGACGCAGTGCTGCGCGGCTACCTGGTGCTGCCGCTGGCCGACGCGGCCCCGATCGGCGAGGTGTTCATCACCGCGACCGGCTCCGCCGACGTGATCACCGGCCAGCACCTGGCGATGATGCGGGACGGCGCGATCCTCGCCAACGCCGGCCACTTCGACGTCGAGATCGACGTGCGGGCCCTGGCCGACCTGGCGGTCGCCGTGCAGTCCGATGTGCGCCCGCACGCCGACGCCTACGAGCTGGCCGACGGCCGCCGCCTGCTGCTGCTGGCCGAGGGCCGCGTGGTCAACCTGGTCGCCGCCAACGGCCACCCGCCCGAGGTGATGGACCTGGCGTTCGGCATCGAGGCGCTGACGCTGGCCCGGCTCGCCCGGCAGTCGCAGCGGCTTCCGGTCGCCGTCCACCCGGTGCCGTCGGACATCGACGCCGAGGCGGCTCAGATGGTCCTGGCCGCCCTCGGCACGCGGACCGACTCGCTCACCCCTGCGCAGCGCTCCTACCTGGCAAGCTGGCGACTCGGCTCCTAGCCAGGGCGGCGGTCAGCCACGGCAGCCCCGGGCGCCCGGTCTCGGATGGCGTCAGCGCCAGCCAGCCGAGGAGCGCCAGCGGGTAGGCGTAGTAGCCGAACCTGGTCGACGGGTCCAGCGTGAACAGGGCCGCGTAGCCGACCGCCAGACGGAACGTGACGTCGCCGACGTCACGCGGCGGGCGCAGCAGCAGCCAGGCGACGAACGCCAGCACCGCGATGACCATCAGCGCCAGCGCGGCCGCGTGGCCGGCCTTGCCAAGCTCGGCGATCAGGTGGCCGGGGAGCGGGCTCTGGGCGGGCGTCTTGAACTTGGTGGCGCCGAGCGGGTACTCGATCAGGTTCTGCTTGACCGCGTTGACCGCGCTGCGCGACGCCAGCGCGGCCGGCGCGCCGACGGCCGCGAGGACCACGGTCAGCCCGATCGCGCAGGCGGCGAACCGGGCGGCCGCGCGCGGCGAGTACCGGACCCACGCCATCACCCCCAGCACCGGGATCACCGCCCACGCGGTGGTCTTCATGGCGCAGGCCAGCGCCAGGACCAGGCCCGCCCCCACCAGCCGCTCCCGGTAGGCCAGGGCCAGCGTCAGGCAGGTGAGCGCGATGACCGGGGGGTCGGTGACGCCGACCGAGAGCGGGAACGCGATCACCGGTGAGACTCCTGCGACCGTGGTGAGCCATACGAGGCGGTTGCGGCACTGGCGGCAGTCGCGGATCCGGTGCGGCGAGACCACCGTGAAGGCGGCGGCGAGCGCGACGATCGTGACCAGCGTGGTCCAGATCCTCGGGTCGCCGACCACGCTGCCAAGCCCGGCCGACCGCGGCAGGCCGAAGATCTCCATGAACGGCAGGTACGGGTTGTAGGACTCCCAGCCCACCAGCAGGCTCTGCGGCAAGTACGGGGTGCCGTGCTTGAGCAGGTAGCTCGCCGACTGGCTGATGACGACCACTTCCCCGGTCGGGGCCGCCTTCGTGATCAGCCACAGCAGCGGGGCGATTAGCGCGCCGCCGGCCGCCGCCGCCAGCGGGATCACCCAGTTCCTGGTGACCAGCAGCAGGACCGTCGTCACCGCGTAGCCGCCGCAGGCCCAGGCCGCCCAGGTGCCGTCGGCGTGCCTGGTGAGGATGGTCACCCCGGCGTAGACCGTGAAGGCCGCGAACCACCAGGTCATCGCCCGTCGGCCGGGCAGGTCAAAATGACCGGCGGACGCGGTGTCGGGCGCGTGCCGGTGCTCTTCGTCGTGCGCACGGTGGGGCTGGAGC
>DATCGA010000050.1:0-4243 GCA_036509215.1 Trebonia sp.
GAACGAGCCGATCCCCGCGCCGGGGACCAGCACGCCCGCAACGATCGGCACGTTCGACGTCAGCACGAGCCCGGCCGCCGACGCCCCCAGCGAGCTGAGCGTCACCGGGGTGGTCGCGGCGGCCGACGCCTGGACCGGGACGCTGTCGCTATCGAACTGGGTGTGCGCGCCGGCCGGGGTGTAGGCGACGACCTTGAGCTTCGCGTTGGTCCCGCCGGGCACGGTCACGAACAGCCGGGCGGAGCTGCTGGCCACCGTCAGGCCGGGGATCACCACGGTGGTCGAGGGCGCGGCCGACTGCGGCAGCCAGGCGCCGTTGCCGGAGCCTGCGCCCTCCCAGACCGAGGCGGCGATCTGGCCGGAGCTGGTCTGCACGTGCATGGCGATCGCCTGGGCGCCGTGCACGTAGGAAGACACGTTCTCGGCGATGACCTGGTCCGGCGCGACCGTGATCGCGTTGGCGAGCGCGCTCTGCTGGCCGGTGTCGGTCAGGATGGTCACGTCGACGCTGGCCTCGGCGGTCCCCGAGTTCGTCAGGTACAGCCAGACGTCGGGCTCACCGGAACCCACGAACCACATGTCGGAGCTCGGGTGCGAGCAGCTCACCAGGCCCAGGCCGGCCGAGTTGGCCTGCTCCGCCTCGAACCCCTCGGCCATCTGACCGGTGGCCGACACCGAGGTGCCGCCGCCGTCGCCCCCGCCCGGAGCGGTAACCGAGGTCGCCGCGCCGGGCACGTCGACGGTGACGGGCGCGGTCTTGGCGGTCTTGGCGGTCTTGGCGGTTGACGAGCCCTGGCCGGCCGCGGTGCTGCCGCCTGGCGTCGGCGTGCCGCCCGCCGTCGGCTTGCCCTTGGCCGGCGTCGTGGCGGCGGACGCGGCGGGAGCGGCGGGCACCGAGCTGAGCGTGGCGGAACCGGCCGTGACGCCGCCCGCCACTTTGGCCGTGCCCGCCGACGATGACGAGGCCGATTGCGAAGGCACCGCGATCATGGCGACGTGGGCCGCGCCCTCGCCCGGCGACGAAGGCGGGCAGGATCTGGTGACCGACGTCACGGCGGCGGCCTGCCCGGCCGCGAGCGTGGCCCGGCTCGCGGCCGGCTTGGTCGACGTGGCGAACATGGCGACCGCCGCCAGTGCCAGCAGCACCCCGGCCAGCAGCGCGAGGCGGCGCATCATGACTCACCGTCGCGGCCGGGGCGGTCGGCGGAGCCGCGCCACCGGCTCGGCCGCCCGTGCTTGCTCGCCCGGTGCGAGTGGCGTTCCGGCTTACCCGGGCCGGCCGCATCGTCCGAGCCGGGCGAGCCGACCGCGCTTGGCGTACCGGGCACGGCGGAGGCCATCGGCCACGGGCCGGAACCGTCCGTCGGCCACGGCCCGGAACCGTCGGTCGGCCACGGCCCGGACCCTTCTGCGGGCCCGGCCGGGTAGTCGTCCTCAGCCGGGTAGGCGGGCTCGCCGAGGCGGCCGGACTCCGCCGCCCGGTCAGCCCGGGCGGCCCGCTCCCATTCGCCGGTATCGCGATTCCAGCCTGCAGGCGCGGGCAGCTGGCCCGGGTCCTGCGGACCCGTCTGCCAGCGAGCCGACTGCTGCGCCCCGGTCGCTGACGGCAGCGGCTGCGGCCCGGCCCCCCACGACGCGGTCTCCCACGGCGCGGCCTCGGTCGGCCGGGCGGGCTGCTGACCGGCCGACCGGGCCGGCCTCGCCTGCGAACCGGTGTCGCTCCGCCGATCGTCCCACGGGGCCGTCCGGCCCCACTGCTCGGTGGCGTCCCGCTGGTCGGACCCGTCCCGCTCGACCGAGGCGTCCCGCTGGACCGACCCGTCCCGCTGCATGCTGTCACCCCACGAGTCGGCGTTGCCGGCGCTGCCCCAGTCGCCCGCCATGTCCCAGGGCGCCTGCCGGCCGGCAGCGCTGCCTGCACCGCCACCGAGGTTCTGGGCGCCCGGCCCGGCCACGCCGGGGCCGCCCGCGGTCGCGCCGACCGGCCACTCCGCGGCCGGCACGGTCTCCGGCAGCTCGCCCTGCCCGAACGGGTCCTCGTCCAAGCCGTCGTGGCCGAAGTTGTCGCGGCTGTAGTCGTCCTCGCCGTCGGATTTCCGCCTGCCGCCGCGCCTGCGGGTCATGCCCAGCCGGGTCGAGCCGAGGCCCGCCAGCGCGACGCCAGGACGGCGGATGCTCCTGCGGCGGCCCGCGGTCTCCGCCGTCGCGGCATCGGCATCGGCATCGGCAAGGTCTTCATCGGAAAGGTCGTCGTCGGCCACGCCGGCGCCGGCCACGTCCGGGTCCGCCGCGCCGCGCAGGAACCGCCGCGACCCGCCCGACGCCCGCCTGGCGTCCCTCGCCACCCGCAGCGCGGCGATCGCCTCCGCCTGCTCCACCGGGTCGGCGCGCTTGCCTGGCAGCGCGAGCATGGCCACCGCGAGCAGCGCGACCAGCTCGGCCAGCAGCGACGCCTCCCGCGCGAGGTCGTTCCTGCCGATCGAGAGCTTGCCGCCGCCGGCCGGGAGCACGAACCCCTGCGCCCAGCCGTCGATCGGCGTCGCGATCGGGTGCAGCGCCTGTCCGTTGAGGGTCGCGGTCCATCCGCCGTACGGCTCGGCCAGCACCAGCGTGCCGCCGTCGGCCGGGGCGCTGACGCCGCTCATGCTCACCGGGTTGGCGGCGAGCGTCGTCACCGTGCCGTCGGGGGCGATCACCCGAACCCGCGCGACCGGGCCCGCCACCCCCCACAGGTCGTAGCTCGACGAACTGGTCAGCGCGTCCAGGCCCAGGGACCCGTCGAGCCGCTCGGCCAGCGCGGGGTCGACCGGGCCCGGCAGCAGCACCCACTTGATCCCGAACGAGCCGAGGACCAGGCCGGGATCGCCCGCGTCGGCCCCGTCGGGCGCGCTTAGCGCCGCGACCTGGCGGCTCAGCGCCTGCTCGGCGGCGGAGTTGGTGGTCAGCTCGGGCTCGCCCAGGGTCGGGTCGCCCTGCCTGACGACGGTGTAGTCAAGCACGTTGCCGTTCGGCCGCAGGATCAGCGTCCGGTACTGCTGGCCGGTGGTCGACGAGGCGGAGACGAAGGCGGGCAGCAGCGGCGAGGTCACGCTGCCGACCGGCCCCTGCACGCCGCCCTTGACCCAGTACAGGCCAGCCAGCAGCGGCGCCGACGCCGCGACGACCAGCGCCACGATCGCCACCGACCGGCTGAAGGGGCCGTGGCCGGGCCCGGCGGCCACGCCCGGCCCGGAGACGGCCGCGTCCTTGCCGGATGGCGTCGCGCGTCCGTTCGAGGCGACCTCGGCCAGCCACCCGGCGGCGGGCGCGATGGCCAGCAGCAGCCCCAGCGCCGCCAGCGCCAGCGCCACCCCGGGCCAGCCCGCCGCGGGCTGGCCGCCGCCCCCCGGGGTGACGTTGACCCGGCTGAGCGCGACCGCGGCGACGAAGCCGACGACGGCCGCGCCCCAGCCGACGCCGGTCACCCAGGTGCGGCGGGTCGGCAGCAGGACGGCGATGACCGCGAGCCCGAACCCGACCGTGACCCAGACCGGCGGCAGGCCGGGACCGCCGGGACTGAGCGCGAGCAGCTGCTGCGGCCCGAGCCCGGTCGTGGTCAGGCCCGCGGTCTGCACCCCGGCCTCGGTCACGAACGCGATCGGGTCGGTCAGCAGGTGCAGCGACCAGGGGATCAGCAGGTGCAGCGACCAGGGGAAGAGCACGAAGAACGGGACGACGGCGACGATGGCGGCGTTCACCGGGTCGGCCGCCAGCAGCCAGCGCCGGGCGGCCAGCGCGCCGAGCGCGAACGCCACGCCCAGGATCCAGGCCAGCGGCGCGAAGGCGGCCGCCACCGCGACCAGCAGGCCGACCGCCCAGGCGGCCCTGCGCGCCTTCTTGGGGGTGCCGGTGAGCATCCGCGCGGCGCTGATGCCGATGAGCGGGAGCAGCACGAACGCGACCGCGGTGCCGAGACGGCCGGCCGCGATGGCGCCGATCGCGACCGGGAGCAGCGCGTACGACGCCGCCAGCAGCACCCGCGCGGCGGTCGGCCTGACCAGCCGCCGCGCCGCCAGGTAGGCGGTCAGCCCGGCCAACGGCACGCAGCCGAGCAGCAGCACGTCCACCGCCAGCCAGGCCTGGCCGCCGAAGACGGTGCCCAATGCCGCCACGACCGCCAGGTAGGGCGGGGCGGAGGCGGTCGATCCGACGCCGACCGCGTGGAAGCCCGCGAGGTACTCCCGCCACAGCGCGCCGGAACCGC
>DATCGA010000051.1:0-2135 GCA_036509215.1 Trebonia sp.
GGGCAAGACCACAGCCGCCCGCCGCGTCGGTGCCAAGCTCGGCCTGCCGTTCCACGAGATGGACGCGCTCGCCCTCGGGCCGAACTGGTCGCAGCCGCCCGGCCTGGTCGACGAGGTCAAGCGGATCACCGCCGAGCCGGCCTGGATCTTCGACTCGTGGGGGTACCCGCCCGTCCGCGACATCATGTGGCAGTCGGCCGACACGATCCTCTGGCTGGACTACCCGGCGGCCGTGGTGCTGCCCCGCCTCATCCGGCGTTCGGCAATCAGGACGGCGACCAACACGGAGCTCTTCGGCGGCAACCGCGAGACGCTGCGCGAGTGGCTCAGCCCCGACCACCCGGTCTGGTCGGCCGTTGCCACCTTCCGCGAGCGCCGTGAGTACCTCTTCGACCGCACCGCCAGGTCCCCGCACTACCGGACCGTGCGCTTCACCTCCCCGCATGAATTCGAGCGCTGGTACAACTCGCTCTGACAAAAGACCGAAGCGGAAAAGGCGCCCCCGGCCCGGGCAAAGCAGTCCCAGGCCGAGGGCGCCGTCAGGGTGTCCGGCTAAGGCCGCAGCTAGCCCCACACGGGGCGGCCGGGATCGCACCAGTGACCGAAGGCGGAGCACATTGCCCTGGTCACCGTCTGCGCGAGTTGCCCCGCGCCGGCCTTGTTCGGGTGGATCCAGGTGTCGTTCAGGAAGATCCACGATCCGGCCGAGCTGAGCGGCTGGTGCTGTGCCCAGGTGGTCTCATCCGGGCTGGTCCAGGCGAGGTCGGCGTACCGGTTGGTGCCCGGCCATTGACGCTTGGCCCAGTCCTGCGCCTGCACGACGGCAGCGTGGATCCGGCTGTTGACGTCGTTGCCAACCGCCACCGCCTGCGCCCATTGGGTGATGCGGGTGTGATCGGTCTTGCTGACCGGGCGGGACTCGCTGGTGCAGCGGTAGCCCTTGGAAGGGCCGTCGACGACGTTGGCCGCCGGCTGCCAGTTGCCGAACGACCACGAGCAGGCCCGGTAGTAGCCGAGCACCATGACGTGGTCGTTCTGGCTGAGCAGCGCCTTGTAGATGTTCACCAGATGCTGCGTCTGGTTGAGGTTGGCCCATCGCCGGTTAGCGCAGGCGAGCGTGGTGGAAAGCGGGCCGGAATACCAGACCCCGCCGCTCTCGTACCCGGTTGAGCCGACGCAGGGGCCCTTGGTCACGGTGACCCCCGCGTAGGTGATGTACGTGAAGTCCGAGAGGATCGGATTCGCGCCGACCGTCATGACGACGTACTGGTGATTGATCTTCTTGAGCTGCGGCGCGAAGACGCCGCCGTTCGGATCCCAGTTGGCGGGGGTCGCGCCGGTCATCGCCCAGTCCGAGACGGCCGCGTAGCTGGTGGCCGACTGCTTCGCCGCGATCTGATAGGCATAGGCGACGTTGGGCGACTTCGGGCCCGGTGACCACGGCGGCGCGTCCCACGGCCTGCCGTTGTCGTTGTTATTGCTGCAGGCGTCGTTGGGAACCTCGGGCGGCTTGCAGTCATTGAGGCTGGTGTCCTGGTAGAACCACGAGTCGGCCATCGCCTGGTTCGGCTTGCAGTCGACATCGGCCGCGTTCTCGGCGACGCCGCAGAACCCGAAGCCGGCCGTCACCGAGTCGCCGATGAACGTCACCGCCGCGGCCGGCCAGGTCACCGAGACCCGGCCTTTCCCGGAGTTCACGCCGACGCTCATCGAGACGGCCCGGGCCGACAACCTCGCGTAGCTGCTGCCGCCCCCGCCTCCGCCGCCTCCGCCGGTGCAGGACGTCGCGCCGCCCCCGCCGCCGCCGTAGTAACCGCCGCCGCCTCCGCCGCCGCCACCGGGACACCCGTTGAAGGGAATCCCGACGCCGCCGGAAGCGCCGCCGCCGAATCCGCCCGACCCGCCGACGCCGGACCCGGTCGAGCCGCCGACGCCGCCCTTCTGGGCGACGCCGGCCGATCCGTTGGCGTTGCCGCCGGTAACGCCGGACCCGCCGCCCCCGCCGCCGCTGACCGTGGCCCCGCCGCCGCCCTTGGCAACCGGGGAACCGCCGTTCCCGGACCGGCCGCCACCGCCGCCGCCGGTTCCGCCGGCGCCGCCGAGCTGGCTGGAGGTGGACTTGCTGCCGCCGCTGC
>DATCGA010000052.1:0-7336 GCA_036509215.1 Trebonia sp.
GCCGGCCGGGTCGGTGCTGCACGCGGTGGCCGATGAGGGCGTGCCGGTCCGCGATTTCGCGGCCGTGATCGGCGCTCACCTGAAGCTGCCGACCGCCTCCGTCCCGGCCGAGGAGCTCGGCTTCCTCGGCATGATCCTGGCGCTCGACTGCCCGGCGTCCAGCGCGCTAACCACCGAGTTGGTTGGCTGGCGGCCGGCCCAGCCCGGTCTGATCGAGGACCTGGGCAAGGGCCACTACTTCGGCTGAGCCCGTTTGCGTTAGAGCGCACTCTAACTCGTAGGCTCGTAAGGGTGACGACCTGGAGCATCAGCGAGGCGGCCGAGAAATGCGGTCTGTCCCAGCACACGCTGCGCTGGTACGAGCGCATCGGCCTGCTCGGTCCGGTGGCCAGAGACCCCAACGGACGACGCCGGTTCAGCGACTCGGATCTGAGCTGGCTCACCCTCATCACCAAGCTTCGTGAGACCGGCATGCCCGTCAGCGACATGCAGCGCTACGCGGAGCTGGTGCGGTCCGGCGGCGGCGAGGCCGAGCGCCTCGAGCTCCTGCGGCGGCACCGTGAGGAGGTGCGCCGAGCGCTGGCAGCCCAGCGGGAATGCCTCAAGCTGTTGAACTCGAAGATCGACACCTACTCGCGCCGGGTCCGCGAAACTCCGGCGCAAGGCTAGGACAAGAAGGGCAGAAATGCGCACCACCAAGCTAGGCGACCTCACCGTCTCCGCCCAGGGCCTCGGCTGCATGGGGATGAGCGAATGGTACGGCGCGACCGACTGGGACGAGTCCGTCGCCACCATCCACGCGGCGCTCGACGCGGGCGTGACGTTCCTCGACACGGCCGATGCCTACGGGACGGGCCACAACGAGGTGCTGGTCGGCCGGGCGATCGCGCACCGCCGCGGCGAGGTGCAGCTGGCGACCAAGTTCGGTATCGACCGATCCGGCGCCGACGGCAAGGCCCGCGTCCTGCGCGGCGAGCGAACCTACGTCAAGCGGGCGGCCGAGGCCAGCCTGGTCCGGCTCGGGGTCGACGTCATCGACCTGTACTACCTGCACCGGCCGCCGCAGACGGCCGAGATCGAGGAGACCGTCGGCGCGATGGCCGAGCTGGTCGCCGAGGGCAAGGTCCGCCACCTCGGCCTGTCCGAGGTCAGCAACGACCTGCTCCGCCGCGCCTACGCGGTGCACCCGATCACCGCCGTGCAGAGCGAGTACTCGCTGTGGACCCGCGATCTTGAGACCGACGTCCTCGACGCCCTGCGGGAACTCAACGTCGGGCTGGTGCCCTACTCGCCGCTCGGCCGCGGTTTCCTCACCGGCACGGTGGACGTCAGCGCGCTCGGCGCGAAGGACTTCCGCGCCAATAACCCGCGTTTCACCGGCGCGGCGGCGACGACCAACCAGGCCGTCGCCGACACCGTGCGCGAGGTCGCCGCGGCCAAGGGCGTCGCCCCCGCGCAGATCGCGCTGGCCTGGGTCTACGCCCAGCAGGAGCGGCTCGGCGTCCCGCTCGCCCCCATCCCCGGGACCAAGCGGGTCAAGTGGCTCGAGCAGAACATCGCCGCCCTCGACATCACGCTGACCGAGGACGAGCTGGCCCTCCTCGACCCCCTCGGCAGCCAGGTGTCCGGCGCCCGTTACTAGGGAGCGCGGATGGCCGGGCGCGCCGGTTAGGCGCGCCCGGCGGCGGCAGGGCAATTGATTGACGTCAAAGCATTTGATATCTAACTCTTAGACGTCTATCCTTTTCCCATGAATGAGTTCGCGATCGAGGCCGAGGGCCTGCGGAAGGCCTTCGGCTCGGTGACCGCCCTCGACGGGCTGACCCTTCGGGTACCGACCGGGTCGGTCGTCGGGCTGCTCGGGCCGAACGGCTCGGGCAAGACCACCACCGTGTCGATCCTGTCCACCGCCCTGCGCCCGGACGGCGGGCGCGCCGCCGTGCGCGGCCTCGACGTGGTCGCCGACGCGGCCCGGGTGCGGGCGGCGATCGGTTTCGCCGGGCAGTTCGCGGCGGTGGATCCCAACCTGACCGGCCGGGAGAACCTGACCCTGATCGGCCGACTCTCCCGGGTCGGCCGACGGCCGGCGAGAGCCCGCGCCGAGCAGCTCCTGGACGTATTCGGGCTCGGCGACGCGGCCGACAGGCTGGTCCGGGGCTACTCCGGCGGGATGCGGCGGCGGCTCGATCTGGCCGCGGCCCTCGTCCACCGGCCGCCGGTGCTGTTCCTGGACGAGCCGACCACCGGCCTCGACCCGGAGAGCAGGTTCCAGCTCTGGGAGTCGGTGCGCGACCTCGCCCGGGCCGGCACCACCGTCCTGCTCACCACGCAGTACCTGGAGGAGGCGGACGCGCTGACCGACCAGGTAGTGATCATCGCCGCCGGGCGGGTGGCCGACACCGGAACGCCGAGGCAGCTCAAGGAGCGGTTCGGCACCGTGGTGTTCACGCTTGACTTCGCCGCCCCGGCCGACGCGCTCGCCGCGTCGCGCCTGCTGGCCGCGGCCGGCTACCAGGCCGAGGCGGACCGGGCCGGGCTCCGGGTCAGGTCGGACTCCGGCTCGGGCGCCCTGCCGGGCCTGCTTCGCGCGCTCGACCGGCTACCCGACCCGGTCTCCGTGGGCGTCCGCGAGCCGACGCTGGACGACGTGTTCCTCACCCTGACCGGCCAGGTTCCCGCCAGCCAAGGAGGCATACCCGCATGACCGCCATCCCGGTCGTCGCCCGAACGCCCGCCCGCCCGGCGCTCGAGCGCTTGACCAACGCGATCTGGGACACCATCGACGTCTCGGGCCGGAATCTCCGCTCGCTGACGCGCAATCCGCAGGCGCTGATCTTCGCCACCATCCAGCCGATGATCTTCGTGCTGCTGTTCAGGTACGCGTTCGGCGGGGCGATCAAGGTGCCCGGCGTCAGCTACGTCGACTTCCTGATGCCGGGGGTGTTCGCGCAGTCGGTCGCCTTCGGCGCGATCGGCACCGCGGTGGGGCTGTCGGCCGATCTGCGGTCCGGGCTGCTGGTCCGGTTCCGCACGCTGCCGATGTCCCGGATCGCGGTGCTGGCCGGGAGGACCCTGGCCGACCTGGCCCGCAACCTGGTCGTGGTCGCGGTCATGCTCGGCGTCGGCTACGCGGTCGGTTTCCGGAGCCCGGCGGGCGCGACCGCGCTGCTGGCGGCGCTGGGCCTGGTGATCGCGTTCGCCTACGCGCTCTCCTGGGCCTTCACCGCCCTGGGGCTGCGGGTCAGCGATCCGGAGGCGGCCCAGGGGGCCGGCGTGCCGGTGGTGTTCCTGCTCGTCTTCACCTCGTCCGCCTTCGTGCCGTCGGCCGACATGCCCGGCTGGCTGCAGGCGTTCGGCACCCACCAGCCGGTCAACGCCCTGGTCGTGGCCGAGCGGGCGCTGATCTTCGGCCAGCCCGCCGCGCACGACGTGCTGATCTCGCTGGCCTGGAGCGGCGGCCTGCTGCTGGCCTTCGCCGCGCTCTCGCTCCGCGTCTACACCCGGATGAACCGCTGACCGCGCGCCGGGCGCGCACAGGATGCCGACGACCGGCCAGGCGCGGCGAAACCTGGCCGCATGATGTCAGCAGAAGCGCCTCCGCGTGACAACCTCCGCGAAGTGCCCGGTGTGCGCCCCTGCCGCTGGGGCATCTCTGCAGGTAGGAGATATTTTCGGTCGGCGGGGGTGAGCTTTCACTGCAGCCTATGATGTGGCTGTTCCTGGCCATCCTGGTGACCTTCCTCATCACCAGGATGGTGACCAGGCTGATCCGATCGGGCAGCGGAGGCGGGGCCGGGCTCGGCAACCTCACCCTCGGCGGCAATCACATTCACCACCAGGTCTTCGGCATCCTGATCATCATCGGCACCGGGATCATCCTGGTATCGCAGACCCCGTCGGGGACCGCGCTCGACGCGGCCGCCGTGGTCTTCGGGGTCGGCGTCGGCCTGACGGTGGACGAGTTCGCGCTCTGGCTGAACCTGAAGGACGTCTACTGGGCCAGGCAGGGGCGGCAGTCGGTCGACGCGATCTTCTGCGTGCTGGTGATAACCGGGGCGCTGATCGGCGGGTCGAGCTTGGTCAAGGGCGGCATCGGGTCAGCCGAATGGTGGTCGTCGATCGCCGGCATCGCCATCGCTCTCGCACTCTGCCTGATCTGCCTGCTCAAGGGCAAGGTCATCACCGGCGTGATCGGCATCGTCATCGGCCCGGTGGCGCTGGTCGGGGCGATCCGGCTGGCCAAGCCGGGGTCCTGGTGGGCGGCGCGCCGCTACGCGACCCGGCCGCGCCGGGCCGCCCGCGCCGCGTCCCGCTACGATCAGCGCCGCCTGGAGCGCTGGAACGGGCTCAGGGACCTCGTGGCCGGCGCCCCCACCCCGGAAACCCAGGCCGACACCGCCGGCCTGCCGCCGACGGCCGACTGACCGGGCGCCTACGCTGACGAGACGGCCGGCGGGGGTGTCGGCGGGGGCGTCGGCGCCATGCCGCTCGACTCACGGATCACGAGGTGGCACGGCAGCAGCTCGAGGCCGTACGACGGATTGGAGTCGATGCTGGCGAGCAGCCTGCGGGCCGCCAGCCGGCCTAGCTCCTCGAGCCGCATGTCCACCGTGGTGAGCGGCGGACGCGAGGTCATGGCGAATACATGCCAGTTGTCGTAGCCGACGAGCGCGATGTCGTCCGGCACCCTGCGACCCGATTCCCGCAGGGCATCGGACACGCCACGGGCGATCTGGTCGCTGCCGCAGAAGATGGCATCGGTACCGGGATCGGAAGACCTGAAGATCTCGGACGACCGAGCGGATTTGCAGGGATAAGGACGGTTATGTCGTAATCACCGTTAATAAACGGGAAACTCATACTTGCGGCGGTCTTGAAGCGGGTGGAACGCGGGAGCAAGCTACCCATAGCGCAATGCCGTCCCGGGAGGAATGCCAATGTCGGCTCGCTCTCACCCACGCCGTCTCATCGTCGCCGTCGTTACCGGCAGCGTCATGGTCCTCGGATCGCTCGCTGGCTTGTCAGGATCGGCCCTGGCCGCTGGGGCGGCGTTCACCCCCAGCGCTTGCGTCACCACGCTCAGCACGGTTGTTCCCGGCATCCAGATCGCCGACCCGGCGTGCGAATTCAATGGCACGGCCTACACCGGGCCGTTCAGCCCGATCGCCAACGGCAGCGGCCAGGTGTCCCGGGTCTGGACCGGCCTCGCCCACGATGGGGCCTCCTACCGGATCGAAGTTCCGCCCCGATGGAACGGGACCCTGGTGATGTTCGCCCACGGCTACCGGGGCACCGGCAACGAGGTGTGGATCGATGATCCCCAGTTGCGCCAGTACTTCGTGGACAACGGATTCGCCTGGGCCGCGTCGAGCTACGCGATGAACGGCTACGACCCCGGTGACGGCGTCGTAGACACCCACGACCTGCTAGCGGCATTCCCGTCGATCACCGGACTACGGTCCCGGCAGGTGATCATGAGCGGCCTGTCGATGGGCGGCGAGGTCACCACGGCCGAGATCGAGGCCTACAAGGGCGACTTCGCGGGTGCCATGCCCTACTGCGGGGTGCTGGCGGGCAACAACCTGTTCAACTACTACCTGGGCGCCAACGTCACCGCGGCGGGCCTCACCAGGACGACGATCAGCTACCCGACGACGCTGGCGGCCGGAGCGGCGTACGCACCTGCGTACCAGTCGACGGTGCAGTCGGAGCTGCCCGCCCTCGGGATTACCCCTGACGCGGCGACCGGAGGGCAGACGTTCACGACAGACCTCACCAAGACCGGGACGCTGTGGGCCGACGCCGTCGAGCAGTTGTCCGGGGGTACCCGTCCTGGTTTCGCCAGTGCTGTCGACTACTGGGATAGTTTCGGGTTCGCTCCGCTCACCCAGGTCCCGTTCCTGTTTGGCGTTTACCCCGGGCTCAACGGTGGCACCCTTGGCTTCGCCAACGGGAGCGTGGCCGGCAACGAGCACACTTTCTACACACTCAGCGATCAGCCGCTGAATAACCTGCTGCAGGAGATCACGCTCAACCGCGCCGTGCTGCGGACACCAGTCACGGCCACCTCCTCGGCCGACGCCCTGTCGGCCGCGGAGCTGCCGGCGATCCACGGCGACCCGGGCATCCCGGTGCTGTCGGTCCACGGGATCGGAGACCTGTTCGTTCCGCTCTCAATGGATCAGCAGTACGACGCCATGATGGTGGCGCACGGCGAGGGCGATCTGTTCGTGGACCGGGCCATCCGCGAAGTGACGCACTGCGGTTACACCACCAGCGAGCTGTCGTCCGCCTTCTCCGCCCTCGTGTCGTGGATCAACACAGGGAAGCGGCCAGCCGGCGACAACATCCTCAACCCGAATACGGTCGCATCGCGGCGGTTCGGCTGCCGGTTCACAGACCCCACTCCTGGTGCCCACCCGGAGTTCAAGGCCACGGTCCCCTGCCCGCCGAGCAACCGATCGACCCGATCCGCGAGTTAACCCGCTCCTACCGGGAGATTGACAACCGACTCGGCGCAGGCAAACTCCCAACCATCACCCCTTCAGGACCTGGCGCGCGATGACCATCCGCTGGACCTGGTTGGTGCCCTCGTAGATCTGGATGATCGTGGACCAGCGGGCAGTTTCCGCAGGTAGACGGCCTGCTGAGCGACGGGTGTCAGCACGGATTCAGCACGCGCGCTCGGAACCGCCACAGTTAGGAACCGGTCATAGTCACTGGGACAGCGGCGCCCGCGGACCTAGGCGTCGCGGAGTCGGAGCGCCAGGCCGCCAAGGAGGAGCGCTCCGGCGGCCCAGGCGGCGAGCACGCCGAGGCCTTGCCAGGGAGTGAGCGGCAGGGCACGGATATTGGCCGTGGCCTGGATGTCCAGACCCGCGGTCATGGGGGCGATCTGTTCCAGGTGCCGCCGCCAGGCGCCGCCGCTGGCCGTGGCGGCGAGGAGCGGGAACAGGAACAGCAGGCTCAGCACGATCCCGATCGCCGCCGGGGAGTCCCGCACCGTGGTGGTCACGCCGAGGGCCAGCAGCCCGATCAGGGCCAGGTACAGCGCGGAGCCGAGGGCAGCGCGCAGGTCGGCGCCGTTCCCCAGCGACAGCGGCGGGCCGGTCAGGCCGTGGCCGGGCAGGATGAGCTGCCCGGCCAGCATCGACCCGACCGTGGCGACGGCGCCGACCGCCAGCACTAGGCCCGTCACCACGGCGGCCTTGGCGGCGAGAACGCTCATCCGGCGGGGCATCGCGGCGAACGTGAGGCGGATCATCCCGGTGCTGTACTCGCCGCCGATCGCGAGCACGGCCAGGATCGCGACCACCGCCTGCCCGAGATAGACCCC
>DATCGA010000053.1:0-6367 GCA_036509215.1 Trebonia sp.
TGATCCTGGCCCGGTAGCGGGAGGAGCGCGGAGCGATGGCGATCATCCCGGCAGCCACGGACCTGACCAGGCCGTACTGGGACAACGCGGGTAAGGGCAAGCTCGTCATCCAGCGCTGCCACCACTGCGGCAACCGCTGGCACCCGCCGTTGCCGGTCTGCCCGCGCTGCCACTCGACCGACCTCGGCTGGCAGGAGGTCTCCGGCACCGGCACCGTCTACACCTATACCGTGGTCCGGCACGCGACGCACGCCGCGCTGGCGGAGCGCATCCCCTACGTCATCGCCATCGTCGAGCTCACCGAGGGCCCTCGGATCGTGACCGGCATCATCGGCTGCGACTCCCGCGACGTCAGGGCCGGGATGGAGGTTCAGGTCCGATTCGAAGCCGTCACCGACGACGTGACGCTCCCGTACTTCGAGCCAAGTCAAAATCGATTATCCCGAACGGACCCCGATTTCACCCATCCCGCCGGCCCGAGCCCGCAGCGGGGTGGCGCTGACGGGTCGTCGGGCGTAGGAGAGAGCCATGGGACTACTGGACGGCAAGGTCGCCTTCGTCACCGGGGCGGCGCGCGGGCAGGGTCGCTCGCACGCGATCCGGCTGGCGCAGGAGGGCGCCGACATCATCGCGCTCGACGCGTGCGCCACCCCCGAGTGGCTCAGCTATCCGCTGGCGACCGAAGCGGACCTTCGGCAGACGGTCAAGGAGGTCGAGGCGCTGGACCGGCGGATCGTCGCCCGCAAGGCCGACACCCGCGACCTCGCGGCGGTGCGGTCGGTGCTCGATGAGGGCCTGGCCGAGCTCGGCGGGCGGCTCGACATCGTGGCCGCCAACGCGGCCATCATCTCCTGGCCGCGCGACACCTGGGACATCGACGTGGACCAGTTCCGCGAGCTCGTCGACGTGACCCTGACCGGGACCTTCATCACCGTCAAGGCGGCGATCCCGGCCATGATCGCGGCCGGCCACGGCGGGTCGATCGTGCTGACCTCGTCCGGCGCGGCGATCACGGCCGGCGGCGGGCTGGCCGACTACAAGGCGGCCAAGAACGGCGTGCTCGCGCTCAAGGACACCCTCGCCTGCGAGCTCGCCCGGCACTTCATCCGGGTCAACGCGATCTGCCCGACCGCGGTGGACACGCCGATGATCCAGAACGAGAACCTGTACCGCGCGTTCCGCCCGGACCTGGCTGCGCCCGGACGGGAGGACGTGAAGGCGGGGTTCGCGGAGATGAACCTGCTGCCGATCCCATGGGTTGACCCGGCGGACATCTCCAACGCGATCGTCTGGCTCGCCTCGGACGCCGCCCGCTACGTCACCGGCATCACGCTGCCGATCGACGCGGGGAACCACCTCAAGTGCTGAGCGACAGCTACGGCTTCGCCCAGGTCGCGTTCCCCGGCGGGATCGTCCTCGTGCTCGTGGTGGTCATTGTGCTCGTGCTCGTCATCGTGACGCGAAGGGACAAGGGAAACTAACGATGCGGACGCAAGCGGCCGTGCTGTACGAGGCCGGCACCGACTGGAAGGTCGAGGAAATCGAGCTCGATCCGCCGCGGGCCGGAGAGGTCCTGGTCCGGGTGGCCGCCGCCGGGCTCTGCCATTCCGAGGAGCACCACCGGGTCGGCGACATCCCGTTCGCCGGGCCGATGATCGGCGGGCACGAGGGCGCCGGGTACGTCGAGGCGGTCGGGCCGGGGGTGTCGCTGGCCAAGCCGGGCGACTACATCGTCTTCTCGTCCATCCCCAACTGCGGGCGCTGCCGGTCCTGCGTGCGCGGCCGGCAGAACCTGTGCGACGTCGCGGCCGGGATCATGACCGGCAGGCAGATCTCCGACGGCAGTTCCCGGCACCGGAACCTGGCCGGAGCGGACCTCACGATCACCTGCCTGGTCGGCTGCTACGCCCGGCACACCGTTGTCAACGAGGCGTCGGTCATCGTCGTCGACCCGTCGTTCCGGCCGGAGGCGGCCTGCCTCGTGGGCTGCGGGGTGCCGACCGGCTGGGGCTCGTCCGTCTACGCCGGCGGCGTGCGCCCGGGCGACGCGGTCGCGGTGGTCGGCGTCGGCGGCCTCGGCTCGGCCGCGGTGCAGGGCGCGCGGCTGTCCGGGGCGCGGCACATCTTCGCGATCGACCCGGTCGAGTTCAAGCGGTCCTGCGCCCTCGGGTTCGGCGCGACCCACGCGTCGACCGACGTGGCGGCCGCGTTCGACCTGATCCGCGAGGTCACCTGGGGCCGGATGTGCGACGTGGTGGTGCTGACGATGGGCACCGGCGACTCGTCCCTGCTGGACTCCGTGCTCGCGCTGGCCGCCAAGCGCGGCCGGATCGTGGTCACCAACATCTATCCGATGACTGACACACGCCCTCAGCTGGCGCTATCCGGGCTGGCGCAGTGGGAGAAGCAGATCATCGGCTGCATCTTCGGCTCGGTCAACTCCCGCGCCGACGTGCCGATGCTGCTGGACTTGTACAAAAATGGGCAATTGGACCTCGACGGCATGGTCACCAGGACCTATCCTCTTGAGGGCATCAATCAGGGCTACCAGGACATGCACGACGGCAAAAATATCCGCGGGGTCCTCGTCATGTAGTTTTTGACATGCGGACGGCGGGGTAGCCAAAACGGGGTAGCAGGCAACCGCAACACGCTCAGTGGTGCTAGGTCCATGGCGGCACCTCGGCGCGGCGAGAATGATCGGTGGTATGAGCAGCAACGGGGAAACGATCGCGGCCGAGGCATTCCCGTTGAGCGGATCGCACCTCATCGCGGTGGCGAGACCGCATCAACCGTGGTTCGACCGCCGCTACGAGATGGCCGCCTACTGGGCCTTCGCCGCCTACGCGGTCGCGGTCGTGCTGCTGGCCGGGGGCCAGGACGTGATCTGGGCGGCGTGGGCGGCGCCCGCCTACTGCATCGCCGCGGTGGCGTTGCCGTGGACGCGCTCCTGGGGCGTCGCCGCGCTGACGGCCGTGTTCGCGGTCGCGGTTCCGCTGCTGGTGATGATGGCCCAGGGCGGCGAGCTGGCGGCCGGGATGACCGTCATTGACCGGTCCGCGTCGCTGCTGATCAGGGACGGAACACCGTACCTGTCGTCCGGCCAGCTTTCGTCGTGGCTGGCCTACAACCCCTATCTGCCTGCCATGGCCCTGTTCGGCCTGCCCAGCGCGGTCGGGCTGCAGGGAGCACCCGGGGATCCGCGGGTCTGGCTGGTCCTGGTCACGGTGGCCGCGATCGCGGCGGCGCTCAGCCTCGGCGTCCCGCACTCGGTCCGGGATTGCGTCGGCTGCCGCCGCACCCTGCTGCGATCGATCGCGTTCGCGACCGCCTGCCCGGCGGTCGCGCTCAACCTGGCGGTGACCACGACCGACCCGCCGGTGCTGGCGCTCATGCTGCTCACGCTGGCGCTGCTGAACTTCCCCGAACGGCTCTGGCCCGCGGCGATGGCGCTGGGGCTGGCCTGCGCGATGAAGCCGACCGCGTGGCTGGCGATCCCGGTGCTGGCCGCGATGCTCCGGTACCGGGACGGCACCAAGGCGGCGGTGACGTTCACCGCGACCTCGGTCGCGGTCTTCCTGGCGATCACGCTGCCGGTCATGCTGGCCAACCCCGTCGCGATGGCCCAGAACACGGTGCTGTTCCCGCTCGGCCTGACCGCCCACCTCACCCCGGCGCAGAGCCTGACCCCCGGTGACCTGCTCGCGCGCACCGGCCCGGTCGGCCACGACCTCTCGGTCGCCCTGCTGGTCGTGGTCGGCGTCGTCGTCGCCGTGCTGCTTCTCGTCCGTCCGCCCCGCAACCCGCGCGCGGCCGCCTGGTGGCTGGCGATCGGGCTGGCGCTCATGTTCGCGCTCGGGCCGGACGAGCGCTTCGGGTACTTCATCTACCCGCTCGGCCTGGTCGGCTGGCTGGCGCTCACCCGCCCGGCCAAACCGACCCCGGATCCCGTGGCGGCTGAGTTAAAGAACATCACCCCCGGGCCGCGAGCGGCCTGAGGTAAATGCGCGGTTTGAATACCCCGTTGATTAGCCGGTCTACATCTGTGGCAGAAACAGTGAGGGGAGCGCAATAAGCCGGCCGAGCTGGCCGGCCGGGGGAGGGTTCGGGGGACTGTGTTCGGCCGCCGTCGCTGGCGTATGCCGTGGTCGTCGGGGACGTCGAGCGGCACCTGGGCTCCGCGTGTGGTCAGGCTGACGCCGCCGCCGAAGCCACCGGAACCGTCCTCGGCCGCCCCGTCGAATTCGCCTGAGGACTCAACCCCCACGGTCGCATTCCCCATAACGACGCCAGTCGAGCCGACTAGGCCGAATAAGAACAATGACGCGGATCAAGCCAATAGCCCAGAAGATCCCGGTCCGGCGCCCGGAGCGGTGGCATCGCCGGCTGCCGCCCAGACGCCCATGTTCGACTGGGCGGCGTGGCGGGCTCGGACCGGCGGCGCCGACGGCCGCCCGGAAGCCGCGGACCGGCCGGAGCCAGCGGATCGACCGGAGCCAGCGGACCGGCCGGGGCCTAATGGCGGCCCGGGTCCAGACGACCGCCCGGCGGCAGAGGACCGCCCAGGCCCTAATGACCAACCGCCCCCTGAGGGCCGTCCGCAGCCGCCCGGGGGCGCCGAAGAGCAGCGCGCCGAGCAGCAGGCCGCGGTAGCAGCCGTGGGCCGCTGGAGCGGCGCGACAGCCATCACGGTGCTGGCGGTCGCGGCCGTCTGCGCGCTGCTCGGCGGGTTCGCCGCGTTCGCGGCCACGCTCGGCGGACCGGCCCCAGGCCCGGCGCCCGCGTCGTCCATCGCTCCAGGGAACGTGACCGGCACCCTCGCCCCCGGCGGCACCGGAGTGGGCCCGCACCGCAGCAGCAGCGGTAACGGCCCCAGCCCCAGCCCCGTTCCCTCGCTGAGCCCGCTCCCCGAACCCACCGGGCAGCCGACCACCGGGGCCACGCCGGGCAACGGTGCCGATGTGCATGCCGACCCGTTCTCCTCGTCGGTGACCTCGTACCTGGTCGGCCGCGCGGGCAGGGTGCTTGCCGCCGTCTACGACCTCAACACAGGAAAGACCTGGACACTTGGCAGCGGGTCCCCGCAGGCGACCGGCAGCCTGGTCAAGGTCGAAATCCTCCAGGCCCTCCTGAAGAGGCGCCCGTTCGGCCTCTCGGCGGCCGACCAGGCGCGCGCCCGTTCCATGATCGAGCACAACGTCAACGCCCCCGCCACCGTCCTGTGGAACAAGATCGGCCGGGCGGCCGGCCTCCGCTCCTACAACGCCTTGGTCGGGCTCCAGCAGACCACGCCCTCGACGTGCCTCGTCTGCGCGGGTTTCGCCTGGCCGGGCTGGGGCCTGACCACCACCACCCCGGCCGATCAGCTGCTCCTGCTCAAGCAACTCGTCAACGGCACCCTGCTGTCATCCGCCGACCGGAGCTACGTGCTCTCCCTGATGGAGAACGTGGAACCGGACCAGCGCTGGGGCATCAGCGCCGGGGTTCCCCCCGGCGTGCGCGTCGCGCTGAAGAGCGCCTGGGTCCCCCTGACCCCGCCCAACACCAACTGGCAGGTCAACAGCGAAGGCTGGATCACCGGCGACGGCCGCAACTACCTCATCGCCGTCCTCACCACCGGCAACCCCGACGAGCAGTACGGCATCGACACCATCAACACCTTGTCGGCCATTCTCTGGCCCGCGATGGGTTAGACCCCACTTGCAGCGGTGGGATGCACTTGGAAAGACGCGCCCCAATTTGGAGTATTGCGCCGGTTCTGGCAAGCGGAGACTGTTTCTACGTTTTGCGCTAGTGGCGAGGTTTCCAGGCTGGCCGCGGTGGTTGCCCGAGGGCCTGCGGAGAGCGGAGGCGTTGGTGAAGCAATTGCCGGGTCGCTGGCTGCTGCTCGGAGTGTGCACGGCGGTGGCCGGGTAAACATTCAGCCCATGCACACGTGGTGATGGGTAGCGCGGGTTGCGGCTGGCGTTACGGGGAGAATGCGGCTGCGGGCGGTCGCCAGGGCGTGCCGAGCATGAGGTCGTGCAGGATGTCCATGGTGTTCTTGCCGTGCTTGCGGGCGGTGTCGATGTAGCTTCGGATGTCGAGGCGGTCCTGGGTGACGTCGTCGCTGGAGAGGCGGCCGGAGATCTTCTGCTGGGTTTTCAGGGGCCGGACGCCGCGCTCGCTGATGTTATTTGTCGGCCAGACGCTGGTGTCCTCGGTGAACAGGAGCACGTCGCTGCGCCGGTCGCGGCAGAATTCGAGCAGCTCGCGGCCGGGTTTCTGCTTCGCGCTGTTCTTCGGGCCGGGATTGCGGGGCACGCTGGCCAGCCCGGCGAGGACCGCGTGCCGGAACTCGTGCGCCAGCGGGTCCCGGACGGCGGCG
>DATCGA010000054.1:0-19466 GCA_036509215.1 Trebonia sp.
TGCTCAAGCCGCCGGGCCGCCACGTCGGCCGGGTCCGCCCGCAGCAGCCGGCCGAGCTCGCCCGCGTGCGGGGTGAGCAGCGTTGGCGCCGCCCGCGGGAGCAGCTCCCGGTGGCTGGCGAGCAGCGTCAGCCCGTCCGCGTCGATCAGCACCGGCAGGTTAGTCGCGAGCACCCGGGCGAGCCGGTCGGCCGCCGCCTCATCGGTCCCCATCCCGGGTCCGGCGACCCACGCCTGCACCCGGCCCACGTCATCGGGGAACTGGATGCCAGGCAGCTCCGTCAGCACCACCTCGGGGTGAACGAGCCGGACGGCCGCCGCCGCGGGCGGCGCGGTGACGAGGCGGACCATGCCGGCGCCGCCTGCCACCGCGCCGCCGGTCGAAAGCAGCGCCGCCCCCGAGTACCTGTCGCTCCCCGCCAGCAGGCCGAGCACGCCGCGCCGGTACTTGTCGGACTCGGCTCCCGGGCGCGGGAGCAGGTCCGCGATGTCGTCCGCTTGCGGCGCGCTCGCCTCCGGGACCGGGTCGAGGTACGGTCCCAGCCCGATGTCGACCAGCTCGACGACCCCGGCGTGGCCGCTGCCCGGATCGATCAGGAGCCCCGGCTTGACGGCGCCGAACGTCACCGTGACGTCGGCCCGCACCGCCGGGCCCTCGACCTCCCCGGTGTCCGCGTCGATGCCGCTGGGCAGGTCGACCGCGACCGTGGGGCCGGCCGAGTTGGCCGCGAGCTGGGCGAGCGTCGCGAACGGCTCCCTGAGGCCGCCCCTGCCGCCGATTCCGAGCAGCCCGTCGATAATCAGGTCCGCGTGCCCGATCGCGTGCCGCGCGTCCCGCCCGGCGTCGTAGCGGGCGGTCACGTCGGGCCGGGTGTCGTCGGGCCCCAGGGGCGGCACGACGTCCACGAACCGGCCGCCCGCCGCCCGCAGCGCGGCGGCGCCGCCCGCGTGCAGCCGGGGCCCGGCCGCGATCGCGGTGACCGCCGCGCCCCGCCTGGCCAGCCGCTCGCCGGCGTAGAGGGCGTCCCCGCCGTTGTCTCCGGTACCCGCGAGGATCACCACCCGGGCGCCGTAGACCCCGCCAGGAAACTGGCGCAGCAGGCTCGCGCAGACCGAGGCGAGCCCCGCCGCCGCTCGCTGCATAAGCGCGCCATCCGGAACGAGTGCCATCAGCCTGGCTTCCGCCGCCCGGACCTTAGCCACCTGGTAAGCGTCACGCATGACGCCTAGTCTGCCCGCGACGCGGCCGGCCAAGACAGCGGGCGGGGTGTTTGGCGCTCCTAGACCCAGCCGAGGCCGGCCTGGCCGTCGCCCTCGGCGATGACCACGGCCGAGGCGATGCCCGCGTCGTGACTCAGCGACAGGTGCCATCGGGTGACCCCGAGACGGCCCGCGGCGGCCGCGACCGTGCCGCAGACCAGCAGCGACGGCCGTCCGCGACCGTCGGTGACGACCTCGGCATCGGTCCAGAGCAGACCGCGGGGCGCGCCGAGCGCCTTCGCCAGGGCCTCCTTGGCGGCGAACCGCGCCGCCAAGGAGCGCGGCGGCAAGCCGCGTTCCCCGTTGGTGAACAGCCGGTCGGCGAGCCCCTCGGTGCGGCTCAGCGCCCGCTCGAAGCGGGCTAGCTCGACGACGTCGATGCCGACGCCGACGATCATGACAAGCCGGCGGTCATGACAAGCCGGCGGTCATGACATGGCCAGGCGGACGGCATCGGCCAGCTGCCCGGCGATCTCCTCCGCCAGCTCCGAGTGCCGTGCCTCGACCATCACCCGGACGACGGGCTCGGTGCCGCTCGGCCGCAGCAGCACCCGCCCGGCGTCGCCGAGCCTGGCCTGCGCCGCCGCCGCCGCCTCGGCCACGGCCGGATCGGCCATCGCCCGGTCCTTGTCGCCCCGGACGTTGAGCAGGACCTGCGGGTACCTGGTCATCAGCTTGGCGGCGGCCGAGACCGGTATGCCCGCGCTGTTGACCGCCGCGAGCAGATGCAGTCCGGTCAGCACCCCGTCGCCGGTGGTGGCGTAGCCAAGCTGGATGATGTGCCCGGACTGCTCGCCGCCGAGTATGTAGCCGCCGTCGCGCATGGCGGCGTAGACGTGCTTGTCGCCCACCGGGGTCTCGATCACGGCGATGCCCGCGTCGCGCATGGCGTCGTGGAAACCGAGATTGGACATCACGGTGACCACCACGGCGTCGCCCGCCAGCTGGCCGCTTCGCTTGATGTGCGAGGCCAGCACGGTAAGAATCTGGTCCCCGTCGAGCGGCTGGCCGTCACCGTCCACGGCCAGGCACCGGTCGGCGTCGCCGTCGAACGCGAGGCCCGCGTCGGCGCCGTGCTCGACGACCGCCGCCGCCAGCGTCTCCAGGTGGGTGGAGCCGATGCCGGCGTTGATGTTGTCGCCGTCGGGCGCCGCGCCGATCGCGATGACCTCGGCCCCGGCCCGGCGCAGCGCGCGCGGCCCGATGCTGTAGGCGGCGCCGTGCGCGCAGTCCACGACCACCCGCAGCCCCTGCAACGGCGCATGACCCGCGGGCGACGCCGGAAGGGTCGCGAGCAGGTGGTCGAGGTAGGTCTCGTTAGCGGAGTAGGCGTCGGTCACCCGGCCGAATCCGGCCGGGGCCGCCTGCCCGGTGTCCGGGCGCGCCCGGCCGCTGCGCACTGCCAGCAGCGCGGCCTCGATCTCGTCTTCCGCCTCGTCGGCCAGCTTGACGCCGCCGCGGCCGAAGAACTTGATCCCGTTGTCGGCGGCCGGGTTATGGCTGGCGGACAGCACGACGCCGAAATCGGCGTTGAGCGCGCGGGTTAGGTACGCGACGCCGGGAGTGGGGATGACGCCGAGCCGGAGCACGTCCACCCCGGAGCTGGCGAGCCCGGCGACGACGGCCGCCTCGAGAAAATCGCCCGAGGCCCGGGAGTCGCGGCCGATGACCGCGACCGGGCGAATGGCGTTATCGGACCGGGTCGCGGCGGGTACCAGGGCAGGTACCGCCGCGACCGCCAGGTCCATGGCGAGCTGGGCCGTCAGGTCAATCCCAGCTACCCCACGCACGCCGTCAGTACCAAAGAGTCGCCCCATGTCGGTCGATTCAGGTACCAGCGACGACTAGCGCTTCGAGTACTGGGGCGCCTTGCGGGCCTTCTTGAGGCCGTACTTCTTCCGCTCCGTCACTCGGGGATCCCGGGTGAGGAAGCCCGCCTTCTTCAGCGCGGGACGGTTCTCCGGGTCGACCAGGATCAGCGCCCGGGCCACGCCAAGCCGAAGCGCACCGGCCTGGCCGGAGACGCCGCCGCCGCCGATGCGCGCGATCACGTCGAAGTTGCCCTCGGCGCCGAGGGTCACGAACGGCTCGGCCACGATCTGCTGGTGAACCTTGTTCGGGAAGTAGGAGTCAAGGGACCGGCCGTTGATCTTCCACTCGCCGGTGCCGGGGACGATGCGCACCCGGGCGATGGCCTCCTTGCGGCGGCCAAGACCGTTGGCGTGGCCGGTGACAACCGGACGGCGCGCGGCGGCGCGCGGTCCCGTCGCCTCGGCCGACTCGGTCGTGTACTCCGAGGGGCCAGCCTCGGAGTCAATGGGCTCTTCGGCGGTGTGCTCCTCAGAGAGGTATGCCGCGTCGTCTGCGGGCGTCTCTACGCCTGTGGGCTCGGCCACGTTGCTCTTCCTCACGCTTCCTTGCGGCACTACTACTGGGAGATCTGCCGGATCTCGTACGGCTGCGGCTGCTGAGCCTGGTGCGGGTGCGTCGGCCCCGCGTAGACCTTCAGCTTGCTGAGCGTCTTACGGCCGAGGGAGTTCTTGGGAAGCATCCCCTTGATCGCCTTCTCGACTGCTCGCGTCGGGTGCTTGGCCATCATGTCCGCGTAGCTGATCGAGCGAAGGCCGCCCGGGTAGCCGGAGTGCCGGTAGGCGCGCTTGTCCTCCAGCTTGGTGCCGGTGAGCGCCACCTTGTCCGCGTTAATGACGATGACGAAGTCACCGGTATCGACGTGCGGAGCGAAAATGGGCTTGTGCTTGCCCCGCAGCAGCACCGCCGCTTGGCTGGCCAGTCGGCCGAGCACGATGTCAGTGGCGTCGATGACATGCCACTGACGGGTGATGTCACTGTCCTTCGGGCTGAAAGTGCGCACAGTCGTTTAGCCTTCGCATGTGGTTCGTGATCCTCAAGACCTTCGTACCGGGTCAAGACTCTGGTACCTGGTCATAGCAGCCGGAAATGCTGCTCGTCGCGGATGACGCCAATGCAGCATACTCGAATCCGCGCGTACTGCCAAAGCGCGCAGACTTCCCTGCCGTTTATCGCTCCAGCCTACCGCACCAGCGCCCCTCCGAGCGCCGTCACGTCAAGCGCTGGGCCCTAATAATACAGACGGCCCTTGCGTTGCTGGTGGGGACGCTAACCTCAATGACATGGCATATCGGGGTGAGGACGTCTCCCGCACGCCCGCGGACCGGGGTCACCAGGCACCCAGGCAGTCGTCGCCCGGCATGGGGCAAGGCGGCGCGGCATCGTGGGTCGACGGGGCACAGGCAGCGGGTTACGGCAACGACGGCTACGCCTCGGACGGCACGGGCTACGGCTACCAGGGCAGCGACGGCTACGGCGGCTACCCGCAGCAGGGACAGCACGGCCAGGCCGATCCCTATGGTTCGCAGCCGGCCTACGGCGGGCCCGGTGGCTACGACCAGCCGGCGGCCTACGACCAGCCGGCCGACTACGGCTACCAGCCGGAAGACCCGTACGGCGAGCAGGGCCGCTTCGGTCAGGCCGAGCCGGGCTACGGCCCGAGCGGCGGCGGCCAGGGTCATCAGGCGCCGGGCGACGGCTACGGCCAGCCCGGCGGCTACCCGCCGCGGCACGCCAGCGGGGCCTACCCCGCCCTGCCCGACGGCTCCGACGGCTATCAGGGCCGGGACGCCGGAAACGACTGGTACGGCGGCCAGCCCGCGGCCGCGGCCGGCGCCAGCTTCGCCGACACCGGCGCGTACGCGCTGAACGGCCGGATCATCGACGAGTACGGCACCGGCCCGCACGAGACCCAGCACAGCGCGGCCCTCGGCCAGCCGCCGGGCCCGGCCCAGGCGCTTGGCCGGCCTCAGCTCCCGGCTCCCGCCCAGCCGGTGATCTCCGGCCCGCAGGCGGTCCCGCACACCGGAGCGCAGGAGCAGTACAACGATTACGATTCCTATCCCGGCTACGGCCAGGAGTCCTACCAGGACCGGGGCGGCCGCAACCCGACTGGCGGGTACCCGGCCGCGGGCCGCAACCCGACCGGCGAATACCCCACGACCGTGCGCAACCCGACCGGCGGGTACCCCGCGGCGGGCCGCAACCCGACCGGCGAGTACCCGGCCGCCGTGCGCAACCCCAGCGGGGCCTACCCCGCCGCGGGCCGCAACCTCACCGGCGAATACCCCACGACCGTAGGCAACCCAACCGGCGGGTACCCCGCGGCAGGCCGCAACCCGACCGGCGAATACCCCACCACCGTGCGCAACCCGAGCGGCGGCTACCCGGCGACGGCGACCGACGACTACGACGCCTACGCCCCCGACGGATACGAGCAGGACCTCGCCTACGGGGAGCAGGGCAACCAGGCTGTCGGCTACGACGATTACGCGACTGACGACCCCTACCAGGATCAGTACCGCGATGAGGCCGGCGGGCGCGGCCCGGGCAAGGGCGGCCGCTCCAAGACCAAGAAGGGCGGCGGCCGACCGCGTGGCTCGGGTTCGTCCGGCGGCAGGCGCCCGCGAACGCTGGCGCTGACGCTCGGCACCGTTTTCGTGGTCGCGGTCGCCGCCGCGGCCGCCTACTTCCTGGTGCTCAGGCCGCACTCGAGCACGCCGAACCCGGATGCAGGCGGCCGGCTGCCCACCGCGGGCGCCTCGCCGTCGGATCAGGCGTGCGTGCAGCAGTACGGGCCCTATTGCCACATCGAGCTCCGCACCCTCGACCCGGCTCCGTTGACGCTGGCCGAGCTCTACCCGCCCGTGGTCAACAACGAGAGCACCGGCGGGCACATCACCAGCTCGTTCACCCTCGAGACGACCAAGCTCGACACGACCTGCTCCAGCGCCGTGATCGGCACGAGCCTGATCTCCACGCTTAAGGCAGGCGAGTGCTCGCAGGTGCTGCGCGCGAGCTATCTATCGGGTGACAGCAAGATCATGGGCACGATCGGCGTGATCAACCTGTCCACGACCAACGAGGCGCACTACGCGGGCAAGGTAGTCGGCCAGAACGACTTCATCGCCCCCCTGGCCACCAGCAAGGGCATCGCGAGCAAGCTCGGCCAGGGCACCGGGGTCGTCGAGGCGCAGTACAAGGGCCACTACCTGATCCTGACCTGGTCCGAGTTCGTCAACGGGGCGACGCCGTCGACGACCGCCCAGGACGATCAGCTTGAGCAGTTCAACAGCGATCTGGTCGCGGGCACCGCAAACATCAACCTCAGCGAGCGGATGGTGCAGGGCGACACGGCGTCCCCCAGCGCGAGCACCAGCGCCAAGGCCTCGTAAGCCGCGAACCCGGCGGGTGACGGCGGCGCGCGCCGCCAGCTGCCTCTCGTCCGGGTAGCGGACCTCTTCCAGGCACAGGCCGTGCGGTGCGACGACCCGCACGGCCGGGTCGCGCACGGCCGCCGCCAGCACCTGCGACGGCCACGCGGGCGGGCGGCTGCCCTCACCGACCGGAAGCAGCGCGCCCACCAGGGCGCGCACCATGTTGTGGCAGAACGCGTCGGCCACGACCACGCCCACCGCCACCGAGTCGGCGTCGCGCTGCCAGTCGAGGCGGCGCAGCGCGCGGACCGTCGTCGCCCCCTCCCTGCGGCGGCAGAAGGCCGCGAAGTCACGCTCGCCGAGCAGCAGCGACGCGGCCTCGTTCATGGCCGCGAGGTCGAGCGGGCGGGAGTTCCAGAGCGTGTCGTGCCTGCGCAGCGGGTCGGCGGCGGCCGGGTCATCGCAGATCCGGTAGGCGTACCGCCGCCACAGGGCGGCGAAGCGGGCGTCGAACCCCTCGGGTGCCGGCCCGACCGCGTGCACCCGGACATCCGGCGGCAGCGCCCGCGCCAGCCGCCGCAGCGCGGCGGCGCCGTGCTCTTCCCAGGCCTGCGCGGGCAGGTCCGCGTGGGCCACCTGCCCACGGGCGTGCACCCCGGCGTCGGTCCGCCCGGCGACGGTCAGCCGCACCGGCTCCGGCAGGCGCAGCACGTGCCCGACGACCCGGGACAGCTCTCCCTGCACGGTCCGCTGCCCGGGCTGGGTCGCCCACCCGGAGAAGTCAGTCCCGTCGTAGGCGAGATCGATTCTCACCCGGACCACCGCGTTCCCGGCGACCGGGGGCGGGTCCGCGGGTGGCTCCCCGCTCATCGGTTCCGCCGGGCAATCGGGCAATGCAGGACGACGGGCGGAGCCAAGGGTCCGTTCGGGATGAACCTGATCTTGAATTTGGCTTTGCGGTCGGCCCGGAAATGAGAATGGGTAGCCTGCGGCAATTGCCGCAGGCTACCCATTGCTCGTGACTTCCGTGACCGCAGGCGTCAGGCCTCGGGCTCGGCCTCGTCGGCCGCGTCCTCGACCTCGGCCTTGACGATCTCGCTGTCGGCAGCGTCGTCGGCCGACTCGTCAAGGTTCTCCGCCCCGTGAGCCCCGGCCAGGTCAGCCGCGGCCTCCGCGTCAGCGGCCGCTTCCGCCTCGACTGCGGCCTCGGCCACCGAATTCGGGACCGGTGAGGCGGCAGGCGCGCGGCGGGTGCGGCGGCGCGACTTGGTCGCGCCGAGCTCCTCGGTGACCAGCTCGATGACCGCCATGGGGGCGGCGTCGCCCTTGCGGTGGCCGATCTTCGTGATCCGGGTGTAGCCACCGGGGCGCTCGGCCATGGACGGGCCGATCTCGGCGAACAGGGTGTGCACGACGCGGTCTCCCGCGCCACCATCACTCCGGCGGTTAGGCGTGATCACGCCCTCCACCTGGCGACGGGCGTGCATGTCACCGCGCTTGGCGGAGGTGATCAGCTTCTCCGCGTACGGGCGGAGCCTGCGTGCCCGGGCCTCGGTGGTGGTGATCTTCCCGTGCTCGAAGAGAGCGGTGGCCAGGTTCGCCAGCATGTGTCGCTGGTGAGCCGGGCTGCCGCCCATCCGGGCACCCTTGGTAGGCGTGGGCATTGAAACCCTTTCTGTGAAGCAGGTACGAGCTAGTACTGCTCGGTCTCGACGTAGCTCTCTTCATCGTCGCCGCCGAAGTTGTCCACGGCGCTGCTCGGGTCGAACCCGGGCGGGGAGTCCTTGAGCGCCAGGCCCATGTCGATCAGCTTCTGCTTGACTTCCTCGATGGACTTCGCGCCGAAGTTCCTTATGTCGAGGAGGTCCTGCTCGCTGCGCGCGACCAGTTCGCCCACGGTGTGGATGCCCTCGCGCTTGAGGCAGTTGTAGGAGCGAACGGTGAGGTTCAGGTCCTCGATCGGCAGCGCCAGGTCCGCCGCGAGCGCGGCGTCCGTCGGCGACGGACCGATGTCGATGCCCTCGGCGTCGACGTTGAGCTCGCGGGCCAGGCCGAAGAGCTCGGTCAGCGTCTTTCCGGCGCTCGCCACCGCGTCCCTCGGGCGCATGCACGACTTGGTCTCGACGTCCAGGATCAGCCGGTCGAAGTCGGTCCGCTGCTCGACTCGGGTGGCTTCCACCTTGTAGGTGACGCGCAGCACGGGCGAGTAGATGGAGTCGATCGGAATCCGGCCGATCTCCTGCCCGGGCTGCTTGTTCTGGGTCGCCGAGACGTAACCGCGGCCGCGCTCGACCGTCAGCTCCATCTCGAGCTTGCCCTTGCTGTTGAGGGTCGCGATGTGCAGATCCGGGTTGTGCACCTCGACGCCCGCGGGCGGCGCGATGTCAGCCGCGGTAACCGCGCCGGGACCCTGCTTGCGCAGGTACATCACCACGGGCTCGTCGTGCTCGGAGGAGACCACCAGCTGCTTGAGGTTGAGGATGATGTCGGTGACATCCTCCTTGACCCCGGGCACGGTGGTGAACTCGTGGAGCACGCCCTCGATCCGGATCGACGTGACCGCCGCCCCCGGAATGGAGGAGAGCAGCGTACGCC
Source organism: Trebonia sp. (assembly GCA_036509215.1). GTDB lineage: Bacteria > Actinomycetota > Actinomycetes > Streptosporangiales > Streptosporangiaceae > Trebonia. Next base: position 9,101 of record DATCGA010000054.1, read on the forward strand.
GGATCGAGTTGCCGATCGTGTAGCCGAAGCCGGGCTCGAGCGGCTCGATCGTGAACTTCGACCGGTAGTCGCCGATCTGCTCCTCACCGAGGGAGGGGCGCTGTGCGATGAGCATGAGACTTCCTTCCAGGTGCCCGCTATATGACACCGTGAATGGCGGCGGGCGACTGTCGCCCGCCGTTACTAACAGTTTACTTCGAGTAGAACTCGACGATGAGCTGCTCTTGGACCTGGGTGTCGATCTGCGCCCGGCCCGGGAGCTGGTGCACGAGGACGCGCATCTGGTCCGGCATGACCTCAAGCCAGGCCGGGACGATCCGCTCGCCGACTTCGGCGCGGGCGACGACCATCGGGGTCAGCTCAAGCGACTTGCGGGCAACCTCGACGACGTCGTTCTCGCGAACCCGGTAGGACGGGATGTCGACCCGCCTGCCGTTCACCAGGAGGTGGCCGTGCCCGACGAGCTGGCGGGCCATGTCCCTGCTCTTGGCGAACCCGGCGCGGAACACGACGTTGTCCAGCCGACTCTCGAGGATCTGCAGCAGCGCCTCGCCGGTCCGGCCGGACTTGCGCGTGGCCTCGACGTAGTAGCCGTGGAACTGCTTCTCGAGGATGCCGTAGATGCGACGAGCCTTCTGCTTCTCGCGGATCTGCATCAGGTACTCGCTGTCCTTCTGCCTGATGCGGCCGTGCTCGCCCGGCGGGTACGGCCGGATCTCGATGGCGCACTTGGGCCCATCGCACCTGGCGCCCTTCAGGAACAGCTTTACCTTTTCGCGGCGGCACAGCTTGCAGTCTGGCCCTGTGTATCGTGCCATCAGTCTCTCCTCACACCCGCCGACGCTTGGGCGGGCGGCAGCCATTATGCGGAACGGGGGTGACGTCCTGGATGGAACCGACCTCAAGGCCGGTCGCCTGCAGCGACCGGATTGCGGTCTCCCGGCCGGAGCCCGGCCCCTTGACGAAGACGTCGACCTTGCGCATGCCGTGCTCCATGGCACGGCGCGCTGCGGCCTCGGCGGCCTGCTGGGCTGCATAAGGGGTCGACTTGCGCGAACCCTTGAACCCGACCTGCCCGGAGGACGCCCACGCGATCACGTTCCCGATCGGGTCGGTGATCGAGACGATGGTGTTGTTGAACGTAGAGCGGATGTGGGCGTGGCCATGAGCGATGTTCTTCCGCTCTTTGCGGCGCACCTTCTTGGGTGCGCCCTGCTGGGTGCTCTTGCGCGGCGGCATCTGTCTGTAAGCTCCTGATTGAGGTGATCACCCGGAAAACGGGTTACTTCTTCCCGGCCTTCTTCTTGCCGGCGACGGTCTTCTTCTTGCCCTTGCGGGTACGCGCGTTGGTCTGCGTCCGCTGACCGTGCACCGGCAGCCCCTTGCGGTGCCTGATGCCCTGGTAGCAGCCGATCTCGATCTTGCGGCGGATGTCGGACGCGACTTCACGGCGGAGGTCACCCTCGACCTGGTAGTTCGCGTCGATCCACTCGCGGAGCTTGGCCAGCTCATCGTCGCTGAGAGCATGAACCCGGGTGTCACCGCTCACGCCGGTGGCGGCGAGGGTCTCTGTTGCCCGGGTGCGGCCAATGCCGTAGACGTAGGTAAGGGCGATCTCAAGCCGCTTCTCACGCGGCAAGTCAACGCCAGAGAGACGTGCCATTCTGGGCAGTTCTCCTTCTTATGGGGTGGAGGTCCTCCGCATCACTCCCCGTCCCTGCCCAGGACGGGCCCCGGCCTCCAACCGGGGGAGGCGGCCAGCATTGCTGCTGGCCGCTTGAGATGCGCGTACTACTCGGTTTTATTCAGTTGTGCAGCTGTGCGCTACAGCTCACGGGCGCGGCTGACGGTACCGCTCAGCCCTGGCGCTGCTTGTGCCGGGGGTCCGAGCAGATCACCATGACGCGGCCGTGGCGGCGGATGACCCTGCACTTGCTGCAGATCTTCTTGACGCTCGGCTTGACCTTCACGGCAAACTTCTCCTCGTGGCCCGCAGGGCGGGCCTGTTAGCTCCGGGCACCGAGGTGCCTGGATGCCCTTACTTGTACCGATAAACGATGCGACCGCGACTGAGGTCATACGGGCTGAGCTCTACAACCACCCGGTCGTCGGGCAGGATCCGGATGTAGTGCATCCGCATCTTCCCGCTGATGTGGGCGAGTACCTTGTGCCCGTTGTCCAGCTCCACGCGGAAGAAGGCATTGGGCAACGTCTCGACCACCGTGCCTTCGATCTCGATGGCGCCGTCTTTTTTGGGCATATCCTCCGCGCTTCGTCCTGCGTAGTCTCGGCTGGTGTCTTGGCTGTTCGCAGCAGCTCAGACAGGCAAGTCGAGCTGGACGACGGTACTCCCCCGTGGCATGAGGCCATGCGGAAAGCGATCCGATGGGCCGCAGCAGAGTCTACTGCACCCCTCCCGCGAACGCGAACCGGCAGCATAACACCGGCGTCGTGTAGAGCAACACCGCCCTGCGGTCTATTCCGTGTGACATTCCCGATGCGGACCGCGCGGCGGAGTACGTGGGCGTGCCCTCTCAGGGTACGCGACGCAGGCCCGCGCAACCGCCATCGCGGCCGCCCCGGCCGGTCGCGCCGCGTCGACGCCCGCCCGATTGATTCAGCGGCCCCTGTCGGCTACGCCATCGACAGGATCCGGCTCCTGTCGCCTACGCCGCCGACATCGCCTATCGGTGTCGCTGGCGTAGGCGACAGGTCGCGTTTCGGGTGAATGGCGTAGGCGACAGGTTGTTCGTTTGGGGTGGATGGCGTAGGTGACTTGGCCGGGAGTGGCAGTGCCGAGGTGGAGCGGGGGCGCGAGCGGTGGCAAATCTTCCGAAGAGCTAGGGGTGGTCGGGGGGGCGGCGGGCGATGGTGAGGGCCCACGGGATGACGATCAGGAGGAACCAGGGGAGCCAGCCGACGCCGCCGGTGGCGAGGCCGACGCCGAACCAGACCAGCAGCAGCAGCGAGGCCGCCGCCATCCAGGTGATCCAACTGGCGGGCCGGTCGGGGAAGAACGCCGCGTCGCCGCGGCGGTTGATGCCGGGGCCGCCCCGGCGCCGGAGCGCGCCGGGCGGGGCCGGGCGGATGCCGGCCGCCGGGAGCTGGTAGAGGTCGATGGCCGGGAGGTCGGCCAGCAGGGCCTCGAGGTCGCCCAGCGTCCTGGCCGCCAACGCCTGGTCGACCCGCTCGCTGAACTCCTCCGGCGTCAGCCGGCCGACCGCGTGGTGCTCGCGGAGCAGGGCCGCGGTCCGTTCCCGGTCCGCGTCCGACGCCCGCACCTTCGGGTCACCCGACATCGCCATCTCCACCGGGCGCAGTCCTCGTGGCCAGCCGATCATCGTCGCGGAGGCCGGCTGACGTCGCCGGCGGCCCATCCGGGCGCGAAAGCCGCACCCCGGCCCGCTCGGCCGCGGCCGACTGCGCGCCCTCGAGCGCGGTCAGCACCCACGGGCGGTCGGCCGTGATCGCGACGGTGTGCTCGAAGTGGGCGGCCCGCGAGCCGTCGACGGAGACGACCGTCCAGCCGTCGTCGAGTTCGGCGACCTCGCCGCCGCCCCGGGTGATCATGGGCTCGATCGCCAGCGCCATCCCGGTCAGCAGCCTCGGTCCATGCCCGGGCGGCCCGTAGTTCCTGACCGCGGGGTCCATGTGCATCTCGGTGCCGATCCCGTGCCCGGTGTACTCGCGAATCAGGCCATAGTCGCCCGAACCGCGCACCGAGCGCTCGACCGCGTTCGAGATGTCACCGAGCCGCCGGCCGGAGACCGCCTGCGCTATCCCCGCCCACATCGACGCCTCGCACGCGTCGAGCAGCGCCTGGTCGGCCGGGTCGATCTCCCCGACGCCGACCGAGATCGCGGCGTCCCCGTGCCATCCGTCGAGGACCGCGCCGCAGTCGAAGGAGACGATGTCCCCGGCCTGCAGCCGCTGCCCGTCGCTCGGTATCCCGTGCACGACCTGCTGGTTGACCGACGCGCAGATCGACGCCGGGTAGCCGGAGTAGCCTAGGAAGGAGGGGACCGCCCCGGCCGCCCTGATCTCCTGCTCGGCGATCGAGTCGAGTTCGGCCGTCGTCACCCCGGGCCGCACCGCGTCGGCCAGCGCCGCCAGCGTCCGCGCGACCACCTGGCCGACCGCGTACATGCGCGCGATCTGCGCGGGCGTCTTGATCTGGATCGCCGGTTCCCGCCGAAGCCGCATATCGCACCTCCCGCTCTAACGTTACCTTCGCGGCAACGTCTTGCGCGTTGTCAGCGGGTGTAGGGCTGGAGAGCGTCGAGCGCGCGGGCGGTGATCTCCTCCACCGGACCGGTCGCGTCGATGCCGACCAGGATGCCCTCGTCGGCGTAGAACGCGATCAGCGGGGCCGTCTGGGTGTTGTAGACCTCGAGACGGTGCCTGATCACGTCTTCCTTGTCGTCGTCGCGCTGGAAGAGCTCGCCCCCGCAGTCACCGCAGACCCCGGGCTGGCTGGGCGGGTCGTAGAGCACGTGCCACACTCGCTCGCAGCGGCGGCAGGTGCGGCGCCCGGACAGCCGCCGGACCACTTCTTCCTCGTCCACCACCAGCTCGAGCACCACCGTCAGCTTGGCGTCCAGCTCGGCCAGCATCTTCTTCAGCGTCTCGGCCTGGGGCACGTTGCGCGGGAAGCCGTCGAGCAGAAACCCAGCCTTCGCGTCGTCCTCGGCCAGCCGGTCGCGGACCATCGCCACGGTGATCTCGTCGGGGACGAGATCACCGCGGTCCATGTACTCCTTGGCCTTGGCGCCGAGGTCGGTGCTGTTCGCAACGTTGAACCGGAAGATGTCGCCTGTGGAAATGCGCGGGATCGACAGGTGCGATGCGATGAAGTGGGCCTGAGTCCCTTTGCCCGCTCCGGGGGGCCCAACCAGGACGATGCGCACTATCGCAGGAAACCTTCGTAATTACGCTGCTGCAGCTGGCTCTCGATCTGCTTGACCGTGTCTAGGCCGACGCCGACCATGATGAGCAGGCTCACGCCGCTGAACGGGAACTGGTTGGCCACGCCGATCACGGCCAGCGCCACCAGCGGGAAGAGGGCGACCACGCCGAGGTAGAGCGAACCGGGGGTGGTGAGCCGGTTGAGCACGTAGCTGAGGTATTCGGCGGTCGGCCGACCCGGTCTGATGCCCGGGATGAAGCCGCCGTACTTCTTCATGTTGTCGGCAACCTCGACCGGATTGAACGTGATCGAGACGTAGAAGAACGTGAAGGCGACGATCAACAGGAAGAACAGGGCCATGTAGAACCACATGCTCGACAGGTTCGTGCTCGAGTTGATCTCCAGGTACCGCTGGACCAAGGAGACCCAGCCCTGCGGCTTGGTCTGGTTGCCGAACAGCGACACCCCGAGCTGCGGGAGGTACAGCAGGCTGGAGGCGAAGATGACCGGGATGACGCCGGCCTGGTTCACCTTCATCGGGATGTAGGTCGATGTCCCGCCGTACATCCGGCGGCCGACCATCCGCTTGGCGTACTGCACGGGGATGCGCCGCTGGGCCTGTTCCATGAACACCACGAACGCGACGACCACGAAGATCACGACGATCGCCAGCAGCGCCGTGAACGTGCCCCGGTCCTGGTAGATCGCCAGCAGCTCGCCGGGGATAACGGCGATGACCTGGGTGAAGATCATGACCGACATGCCGTTGCCGACGCCGCGGTCGGTGATCAGCTCGCCCATCCACATGATGACGGCGGTGCCCGCCACCATCGCGATCACCATCGTCGCGATGTGGAACACGGACGCGTTGGGGATGATCGGGTTCGCGCTGATGTTGCAGTTCGGGAACAGCGTGCCGCTGCGGGCGAGCTCGATGTACCCGGTGGACTGCAGGATCGCCAGACCGATGGTCAGGTACCTGGTGTACTGCGTGATTTTCGCCTGGCCGGACTGCCCCTCGTTCTTGAGCGTCTCAAGGCGGGGTATGACCACGGTCAGGAGCTGGAGGATGATGCTCGCGGTGATGTACGGCATGATGCCGAGCGCGAACACCGACAGATACTTGAGCGCATTACCGCTCAGCAGGTCGACGATCTGCAGCGTGCCTGCCAGGCTGCTCTTCGACGCGACGTTCGCGCAGAACGCCACGTTCTTCTCGTTGATGCCCGGGGCGGGCAGCGACGAGCCGAACCTGAACAGGGCAATGATGCCCAGCGTGAAAAGCAGCTTTTTGCGCAGGTCGGGCGTTCTAAACGCCCGGATGAACGCGGTCAGCATGCGTGATCCCTCTTCATCGGCGGAACCTGCGTGAGCGGCTTCCGTATCTTACCCGGAGCGCTACCCATGGAGCTAGCTCGTTCAAGGGCCTTCCCCTGAACGAGCCAGCCTGGGCACGCGGCCTCGGTTTCCACTACGTGGTGGCCTACCAGAGACTAACCGAGCAGCGTTACTGTTCCGCCCGCCGCTTCGATCTTCTGCCGAGCCGACGCGGATACCTTGTGCGCGCTTACCCGCAGCGCCACCGACAGTTCGCCGTCGCCGAGCACCTTGACGAGCTCGCCACGGCGCACGGCCCCGCCGGCCACCAGGGCCTCAGGCGTGACTTCGCTGCCCGCAGGGAACAGCTCGGCCAGACGCCCGAGGTTGACGACCTGGTAGTCGACCTTGAACAGGGCGTTCGAGAACCCCTTGAGCTTAGGCAGCCGCCGCTGCAGCGGCACCTGGCCGCCCTCGAACCCGACCGGCACCTGGTAGCGAGCCTTGGTGCCCTTGGTACCGCGGCCGGCCGTCTTGCCCTTCGAGCCTTCGCCGCGGCCGAGCCGCTGCTTCGCCTTGTGGGCGCCGGGAGCCGGCCGCAGGTCATGCAGCTTCAGCATGGCTAGTCCACTTCCTCTACCACGATCAGGTGGCGGACCCTGTGGATCATGCCCCGGAACTCCGGGCGATCCGGCTTGACCACCGACTGACCGATCTTCCGCAGGCCCAGGGAGCGCAGCGTACCGCGCTGCGTGCTGTTCCCGCCGATCTTCGACTTGACCTGGGTTACCTTGAGCTGTGTCATCGTGGCCCCCTCGTCACGCGTTAGCCGCGTGGGCGCGCTGCGCCGCGAGCATCGCCTTGGGCGCCACGTCCTCGATCGGCAGGCCGCGCTTGGCCGCGATCTCCTCAGGACGACTCAGCGACTTCAGCGCAGTCACGGTGGCGTGCACCACGTTGATCGGGTTGGACGAGCCGAGCGAACGGGACAGCACGTCGTGAATCCCGGCGCACTCGAGCACGGCCCGGACCGGGCCGCCGGCGATGACGCCGGTACCCGGGCTGGCTGGCTTGAGCAGCACCACGCCGGCCGCCGCCTCGCCCTGCACGGTGTGCGGGATCGTGCCGACGATGCGGGGCACCCGGAAGAAGTGCTTCTTGGCCTCTTCGACGCCCTTGGCGATCGCCGCAGGCACCTCCTTGGCCTTTCCGTAGCCGACGCCGACCATGCCGTTACCGTCGCCCACCACGACGAGCGCGGTAAAGCTGAACCTGCGCCCGCCCTTGACCACCTTGGCCACGCGGTTGATCGTGACCACGCGCTCCAGGTAGACGGTCTGCTTCTCTGCTTGGCCGCCGCGCCGGTCGTCACGACGTTCCCGCCGCTCGCCGCCGCCGGCCTGGCCCCCACGCCGCGGAGCTCCTGGCATTAGCTGTTCCTCCTAGTTACGTTCTTGCCCGGCGTCACAGCGTCAGCCCGGCTTCCCGGGCGCTGTCCGCGAGCGCGGCCACCCGGCCGTGGTATTGGTAGCCACCACGGTCGAAGACCACTGCCTCGATGCCAGCGTCCCTCGCCCGCTCGGCGATGAGCGCGCCGACAAGCTTGGCCTTGGCCGTCTTGTCGCCCTCGGAAACCTTGACGGACTCGTCCAGGGTGGACGCGGACGCGAGCGTCCGGCCGACGCTGTCGTCGACGATCTGTACGAACAGGTGCCGTGCGGACCGGTTGACGACCAGACGCGGGCGCAGCGTGCTGCCGGTGACCTTCTTGCGCACCCGCAGGTGCCGCCGGACGCGGGCGCGGGTCTTCGTCGCGGTGCGCGGCCCGACCCGCCCGGAGGCGTACTCGATCGATGACCTCTTGGCCTGGGTACCAGCCATGACTACTTACCAGCCTTCCCGACCTTGCGGCGGATCACTTCACCCTGGTACCGCACGCCCTTGGCCTTGTAGGGGTCGGGCTTGCGGAGCTTGCGGATCCGCGCTGCGGTCTCGCCCACCAGCTGCTTGTCGATGCCCTCGACCACGAACCTGGTCGGCGCCTCGACGCGGAAGGTGATGCCCTCGGGGGGCGTGACAACCACCGGGTGGCTGAAGCCGAGCGAGAACTCGAGGTCCTTGCCCTTGGCGGCCACGCGGTAGCCGACGCCGACGATCTCAAGCGTCTTGCTGTACCCGGCGGTGACGCCGGTCACCATGTTGGCGACGAGCGTGCGGGACAGGCCGTGCAGGGCGCGCACCTTGCCCTCGTCGTTCGGCCTGGTGACGTTCAGAACACCGTCCTGGCGTTCCACCGTGATCGGCTCGGCGACGGTGAGGCTCAGGGTCCCCTTGGGCCCCTTAACGCTGACCGCCTGGCCGTCGATGTTGATGTCCACTCCGCTGGGAACAGGAATGGGGAGACGTCCAATACGTGACATGTCGTTGCTCTCCCTTCCCGCTACCAGACGTAGGCGAGGACTTCCCCACCCACGCCGTTCTTCTTGGCTTGCCTGTCGGTCATCAGGCCGCTTGACGTCGAGATGATCGCGACGCCGAGCCCGCCGAGCACCCGGGGCAGGTTGTCCTTCTTCGCGTAGACGCGCAGGCCGGGCTTGGAGACCCGCTTGATGCCCGCGATCGAGCGCTCCCTGGCGTTGCCGAACTTCAGCAGGACCACCAGGTTCTTGCCGACTTCGGCGTCCTCGACGCGCCACCCGGCGATGTAGCCCTGCTGCTGGAGGATCTCCGCGATGTGCGACTTGATCTTCGAGTACGGCATGACCACGGTGTCGTGGTACGCCGAGTTGGCGTTCCGCACACGGGTGAGCATGTCCGCAATCGGGTCGGTCATAGACATGGCCGCTTTGGCCTTCCTCGCCGGGGTTTCCCTGCTTGGCCCGAGTAGGGGGCACAGACCTACGGCGTGTAGATAGTTACCAGCTTGACTTGGTGATGCCGGGCAGTTCGCCCTTGTGCGCCATCGCGCGGAAGCAGATACGGCAGAGGCCGAACTTCCGGTAGACGGCACGCGGGCGGCCGCAGCGGGTGCACCGAGTGTATCCGCGCACCTCGAACTTCGGCTTCCGCTTGGCCTTGACGACCAGAGCCGTCTTTGCCATCTGTCAGCCCTCCTTGAACGGGAAGCCGAGACGCCGCAGCAGCGCGCGGCCCTCAGCGTCGTTGTTTGCCGTGGTGACGATGGTGATGTCCATCCCCCGCTGCCTGTCCACCTTGTCCGGGTCGATCTCGTGGAACATGACCTGCTCGGTGAGACCGAAGGTGTAGTTGCCGCGCCCGTCGAACTGCTTGTCGGAAAGGCCGCGGAAGTCACGAATGCGGGGCAGGGCGATGGAGAGCGTCCGGTCGAGGAACTCCCACATCCGGTCGCCGCGCAGCGTCACGTGCGCGCCGATCGGCATGCCCTCGCGCAGCTTGAACTGCGCGATGGACTTCCTGGCCTTCGCCACGGCCGGCTTCTGCCCGGTGATCGTGGCCAGGTCCCTGATGGCGCCGTCGATCAGCTTCGCGTCCCGCGCCGCCTCGCCGACGCCCATGTTCACGACGATCTTGGTAAGCCCCGGGATCTGCATCACGTTGGCGAACCCGAACTCGTCCTTCAGGGCGGGAGCGATCTCGGTGCGGTACCGCTGCTTGAGCCGCGGCAGGGCCGGCGCCTCGGTGGCCATCAGACTTCCTTCCCGCTAGGACGGAGCACGCGGACCTTGCGACCGTCCTCGTTGATGGTGTAGCCAACGCGGGCCGGGCGCTTGGTCTCAGGATCGACCAGCGACACGTTGCTCACGTGGATCGGCGCCTCCTGGGTGGTGATGCCGCCGTCCTGCGCGCCACGGACACCCGTGTTGGTCACCTTCTTGTTCTTCTTGATCATGTTCACGCCCTGGACGAGGACCTTGTCGCGCTCCGGGTACGCCGCAATGACGGTCCCGGTCGCGCCCTTGTCCTTGCCGGCCAGGACGATCACGTGGTCGCCCTTCTTGATCTTCATCACAGCACCTCCGGCGCCAGCGAGATGATCCGCATGAACCGCTTCTCCCGAAGCTCCCGGCCAACCGGGCCGAAGATGCGGGTACCGCGCGGATCTCCGCCGTCCCTGATCAGGACGGCAGCGTTCTCGTCGAAGCGGATATAGGAACCGTCTGC
>DATCGA010000055.1:0-2336 GCA_036509215.1 Trebonia sp.
CGGGGACGGGGAGGCCTAGGTTGCCGCGGAGGGTGGCGGAGTCGTACTCGCGGCGGACGATGCCTCGGTCCTGGAGGATGGGGACGACCTCCTCGCGGAAGCGGCGCCACTGGGCGGGGTTGGCGATGTGGTAGTTGATGCCGTCGAGGGCGCGGGCGTCGAACCAGCGGGTGATCTGGTCGGCGACGGTGGCCGGGGCGCCGGCGAACGGGGTCGGGCGGGGGGACGAGATCGACTCGACCGTCTGCCTGAGCGTGAGATCGCGGTCGCGGGCGAGCCTGGCGATGTTCTCGGCGTTGGTGCGGAAGCCGCGCTCGGCGTACTTCAGCGCCTGCTGCGGGAACGGGGCGTCGAGGTCGTACTGGCGGAAGTCGTGCCAGGCGAACGGGCGGCCGAGCTCGGCCAGGGCCTTGTCGAAGTCCTGGGCGGCGAGCTGGAGGCCGCGCTCGATCTCGCGCGCGTCGGCGTCGGTGTCGCCGACGTAGACCCGCAGGCCCGGCATGACCACGATGTGGTCGGGGTCGCGGCCCTTGGCGGCGGCGCGGGACTTGATGTCGGCGTAGAAGGCCCGGCCCTGCTCGAGCGAGGCCGCGTGGGTGAAGATGCCCTCGCCGATCGTGGCGCCGAGGTCACGGCCCTGCTCGGAGTCGCCCGCCTGGAAGATGACCGGCTGGCCCTGCGGCGAGCGGGAGACGTTGAGCGGGCCGGCCACCTGGAAGTGCTCGCCCTGATGGTTGAGCTGGTGCTGCCTGGTCGGGTCGAGGAACGTCCGCCTCGAGCGGTCGCGCGGGAACGCGTCCTGTTCATAGGAGTCCCACAGGCCCTGGGCGACCCGGACGAACTCCAGCCCCCGGGCGTACCTGGTGTCGTAGTCGAAGTGCTCCTCGCGGCTGAAGTTCGCCGCCGCGCCCGCGTCGCCGCTGGTGACGACGTTCCAGCCGGACCTTCCGCCGCTGATCAGGTCGAGGCTGGCCAGGCGGCGGGCCACGTTGAACGGGTCGTTGTAGGACGTGGTCATGGTGGCGACCAGGCCCAGGTGCCGGGTGGTCACGGCGAGGGCCGACAGCAGCGTCATCGGCTCGAGCCGGTTGAGGTAGTGCGGCGGGGAGTCGGGGGTGATGAACTGGCTGTCGACGATGAAGATCAGGTCGAACTTGGCCGCCTCGGCCAGCCGGGCCTGCTCGATGTACCAGTCCACGTTCACGCTGGCGTCGCCCGGGATCTCCGGGTCGAGCCAGAGGTAGTGCTGGCCGGGGCCGCCCGCGCCCATGGTGACGGCGCCGAGCTTGAGCTGCCGTGCCCGGGCGGTCATGCCCGCACCGCCTGCTCGGCCGGGCGGGTTTCGCGACCGGCCGCGTCCTTCTCCGCGTCGCGCCGGGCGACCTCCTGGCGGACCAGCGGCAGCAGGTGGCGGCCGTAGTCGATGGCGTCGTTGTAGGGGTCGTAGCCTCTGATCAAGATCGTGGTGACGCCGATGTCGAGGTAGTCGAGGATCGCCTGCGCGACCGTCTCGGGCGTGCCGACGAGGGCGGTCGAGTTGCCGGCGGCGCCGGTGGCGGCGGCGAGCGGGGTCCACAGCGCCCGGTCGTGCAGCTCGCCCTTCTCGGCCGCGGCGAGCAGCCGCTGCGAGCCGACGTTGGCCGGGCTGGCGCCGCCGAGGCCCCAGGTCTCGCGGCGACGGCGGGCGCGGAAGCCCTCGACGTTCTCCTTGGTCGCGGCCAGGATCTGGTGGGCGCGCTCCCAGGCCAGCTCCTCGGTCGGGCCGAGGATGGGGCGGAAGCTCACGCTGATGCCGGGGGTGTCGGCCCGGCCGGCCGCCCTGGCGGCGGCGTTGACCGAGTCGATCTGCTCCTTCGTCTCCGCGAGGGGCTCGCCCCACAGGGCGAAGGTGTCCGCGTGCTTGCCGCCGACCCGGTAGGCGGCGGCCGAGGAGCCGCCGAAGTAGAGCCTGATCCTCGGCTGCTGCGGGGAGCGGACCTCGGAGTAGAAGTCCTCGATCTGGTAGTTGCTGCCTTGGTAGGAGAACGGCTGGTCCGAGGTCCAGGCCTGCTTGAGGATGTCCAGGTACTCGTCGGTGCGGTCGTAGCGCTCGTCCTTGGACAGGTGGTCTCCGTCCCGGCGCTGCTCGGCGTCGCTGCCGCCGGTGATGATGTGCACCGCGATCCGGCCCCCGGCGAACTGGTCCAGGGTGGCGAACGTCCGCGCCGCCAGGGTCGGCGCGACGAAGCCCGGACGGTGCGCGACCAGGAAGCCGAGGCGCTCGGTGTGGGCGGCGGCGTAGGCGGCGACCTGGGTGCCGTCGGGCCGAGCGGAGCTGTAGCCGATGAGCACCCGGT
>DATCGA010000056.1:0-3055 GCA_036509215.1 Trebonia sp.
CGCCGGCGCCCCGCAGCTCGGGCGGCACGTTGGCGGCGAGCCAGTCGGCGACCCGGCGGCGGAACCCGTCGTCTTCCGTACCAAACTGCATGCAGCTACCCTACCAAGCACTTGCTTGGTAGGGTCGAATGGTGGAGCGGACGATCCCGGCGACGATCCCGGCCGCGGTCGCGGACGCGGCCAGGGAGTTCGGCGACGCGGAGGCCCTGGCCGAGCCCGGCGGCGCCCGGCTCAGCTACCGGGAGCTGCACGAACGGGTCGGCGAGGTGGCCCGCGCGCTCATCGCCGACGGCATCGCCCCCGGCGACCGGGTCGCGGTCTGGTGCCCCAACACGACCGCCTGGGTTCTCGCCGCCCTCGGCTCGCTGACCGCGGGGGCCACCCTGGTCCCGGTCAGCACCCGGTTCACCGGGGCCGAGGCGCTCGACGTGATCGTCCGCAGCCGAGCGCGCGCCCTGTTCGTCGACGACGAGTTTCTCGGCGTCGACCGGCTGGCAGCGCTGCGCGCCGCCGCCGCCTCAGAAACGCCAGACACCGGAGGCAGCCTGGCTGATCTCGCGCTGGTGGTGCGGAGCGGCGGCGGCGACTGGACGAGTTTTATCGAACGGAAGCTGGCGACTCTCCGTCCGTACGCCGCCGCTCGCGCGGCCGCAGTCAGCCCGGAAGACGTCAGCGACATCCTGTTCACCTCGGGCACCACCGGGCGCAGCAAGGGCGCGATGAGCAGCCACCGCAGCGCGCTGGCGGTCGCCCGGGCGTGGGCCGAGCACGGCGGGCTGACCGCCGGCGACCGGTACCTGGTGGTGAACCCGTTCTTCCACAGCTTCGGCCTCAAGGCGGGCATCCTCGCCTGCCTGGTGAGCGGCGCGACGATGGTGCCGCTGCCGGTCTTCGACCCCGCTGCGGCGATGCGGCTGATCGAGACCGAGCGGATCACCGTGCTGCCGGGCGCGCCGACGATCTACCAGACCATCCTCGACCATCCCGAACGCGATCGCTTCGACCTGTCGAGCCTGCGGCTGGCGGTGACCGGGGCGGCGAGCGTGCCTGCCGCGCTGGTCGAGCGGATGGGCCGCGAGCTCAGCTTCCGGGTGGTGCTCACCGCCTACGGGCTGACCGAGGCGGTGGTGGCGACCATGTGCCGGCCGGGCGACGACCCGCCGACCGTGGCCCGCACCTGCGGGCGGGCGGCGGCCGGGTTCTCGGTGCGGGTGGCCGGCGCCGACGGCGCCCCCGGCGCGACCGGCGAGGTCCTGCTGCGCGGGCCCAACCTGATGCTGGGCTACCTCGACGACCCGGCCGCGACGGCCGAGGCGATCGACGCCGACGGCTGGCTGCACACCGGCGACGTGGGCAGCCTCGACCCGGCCGGGTACCTGACGATCACCGACCGGCTGAAGGACATGTACATCTGCGGCGGCTTCAACGTCTACCCGGCCGAGGTCGAGCAGGCGCTCGCCCGGCTCGACGCCGTCGCCGAGTCCGCCGTCGTCGGGGTGCCCGACGACCGGCTGGGCGAGGTGGGCCGGGCGTACATCGTGCTGCGGGCCGGACGTGTCGTCTCCGCGGACGCGGTGGTTGATTTCTGCCGCTCGCGGCTCGCCAACTACAAGGTGCCCCGGCAGGTGGTGTTCCGCGACGCGCTGCCGCGCAATCCGTCGGGCAAGGTACTCAAGCGACTGCTAAGAAATGAGCGCTGATGGCAGACGAGGTCCGCTACGAAACCCGGGGCGCCATCGCCCTGATCACGCTCAACCGCCCCCGGTACCGGAACGCGCAGAACTCGGCGATGACCTACGCGCTCGACGCCGCCTTCGGCCGGGCGACCGATGACGACGGGGTCGCCGTGATCGTGCTGGCAGGCGCGGGCGACCACTTCAGCGCCGGGCACGACATCGGCACCCCGGAACGGGACGCCGACAAGTCGTTCCCGCGCGAGGCGGTGCTGTGGTGGGACCACGTCGGCAAGGCCGGGGCGGACGCCAGGTACGCCCGCGAGATGGAGGTCTACCTGGGAATGTGCCGCCGGTGGCGGGAGATACCGAAGCCCGCCGTGGCCATGGTGCAGGGCGCCTGCATCGCGGGCGGCCTGATGCTGGCCTGGGTCTGCGACCTGATCGTGGCGGCCGACGACGCGTTCTTCGCCGACCCGGTGGTGCGGATGGGGATACCGGGGGTCGAGTACTTCGCGCATCCGTGGGCGCTCGGGCCCCGGTTCGCCAAGGAGGTCCTGTTCACCGGCGGCCGGTTCACGGCCGAGCGCGCCTACCAGGTCGGCATGGTCAACCGGGTGGTGCCGCGGGGGGAACTCGAGGCGGCGACGTTCGCGCTGGCGGACGAGATCGCGGCGATGCCTCCGTTCGGCCTGGCCCTGGCCAAGCGGGCGGTGAACCAGTGCGAGGACCTGATGGGCCTGCGGCCGGGGATGGACTCGGTGTTCGGCCTGCACCACGTCGCGCACGCGCACAACGCCGAGGTCCAGGGAAACTCGCTGGCCGGGCTCGACGCCCGGGGGATGAAGGGGCTGGCCCAGGGCGATGGCGCGGCTGCGCCCTCCGAGAAGGCCGGGCAGTGACGGCGGGCGGCGACGAGTTCCGGGCGCAGGCGCGGGACTGGCTGCGCGCGCACGTGCCCGCCGAGCCGCTGCCGTCGGTGGACACCGCGGAGGGGTTCGAGCGGCACCGGACGTGGGAGCGCTCGTTGGCTTTGGCTGGCCTTTCGGTGGTCTCGTGGCCCTTGGAGTACGGCGGGCGCGACGCGTCGCTGCTCGACTGGCTGGCGTTCGAGGAGGAGTACTACGCCGCCGGGGCGCCGGCGCGCGTCGGTCAGAACGGGCTGTTCCTGCTCGCCCCCACGCTGTTCGCGCACGGGACCCAGGAGCAGCGTGATCGCCTGCTGCCGCCGATGGCGCGGGCGGACGAGATCTGGGCGCAGGCCTGGTCCGAGCCGGACGCGGGCAGCGACCTGGCCGCCATCAGGTCCCGCGCGACCGCCACGGACGGCGGCTGGCTGCTGTCGGGCACCAAGACGTGGAGCTCGCGGGCGGCGTTCGCCG
>DATCGA010000057.1:0-7922 GCA_036509215.1 Trebonia sp.
TTGAGCACCGCCGGTCCGGTGAGCTGTCGGGCGGGCAGGCGCAGCGCGTCGCGCTGGCCCGCGGCCTGGTCGCCGACCCCGAGGTGCTGTTCGCCGACGAGCCGACCGGGTCACTCGACTCGGTCTCCGGCGAGCTGGTGATGGACCTGCTCACCGCCGCCGTCGGCGAGCACGGCACCACCGTCGTGCTGGTCACCCACGACGCCCGGGTCGCCGCCTACGCCGACCGCGAGGTCGTCGTCAGGGACGGCAAGGTCAGCACGCTCACCGGGGTCCAGCCGTGATCCCGCTGGGGCTGCGGCTGGTGGTCAACGGCGGCCGCGAGCCGATCACCCGGCTGGTCATCCTGTCGGTCGCGGTCGGCCTCGGCGTCGGCCTGCTATTGTCCGCGCTGGCCGCGACCAACGCGGTGGCCGCCTGGAGCAGCCGGTACGCCTGGCAGTGGACCGGCACGGCCTCTGTGCCGGCCGGCCCGACATCGGGCGTTGCCCCGCTGTGGTGGCACCCGAGCGGCGACACCTTCGACGGCCAGCAGATCAGCCGCTACGACGTGGCCGCCACCGCCGCCTCGTCCCCGGTGCCGCCTGGCATCCCGCATGACCCGGCCCCGGGCCAGTACTACGCCTCGCCCGCGCTGGCCGCGCTACTGCGCAGCACTCCGGCCGACCAGCTGGCCGATCGCTACCCAGGCCGGCTGGCGGGCACCATCGGCGACGCCGGGCTGCCGTCGCCGAGCTCGCTGATCCTCATCGTCGGGCGCACCCCGGCCCAGCTGGCGGCCACGCCCGACAGCGTGCGGGTGACGTCGATCCCCACCACGTTGCCCGGCAACACCGTCGACCATGCTAGGCGCGCCAACTTCGCCAACCCTGGCAACGCCCAGGTGGCGAACCCCACCGGGCTCGCCTACAGCCCGCCCGAGGGCCAAATCCCGGCCAGCACCAGCGACCTCATCCTGTCCGTGGCGGCGCTGGCCATCCTGGCCCCGGTGCTGATCTTCATCATGACCGCCACCCGGCTGTCGGCCGCCCGCCGCGAGCAGCGGTTCGCGGCGATGCGCCTGGCCGGCGCCACCCGAAGGCAGGTCTCGCTGCTCGCCGCCGTCGAATCGACGGCCGGAGCGGTCCTCGGGGTCGCCCTCGGCTTCGGGATCTTCTTCCTGCTGCGCGTCCCGGTCGCGGGCATCCCGTTCATCGGCCAGCCGTTCTTCCCGGCCGAGCTGACGCTCAGCCCGACCGACATCCTCCTGGTCGCGCTCGGCGTGCCCGCGGCCGCCGCCGTGGCAGCCCGGCTGGCGCTGCGCCGGGTGCGCATCTCCCCGCTTGGCGTCGCCCGCCGGGTGACGCCGAAGCCGCCGCGGGCCTGGCGGGTGCTGCCGCTGCTGGCAGGCTTCGCCGACCTTGGCTTCTTCGTCGCCCACGGCAAGCCGGCCAGCCCGGCCGCCCAGGTCCAGGCGTTCGTGCCCGGCTACCTGCTCATCATCGTCGGCCTGGTCATCGCGGGCCCGTGGCTCACCATGGCCGCGGCGCGGCTGATGGCCCGCTGGACCAGCCGCCCGGCCACGCTGATCGCCGCCCGCCGCCTGGCCGACGACCCGAGGGCCGCCTTCCGCGCCGTCAGCGGCCTGGTGCTCGCCCTGCTCATCACCACCGCGGCGGTGGTGGCCATCGCCACCCAGGACTCGGTCGAGCAGACCAAGTTCGGCAGCGGCCCAATTCTGAACCTGCTGACCAATCAGGTGGCGGACCAGCAATTCAGCGACAACTACTCCCAGACCGGAGCCGCCACGACCGGCGCCGGGCCGGCCGCATCGGTCGCGCCGCTTGCCGCCCGGCTGAACCAGATTCCCGGCGTCCACGGAGTCATGGTGGTCCGCGACGATCCGGGGCTGTCGATCCCCGGGTCGTTCCACGACCTCGGCGGCAGCCCGCCGAGCCCGATTCCGGCCGGGGTGGTGTCCTGCGCGCAGCTCGCGACCGTTCCCGTCCTCGGCCGCTGCCCGGCCGGGGCGACCGCGGCGGCGTTCCCGGCCGACGGGGTCGACGGCCCCCTGTTCGGTCTTTCGAACCTCAGCGGCTTCGTCTGGCCCGCCGTGAACGTCCCGGTCACCCGGCTCGACAGCCTCCGGGTGGACGCCGTCAGCGTGGCGACCGACGGCTCGGTGCCGGCGGTCGAACGGGCGAGGACGGCGCTTGAGAACGCGTACACGCTGATCGACCTCAACGCGCCGGCCACCCTCGGCGACCTGATCGTGGCGGACAACTCCACCAACAACGACTACCAGCAGCTCGCGAACGTAGTGATTCTGGTCAGCCTGGTGATCGCTGGCTGCACGCTCGCGGCGGGCATCGCGGCCGGGCTGGCCGACCGCAAGCGACCGTTCAGCCTGCTGCGGCTCACCGGCGCCCGGCTCGCCACCCTGCGCCGCGTCGTCGCCCTGGAAGGCGCGGTCCCGCTGCTCACCGTCGCCGCCGTCGCGATCGGGGCCGGGTTCGGCGGCGCCGAGATGAACGCCTCCCTGCAGCAGGGGCACTCGATCGTGGCGCCCGGTGCCGCCTACTACCTCATCACCGCGGGCGGGATCCTGGTGGCGCTCGGCGTCATCGCGGCCACCTTCCCGCTGCTGACCCGCATCACCGGACCGGAGGCGGCGAGGAACGACTGAGCGCGTCCTCGATCTCGCCGATCGCCTGGGCGTTGTCGGAGTACAGCACCGCGTGCAGCCCGGCCTGCCGCGCTCCGTCCACGCACATCTCGGTGTCGTCGAGGAACACCGTCTCGGCCGGCTCGACCTCCAGCCGCGCGCACACGAGGGCGTAGGCCCTCGGGTCGGGCTTGCTCAGGCCGCACTCGTGGGAGTAGACGATGTCGTCGACCAGGTCCTCGAAGCCGTAGGCGGCCTGCTCGCGCTCCCTGGCGCCGACGAAGCTATTGCTCAAGATCCCGGTCCGGTAGCGCGGGCGCAGCCGACGCGCGTACTCGATCAGCTCGGTGTTGGCGGTGCCGAGGTAATCGCGCCACAGGTCGGCCATGAACTCCGCCAACTGGCCCTCGTCGAGCCCGAGGCGCTTCCGCGCGGCCTGGCGCACATCGGCTTCGCTGATCGCGCCGATCCCGCCGTCGCGCCAGGCGTCGCCCATGCGCTCGCCGAGCCCACCCGCGGCCAGGCCGAGCCTGGACTCCCAGGCCGGTGCCCAGCCGAGGTCCGGGGTGAACTCAAACACGCCGCCGATGTCGAAGACAACCGCTCTTATGGTCATGACCACGATGATGCGCCTGGCCCCAGGGGCAACGGCAAGGGATCGTCAGAGCTTGCCGAGATGGCTGAGCAGCGCGTCCCAGACCTCGGCGATCTCGAGCGCGAACGGCAGGCCGATCACGGTCCCGTCCGGCCCGATCGCCTCGCGGTCGACCGGGATCCGGCGGCAGGCCGCCTCGACGATGTCCGCACTGACGTAGCCGAGCACGGCCGCCAGGGAGTCCTCGGCGCCCTTGCCCCGGCCCGCTACCGCGACGTTGATCCAGGCGGCCGGCTTGCCGTAGAACTCGCCGCCGCCCACGGTCCAGTCGAGGAGGTTCTTGAGGCTGCCGGGCAGCGTTCCCGCGTACTCGGGGGTGCAGAACAGCACCGCGTCCGACTCGGCGATCTGCCGACGTAGCTCCGCTGCCGCGGCCGGGAGGAGGTCGCCGTCCTGATCGGGGTTGAAGGCGGGCAGCTCGGCCAGGCCGTCATACCGGACCGGCGTCACCTGGCTGGGGGCGATGGCGGCCGCCGTCGCCAGCGCGGCCGTGTTGGAAGAGCCGCCCCTGGTGCTCCCGGACACCAGCAGGATCCGTGCCTGTCCGCTCACAACGCTCCTCCTGCTGCCGACGCGAACCGGGCCGCGTACAGATCGCGCAGCACGCCCAGTTCGGCCCCGTGATGGATCTGCTCGTCAAGCTGGTGGAGCACGAGGGAGGCCTTGTCGTCCTCGGCGTACGGGCCAGCGACAACGCCCAGCGGCTCCCACCAGGAGGCGTCGGGCAACTCCTGGAGCACCCCCTGCCAGAACGCGTGCGCGCGCTCCAGGGCGGCGATGGCCTCGGCGGCGGTGGCCGGCGCCGGGTCGTCCCGCTCAAACCCGCCGGGCTGCCGCTCCACCCCCAGCCACTGCGGATTCCGTTTCCCGCCGTAGGTCTCGGCGAGGTGCCACAGCCGCCACGCGATGGTCGTGAACGGCGGGTGGCCGGCCCCGGTGACAGGACGCAGGACCGCGACAGGCCGGTCCGGGTCATCAGCCCGGTAGGCCCCGGCGTCCGTCCGCCGGATCGTGCAGCAGCCGGCCACCGGCTCCCAGAAGTACTCGTCGTCGCTGAGCCCGGCCAGCCTGCTCTGGGTGCGCTGGTACACGTAGTCAGACAACCCCATGATGTCAGCCCGGGCGTTACCCACGCTGGCGAGCGTACCAGCAGGGCACTGACCGCCCCCGGCCGCCAAAACGTCGATCGCTGACCACCCGGTGAGGGCGGTCAGCGATCCACGCCAGGCGCCAGGCGCCCGGCCGACTAGCTTCGGCTCTTGCGCGCAATGACGCACGCCACCAAGGCGCCGCCGCAGGTCGCCGCCGCGCACAGAACCAGCGCCCCGACGTACCCCGACACAGCGGGCGCACCGCTACCCGACGCCGCCGCCGAGGAGACGATGATCGCCGCCGCCAGCTGCCCGCCGAGGGCGCCGCCGGCGTTGCGGAGCACGGTGTTCACGGCGGTCGCCGATCCGGTCCGGGCGGCGGGCACGGCCGAGACGACCTGGTTCGGCAGCGCCACCAGGCAGAGCCAGAACCCGATCCCGAGGACCGAGGTGGCCGCGTACACCTGCCACGGGGCGTCGTGCCAGAGGGCGAGCCCGACGAAGCCCGCCGCGCAGCTCAGCTGGCCCGCGATCAGCTGTGCCCGCAGGCTGAACCAGCGGTGCAGCAGGCCGGAGAACGGGCCGAGGAGCAGCTGCACGGCGGCGGTCGGGAACATGAACAGCCCCGCCCCGGTCACGGACGCGCCAAAGCCGTAGCCGAGCCGGGCCGGCGCCTGCACGAGCTCGGGGATGATCAGGAACGAGGCGTACATGCCCATGCCGATCAGCAGCGCGGCCGCGTTCGCAGTCCACACGCCGCGCAGCCGCATCAGGCTCATGTCCACCAGGGGGTTACGGCTCCGGGCCTCGGCCCGGACCCAGGTCACCAGCGCGGCCGCGCCGAGCGCGAGCAGGCTCAGCGTCTTGACGCTCGCCCAGTGCCAGCTGGCCGACTCGCTCACCGCGATCAGCACCGCCGACAGGCCCACCGCCATCAGCAGCGAGGAGCGCCACGGAACCCCCTCCCCGGTGGAGGCGGGGCCGTCAGCCGGGATGTAGCGGCCAGCCAGCCCGAGCGCGACGGCGATGACGATGAGCGACAGCCAGAACAGCCACTGGTAGGAGAGCCGGGTCATGATCGGCCCGGGCAGCACCAGGCCGAGCCCGCCGCCGATGCCGAGCAGCGACGACACCAGGCCGATGCTGCCGGGGACGCGCTCGCGCGGCAGCCGCTCCCTGATGATCGCGAACGCGAGCGGGTAGATGCCGCCCGCCGCGCCCTGGATCACCCGCCCGGCCACGAGCTCGGCCAGGTTGCCCGCGACCGCGCAGACCAGGGTGCCGGCCGCGAACACGGCCAGGCTGGCCAGCATCATCCGCTTCTTGCCGGCCACCTCGCCCAGCCGGCCGATGACGGGGGTGAGGATGCACGCGCTGAGTAGGTACGCGGTCGAGATCCAGGCGGCCTCGGCGGTGTTGACGCCGAGGCCGACCTGGATCCGCGGCAGGGCCGGAATGACCAGCGCCTGCATCATCGCGAAGACGGTCCCGGCCAGCGCCAGCACGGCCAGCAGCGCGGTCGTGCGGACCGGGGGCGAGCCGGCCGGACCGCGTTCGGCCGGAGCTTGGGAAATAGAAACAGGGCCGGTCAGGACCGGTGCAGAAGCGTTCACGAGAGGCCTCCGAGGTTGGATGCGGGTGTCTCGTGAACCACCCTCAGGGCTCCAGCCACGGGAGAGTCAACACGGCGAGCAACACTCAAGCCGCAAACGTCGGCACCTTGACTCTCCCCTGGCCGGAGAGTCGAGACTGCTGTCATGCAGCGGCTGACCATCGGCGCGTTCTCGCGCCTCACCCACCTGAGCATCAAGACGCTCCGCTACTACCACGAGGTAGGCCTGCTCGAGCCAGCCGTGATCGACCCGGACAGCGGGTACCGGTACTACCGGCCCGGCCAGGCGCAGTCGGCGCAGCTGGTCAGGCGGTTCCGCGACCTCGGCCTGCCGGTCGCCGACGTCAAGGCGGTCCTGGCCGCCCCCGACCTGACCTCCCGCGACGCGATCCTGGCGAGCCACCTCGACCGGATGCGCGACCAGCTCAGGCAGACCGAGGCCGCCGTCGATTCACTGCGCCGGATGCTCGAGCGCGGCTCGGCCCCGATCGCCATCGAGGAGCGGGTGCTCGACGGCGGGGCCACGATCTCGGTCGCCGCCGACGTGCTGAGAAAGGACGTCGGCGCCTGGTGGCTGAACGCCCTGGCCGGCCTGCGGGCAACGGCGGAAGCGGCCGGGCTCGAGCAGAACGGCCCGGTCGGCGGCATCTACGACGATGACCTGTTCACCCAGGACGCCGGCCACGCCCGGGTCTACCTGCCGGTCAAGGACTGCCCGGCCCTGGACGGCATGGACGTGCGCTGGGAGCTTCCGGCCGCCCGGTTCGCGGTCGCCCTGCACGCCGGCCCGCACGGCGACGTCGACCGCAGCTACGCCGCGCTGGGCACGTACGCCGCCGTCAACGGCCGCGACGGCGCGGGACCGGTGCGGGAACGGTACCTCGTCGGCCCCTTCGACACCGAGGACCGAGCTCAATGGCGGACCGAGGTCTGCTGGCCGATGGCCCCGGTCGGCGTCGAGGCCAACTAAACCGTTACTCGTAGTAGTAGTCGTCGCCCTGGTGCAGCTGAGTGACCTGGTGCAGCTGGGTGACCTTGTAACCGTGCTGACGGACGAGCTTGCGCAGCTGCCTGACGCCGCTCATGCTCGCGATCACGACCGCCACGGTGGCGGCCAGGATCGAGCCGCCGAACAGCGCCAGCCCGGCAATCACATGCCCGAACAGCATCATGAAGACGCCCACCAGCAGCGCCACCGGCACCGCCGCCACCAGAAGAACCGCCAACAGCGCGGCGGCGATAACCGCCTTCGTCGACCAGCTCATCGTCCTCATCGTCCGGGCCGTGTACCCAACAGCCATCTCGCTCACTCCTCATCAAGTCCTGCTACTTAAGATATGTCGCGTCGACGTCGGACGCAACACGACTCGATTCGGGGAGCGCTAGCTCTCCAGCGCTATCTTCCTGATCCGCCCGGAATCGGCGTCCGGGTCGCTCGCGCCGGGGGCGGCCGGGCCGAGGTCGGCCGCGCCCAGGTCGTCGTCGCCGATCAGCTCGAACTCGCCCTCGTCGGGCTCGTCCGGGCTCACGCCGCCATCGCCGGCCGGCTGGCCGACGGGCCGTCGTCCGCGCGCGCCCCGCCCGCGGGCCGGCTGCGCCTGCGGGTAGGCAACGTCTTCGTCGTCAGCCTTCGCATGCTGGTCATGTCTCGCCGTGTGCTGGCTCATGACTTCCTCCGCTGCCGACTGCTCTGATAGCCGACTCGGGATACCTGCCCGGTCCGACCGCAGCCTTAACGGCCTCAATGCGAAGTTTGCGGCGATGACCTCACGCACCGCACCGCACCGCACCGCACCGGCGCTCCCCGATTCGCGCACGTGGCGCCGGCGACGCCCGCACCGCGCCGGCCGCCGGCCGCGGGGCCCTGCGGCCCTCGGGCCCCCGTGCCTCTTTCCCGTAGACATTTGTGTTTCTAGTAGT
>DATCGA010000058.1:0-8196 GCA_036509215.1 Trebonia sp.
GGGGTCGTGGGGGTGGGGGTCGTGGGGGTGGGGGTCGTGGGGGTGGCCGGGGCGGAGATCCTGGCCAGGGCGGGGAGGATGGCCGGGGCGGACGGGGCGCCGGGCGGGGCGGTGCTGGCGGGGAGCTGCTGGCGGATCTCCTCGAGGTGGGAGGTCAGGCCGGCCGAGGGGCCCGCGCTGCCGGCCACCGGGACCGTCACCCCGGCGAGGACGTCGTCGGTGCGGGGGGCGGCCAGGGTGAGCACGCTGCCGAAGGCGGGGGCGGCGGCGTCGCGGGCGGTCAGCGGCTGAAGGCCCCAGCGCTGCTCGACGGTCGCGAGAACCGACGTGTGGTCGAGCGGGGTGGACCCGGCCGGCACCCGGTAGACGGTGCCCGGCGCGATCAGCGGCGAGATCAGCACGGTCGGCACCCGGACGCCGAAGCGATTGAAGGTGAAGTTGTAGGCCGCCTCGACGGCGCTGTCGGGCGGGGTCGCGCCCCACGGCGGCGGGACGTGGTCGAAGCAGCCGCCGTGTTCGTCGTAGGTGAGCACGAACAGCGTCTGGCCCCAGCCCGGCCCCGACCGGAGCGCCTCGTAGACGTCGTGGATGAGCTGCTCGCCGAGGGCCACGTCGTAGTTCGGGTGCTGGCTGTTGCCGGTCGACTGCCAGCTCGGCTCCAGGAACGCGTAGTCCGGCAGGGTGCCCGCCGCGGCGGCGGCCTGGAAGTCGGTGAACAGGCCGATCGCTCCCCCGCTGGCGGTGGCGACGTCGGTGAACGTGTCGGCGGTCAGCGGGCGCTGGGTGTAGCCGTAAATGGCCCAGGTCTGGCCGGCCTTTCCGAGGGCGCCGAAGACGGACGGAGCCGAGAACTTCTTGGTGTTGTCGTCGACCTGCCCCATGCTGGTCCCCGCGCAGGTGAACGCGCGGTTGGGCATGGTCTCGGTCGGCACCGAGGCGAACCAGTGGTCGCACACCGCGTAGCCGGCCGCCAGCGCCGACAGCACCGGCAGCGCGGCCGGGGTGTAGCAGCCCATGATCTCGCTCGCGGTGGTGCCGGGCAGCACCGACCAGCCGGGGTCCTTCGACTGCCAGCCGAGCGTGTACGCGTAGTCGGTGACGAACCCGGTCATCGGGGCCGGGGTCCCGGTCGAGGGGGCGGTCGTCGACCCCCAGAGCTGGCTGTTGGTCGCCTTGTAGCCCTCGCCGGGGTCGGCCCCGGGCATGAAGTAGGCGTTCGGGGTCGACGGGGTGATCTGGTAGACGCCGACCGTGCCGCCCTTGCCGTCCGGGTTCTGCTCGGCGCCGGTCAGGCCCTCGAACGGCTGGCCGGACGGGGAGACGTTGCCCTCGGCCGCGTAGAGGTAGCCGAGCATGTGGTCGAATGAGCGATTTTCCAGCATCAGGACCACGATGTGATTGATCGCGGCGAGGTTGCCCAGCGCCGTGGTGGCGTTGCCGTTTCCAGTGTCCTCGGACATTGGCGCGCCCTTCCCCGTTCAGTTGTCCCCAGCGGGCCGGCGTTCCCGCGCCGACCCGCTGACAACGTTACCGGGGGTGCCGCTAGCGCGAGGCGGCTTTGTGCGCCGCCGTCCTGGCCGCCTTCGAGACCTGCTTGTCCGGGTGGTGCCGGCCGAGATGGTTGAGCACGTCCTCGGCGTCCGGGTGGTTGCTGCGGGCCATCGCCTCGAACAGCGGTACCTCCTGGCCGACCGGAACCGCCTCGCGGAAGCTGACCGCCAGGTCGTCCGGGTCCGGGTACTCGTCGTCGCACGCCAGCGCCAGCAGGTCGGTGGCGATCCAGGCGAGGTCGTCGGGGCCCAGCTCGAGCTCGGACGGCACGTCGGCCGCCCCGCTGATGTCGTCGATGCCGGCCAGCGAGAGCAGCGCCACCTTGGCGTAGCCGCGCAGCGGCTCGACCGCCAGGCTCTCGCGGAGGGCGGGCGCGGCCGGGGCGCCGATCGCGGTGACCACGGCCACCGCCAGCATCCGCGTCCCCGGGTGGCCCTCGGCGGCGAGGTCGAGCAGCTCGCGGGCGGCGGGCTCGTCGCCGCGGGACTCCACCCACGCCTGCGCCTCGGCCTCGAACTCGGCGTCGCTGACGCCCTCGGCCATCGCCAGCAGCTCGCTGCCGGTCAGCTCGGCGGCGGTCGGCGGCAGCAGCGGGATGTCCACCCCGGCCTCGACCAGCTGCTCGTGCAGCGCGGCCAGGGCCAGCGGCGTGAGCCGGATGACGTCGTCGTCCTCGGTGACCGCGAACACCGTCCGCAGCCGGTCGAGGAGCAGCCGGGCGGGGTCGCCGTACTCCTCTTCCCAGCGCTCGCGCGCCTCGGCGAGCTCATCGCCGAGTTCCTCGTCATCTTCGTCGATGTCGCCGCCGGCCGCGTTCTCCCACAGCACCTCGGTGAATTCCTCGCTGGTGAGGCCCTCGCGACGGGCGAGGAAGAGCAGGATGGCGATCGCCATTCCCTGGCCGGTGAAGTTGAACTCCTCGTCGTCGCCCTCGTCGTCGTCGGACTCGTCGTCGTCGGACTCGTCGTCGAAGTCCGGCTCAGGGCCGTAGAGCTCGAGCGTCTCGCCGAGCACGGCCGCCATCGTCGACGACCAGGCGGCGAAGACCGTCTCGTCGTCGCCTGAGGCCCAGTCATCGGCGGTCTCGCCCGGCAGCACCCGGTCCTCGTCGTCGGGGTCGAACAGCAGCCATTCGACGCCGAGCGCGTACTCCCAGAGGAAGTCGAAGTCCTCGGGGGCGACGCCAAGCGCAGCAACGACCTCGGCCCGGTCCTCGGGGGTCAGGTCGCCGTCCTCGTCCACCTCCCGGCCGTTCTTGCCCACCCACGCGGCGAGCGCGGCGAGCTGAGCGGGCAGCGGGGCCCGGCGCGCCTCGGCCGCGAGCTCTGGCAGCGGCAGCAGGCGGATCGGCGGCAGCGCGTCGGGCAGCCCGAGCGCGTCCTTGATGTCGATGTCCTCGTACTCGAAGTCATCGGCGACACCGTGGGAGTTGACGTGGTCGTGGTCGTGGGCCATGGTTCGAGCCTATCGGCCCGTGGGGCGGGCGTGGAACGCCGTCGGGCGGCCACTAAACCTTACGTCTGCGGCAACCGTTAACGTTTTGGTTAACGGTTGCCGCAGACGTTTTCGTTCTAGGCGAGCAGCGACCGCAGCACGTACTGCATGATGCCGCCGTGCCGGTAGTAGTCGGCCTCGCCGGGGGTGTCGATCCGCACGGTGGCGGTGAAGCGCTTGCCGTCGGCGGTGACCGTGACCTCGTTCGGCACGGCGCCCCCGTTGAGCGCCTCGATGCCGGTTATGTCGAAGACCTCCCGGCCGGTGAGGCCGAGCGACTCGGCGCTCTCGCCCGCCTTGAACTGAAGCGGGAGCACGCCCATGCCGATCAGGTTGGACCGGTGGATGCGCTCGAACGACTCGACCAGCACGGCCCGGACGCCGAGCAGCGCGGTCCCCTTCGCGGCCCAGTCGCGGGAGGAGCCTGAGCCGTACTCCTTGCCGCCGATGACGATGAGCGGGGTGCCCTCGGCAATGTACTCGCGGGAGGCGTCGTAGATCGACATCTCCTGGCCGTCCTTTTTGGTGACGCCGCCCTCGGTGCCGGGCGCGAGCTGGTTGCGGAGGCGGATGTTGGCGAACGTTCCGCGGATCATCACCTCGTGGTTGCCGCGGCGCGACCCGTAGGAGTTGAAGCCCTTACGGTCGATGCCGTGCTCGGTCAGGTAGAGGCCGGCCGGGGCGGTGGCCTTGATCGCGCCGGCCGGCGAGATGTGGTCGGTGGTGACCGAGTCGCCGAGCTTGGCGAGCACCTTGGCGCCGTGAATGTCGGTCACCGGCGTCGGCTCGGCCGGCATGCCGTCGAAGTAGGGCGGCCGGGCGACGTAGGTGGAGGTCGGCGCCCATTCGAAGGTGTCGCCAGTCGGCACTTCGAGGCCGCGCCAGTTGTCGTCGCCGTTGAAGACGTCGGCGTAGTCGGTGGTGAACATGTCGGCCGCGACCGACGAGGCGACGACCGTCTGCACTTCCTGGGGTGACGGCCAGATGTCGGTCAGGAAGACCGGCTTGCCCTCCTGGTCGGTGCCGAGCGGCTCGTGGTCCAGGTCGATGTCCATCGTGCCGGCCAGCGCGTAGGCGACGACCAGCGGCGGGGACGCGAGGTAGTTCATCTTCACGTCCGGGTTGATCCGGCCCTCGAAGTTGCGGTTGCCCGACAGGACGGACACGACCGTGAGGTCGTTGTCGTTGACGGCCTCGCTGATCGTGGTCGGCAGCGGGCCGGAGTTGCCGATGCAGGTGGTGCAGCCGTAGCCGACGAGGTTGAACCCGAGCTTGTCCAGGTACGGGATGAGCCCGGCGCGCTCGTAGTAGTCCATGACGACCTTGGAACCGGGCGCGAGGGTCGTCTTCACCCACGGCTTGCGGGACAGGCCCTTCTCGACCGCCTTCTTCGCGAGCAGCGCGGCGCCGATCATCACGAACGGGTTGGAGGTGTTCGTGCAGGAGGTGATCGCGGCGATCACGACGTGGCCGTGGTCGAGGGTGGTCTCGCTGCCGTCATCGAGGGTGACCTTGACCTCGTGGGTGGACCGGACGTCTTCCTGCTCGCTGGGGTCGGAGGCGGGGAAGCTGCCGTTGCCGTCGCCGCCGGTGTAGGCGGGCAGCGCGTCCCTGAAGGCGGTCTTGGCGTTGGTCAGATCGATCTTGTCCTGCGGGCGCTTGGGGCCGGCGATGCTCGGCACGATCGTGCCGAGGTCGAGGGTGAGCTCCTCGGAGTACCTTGCTTCGTTGCTGGGGTCGTGCCAGAGGCCCTGGGCCTTGGCGTACTTCTCGACCAGGTCCCGCTCGTCGTCGGTGCGGCCGGTCAGCGTGAGGTACTCGATCGTCGCGGCGTCGATCGGGAAGATCGCGCAGGTCGAGCCGAACTCGGGTGACATGTTGCCGATCGTGGCCCGGTTCGCCACCGGGACTTCGGCCACGCCGTCGCCGTAGAACTCGACGAACTTGCCGACGACCCCGTGCTTGCGGAGTATCTGGGTGATCGTCAGCACCAGGTCGGTGGCGGTGGTGGTATTGGGGAGGGTGCCGGTGAGGCGGAAGCCGACGACGCGCGGGATCAGCATCGAGATCGGCTGGCCGAGCATGGCCGCCTCGGCCTCGATGCCGCCGACGCCCCAGCCGAGAATGCCGAGGCCGTTCTCCATCGTGGTGTGGCTGTCGGTGCCGACGCAGGTGTCGGGGTACGCGCTTGATCCGTTGGTCATGACGACGCGGGCGAGGTGCTCGATGTTCACCTGGTGCACGATGCCGGTGCCGGGCGGAACGACGCGGAGGCCGTCGAACGCGTTCTGGCCCCAGCGCAGGAACTGGAAGCGCTCGCTGTTGCGCTCGAACTCAAGCGCCACGTTCTTCTCGAAGGCGTCCGGCCGACCGAAGACGTCGGCCACCACCGAGTGGTCGATGACCAGCTCGGCCGGGATGAGGGGGTTGATCTTGGTCGGGTCGCCGCCCAGTTGTTGCATGGCTTCCCGCATCGCCGCGAGGTCGACGACGGCGGGCACGCCGGTCAGGTCCTGCAGGATCACCCGGGCCGGGGTGAACTGGATCTCGGTGTCCGGCTGGGCATCCTTGTCCCAGTTGGCCAGCGCGGTGATGTGCTCCTTGGTGATGTTCTTGCCGTCTTCGTTGCGGAGCAGGTTCTCGAGCAGGACCTTCAGGCTGTACGGGAGGGTCTCGCTGCCCGGGACCGCGTCCAGGCGGTATATCTCATGCGTCGCGCCGCCCGCCTCAAGCGTCGCGCGGCTGCCGAAGCTGTTCGCAGTCATCGTTGGTTGAGCCTCCTCGCCCAGTCATGCGTTTGTGTTTCCACGTTCTGTTCACGCGTCTGCATCCCCCGGTGCTTAACTTACAGTATCTCGACATCAAGGTACTTCGCGCGGGGTGCGGGTAACCGGCGTAACGTCGTGCCCGACCGGCCAGATCTGGCCCGGGCGACATTGCGAATGCGGAAGGACGCAGATGACCGGTGAGGGCGCCGTCACCGAGACTGAGTTTGTCGCGGTGACGGACGCAGGCATGCACGCCGTCTGGGACCCATCCCGTTTTCCGGACGTCAGCGACTACCAGACCTGGGAACATGCGCTCCTCGACGACGAGAACATCACCCGCTACGTGCAGGCCGGTGAACTGGTGCCGATCAACATCCGCAGCGACGGCGCCTTCCAGTTCCTGGTCAGGGTCGGCGCGCGTCGCCAGGTTCCGGCGCTGACCAGCCGGGAGAGACATCACCTGGTGGTCTCATCGCAGCCTTACCTGTACCTGTCCTGCGGCGATGCCCGCCTCACCGGGCTCGAGCACATCTGCGCGGATCCAGACCCATCCGCCCCGACCCTGACGATCCCGGCCGGCCCCCATGCGGTCACCATCAATGTGATCGACTGGAGAGCCGAGCCCGGCGCGCTGGATGACCGGGGGGAGCCGACGTCCGGGGCGCTACCCGACTTCGTTGTGTTGATCACGCCAGAAGACGCGACCGGAAGCGGCAACCGCTACCGCACCCGGGTGGAGACGTTCGACCGCGCCTAGGCCGGGGTTTCTGTGGCCGGGGTTTCTGTGGCCGGGGTTTCTGTGGCCAGGCTTTCTGTGGCCAGGCTTTCTTTGGCCAGGCGCTCGTGCAGGGCGCGGCTGGCGTCGGCCATGATGGGCTGGACGCCCAGGTCGGTGAGCATCTCGGCGGCGGCCGCCATCTCGTGACCGCGGCGGACGGCGTGCTGCCGGGTGCCGGTCACGATCCGCTCGACCGTTGAGGCGTCGGCGCTGGCGAGCTCCTCGGCGATGTGCGGGCGCAGCCAGTCCTCAAGGCCGGCCGCCCGCGCCGCTTCCAGCGCCTCGATGATCGACGAGGCCATGCCCTTGTAGAACACGCTGCGCAGCAGCTTGCGGGTCGCGGCCAGCCCGGCCGGGCCGTCGAGCACCTCGATGTCGGCACCGTAGCCGCGCAGCGTGGCCGCGACCCGGTCGGCGGCGTCGCCGCTGGCGAGCATCGGGACGCGCAGGCCCTTGCCGGGGACCGGTGCCATCATCGCGATGTCGGTGACCGCGATCGCGCGCTCGCGGCCGAGGTCGGCCAGGCGCTGCTTGACGGCGGGGGACGCAGTGTTGAGATCGGCCCAGACCGCGGACGGGGCCAGCGCGTCCATGGATGCGGTGAACGCCGCCACCGCCTCGTCGGCGCTGTTGACGCTGAGCACGAGGGCGGCCCCGGTGACCGCCTCGGCGTCGCTGCCGGCGGCGGTGACCCCGGCCGGGGCGGTCACCCGGGGATCGAAGCCGCGCACGTCGGCGCCGGCCGCCGCTAGGTCACGGGCGATCAGCGACCCGGCCTCACCGAAGCCGAGGACCGCGATGACGCCGCTCACCTGCTGCCCAGGAAGTCACCGCCGAGACCGACCAGGTTGTCATCACCACCGGTTGCGTCGGCCGATGGCGACGGTCCTTCCGCCTCGTTGATGTACTCGCTGATCAGCCTTCGCTGCCGTTCGAGGAGCTGGTCGAAGTGGGCGTCGAGGCTCTGCGGGGCGACCGCGGCGGCGGTGCGGTGCAGTTCCTTGAGCCGGTCGAGAGCGGCGTCGGCCGATCCAGCGGGCGCGTCGTCGTCGAGCCCGGGGAACTCGTAGGGGCGGCCCTCGGCGTCGGCCGTTGGCTGATCGGCCAACGGCGAGGCTGCGCCGGATGTCTGGCGGTCGTGGTCGACGAGGGGCTCGAACGGGCCGCGAACGTGGGGTTGTTCCTCCGCAGCCGGGCGTGAGGTCGCGGCTGGCTCTGGCTCGGCTTGCTCGGCGGTTGCCTGCTCCGCTGTGGCTTGCCCGGCTCTGGCTTGCTCCGGTTTGAACCGCTCGGCGGTTACCGGCTCGGCCACGGACTGCTCAGCCATGATCCGCTCAGCCATGATCTGGTCAGGCTGGGCGGACGCTGCGCCGGGCGCTGCGGCTCCGACCGGCTCGGCTCCACCCGGCTGGCCCGTGTCGAGCAGGTCGGCGACCGGCCGGTCCTGGTGGGACCAACCGGGCGCGGGCGGGCCGTAGCCGGGATCGTCGCGGCCGTAGGCACCGGTCGCGTCGGCGCTGGCCGCCGGGGTGACGGACGGGGCCGGCGGGGTGACGGACGGGGCTGGCGGGGTGACGGACGGGGCTGGCGGGGTGACGGCCCTGG
>DATCGA010000059.1:0-10704 GCA_036509215.1 Trebonia sp.
GCCTGCTGGCCGGTGAGCAGCTGCTGCCCGGCGTACTGGCTGACGGAGGGGATCATGCTCGGGGTGATCTCGGTGCCGGCCTTGGGGTGCGCGAACGCGGCCGCCGGGGGGAAGCTGATCTGCTGGGCGGCGAGCTGGCTCTGCACGGTGTTGTGCACGTAAGCCGAGCCCCACAGCGTCAGGCCGCCGACGATCAGCAGCACCGCCGCCAGGGCGGCGCTCGCGGCGGCGATCAGGGTACGGGGTGAGAAGCGGCGCATCGTAATGCCTCCTTGTGAAGCGGGCCGCTGTCTGACGGCCCGCTCGGGTTGAACTGTCAGACATGAGTCTTCCGCCGCGCTGGCGGCGGCATCATGGCCGGACGTCACCACCCTGATGGGCCTTTCGGCCCTAATGACGGCGTTTGCGCCGCCGCATGCTGAGAGGACACCAGGGGGTGATCGCATGATGGAGGTAACGGCATCAGCGCTGGACGGCCAGCGGTTCCTGCACGGCCTGCGGGCCGATCAGCTGGACGCGCTCGCCGCGACGGCATCGGAGGTCATGTTCCCGGCCGGGCACCGGATCTTCGCCGAGGGCGGCCACGTGGGCAGCTTCTGGCTGATCGAGTCCGGCTGCTTCCCCCGTACCAGTGGGCGTTCGGCGCGGTGTGCGTCACCGAGGTCACGGCGATCGAGTGCAGAGCCCCGGCCGTCCGGGACCGCTGCGCCGCCGACCCGGACCTCGGGCACGAGCTCACCCGGCGGATGTTCCAGGTACTCGCGGAGCGGCTGCAGGGCACCAGGGGCAGGCTGATCGCCAGGTCCCTGGCGTTAGCTCGTAAGCATCGACTGCGGTAGCGCCGCCCGCTAAGGGGGCGGCGCTACCGCTTTTCCCGCTGAGACTCCTACTGCGACCTGATGCGGCGGCCCGTGAGCTGGGCCGGGACGATCCTGATGAACAGGTCGTGCTCTCCGCTTGGCCATGGCCGCAGGTCGAAGTCTTCGTGCAGGTGCCTGAGCTCGCCTGGCTGGAGGACCCGGTGCGCTTCGCCGCGGACCAGCACGCTCCACCCCTGGCCAAGCTCCAGGTCGAAATGGTCGGCCTCAAATGAGACCGGGCCGTCGGCGTTCCCCGCGATCATCGAGCCGCCGCCGGTCCGGATCACGATCGTGCCCCCTGCCACCGCGTAATTGACCGGCAGCACCATCACCCCGGGCGCCGCGGCGAAGGCGATCCGGCCGATCCCCCGGGGCGCGAGAAGCTGATGGCACTCGGCCTGGCTTAGTCGCTCAAGGCGCCCGGCCGAGCTCCAGCAGGCCGCCCGGGGATCACGGCCTGGAGAAGCTTCCTGCCCGGCGCCCAGCAGGGCGGCGGGCGTGGTGCACAGGGCCGCGGCCAGGTGGCGCAGCGTGGCGGCATCCGGGTGGCTGGGGAAGTTCTCCAGGTACTCCAGGTACCGGCGGTCCACTCGCGCCCGCGTCGCCACCTGGATGACGCTGAGCCGCAGATCTGCTCGCCGTGCCGACAGCCGCCTGCTGAGGTCACCGGGATCCGGCCGCGTCGTCCAGGACGAAGGAATCGGGCCCGCCCCTGCGGGCGCGTCATGTGCCTGATTCACGGTCATTACGCTCACCTCGATTTTCGGTTGTCTTATGCCCTCCAGCTTGTCCGGCGGGGCGGCCGGTGAAGAGGGGCTTTCGGTCCTCTTGGGAAGGACCTGGTGCCCTGGGCCACGTGCCTTGGCGGCCTACGCGACGGCGGCGGCGTGATCAGCCTCCAGAGGACCGTCCGTCACCGTGAGGTCCTCGACAGTCGCCCCGGCCTCGAGCAGCGCCGCGAGCGACGCGCGGTAGTGGTGCCCGCACAGCCAGAGGTCCACCGGCTGCGCGCGACGTGCGGCTGGCGGCATGATGACCTTCACGATCGGGCGCGCCGGGCAGCAGCACGATCTCGACGGAACCGAAGGGTCGGTAAACCTGAGATCCTCCACCCGGGGACCTTCACTCTCGTGCGGATTCTTCCTGAACATATTTTCCACCCTTTCCGCGGAGCATGACCCCTCGCTAGTAGATCTCCCATCTCACTCCTTAGCTTTGTCTGTCCGAACGGCCCCGGGCAGGGACGAAACTCGCCTCATCCGGTGCCCATAGTCCTGGACCAAGGGCCCTGACCCCGGCCGCGAACCCGCGCTTGGCTAGCTGTCAGTGAGATGTCAGGAGGACACGATGGTGGCAACCGCAACGAGTCGGCCGGCCGGGGAAAGTCTCCGGGCAGACGCCGCGCACCGCCTGGTACCCGAGCCGCCGGAAAGCTTCTGGTACTCGCTCAAGTGCCGGGTCCTCGGGCCGCCGATGGTTAGCGAGCAGCTGGCCGGCCAGCGGCTGTCGCGGCCGCTCGCGCTCGGCGTGCTGTCCTGCGATGGGCTGTCATCGGCGGCCTACGGCACCGAGGAGATCCTCTACGCTCTGCTGCCGTTCTTCGGCCTGGCCGCGTTTACCCTGGTGCTTCCGCTGACGCTGCTGGTCCTGTTCGGCGTGCTGCTTGTCGTGCTGTCCTACCGCGAAGTGGTGTCGGTGTACACCCGGGGGGCGGATCGTACGTGGTGGCCAGGGAGAACTTCGGCCCCAGGGTCGCCCAGGTGGCCGCGGTCGCGCTGCTGATCGACTACGTGGTCACGGTCGCGGTGCAGACCGCCGCCGGCAGCGCCGCGATCATCTCCGCGTTCCCCGCCCTGTCCCACATCCCCGTCATCGGACCGAGGATCCTGCTGGTTACCTCCGTCGCCGCGATCGGCCTCATGTGCCTGGGCAACCTGCGCGGCCTCCGCGAGGCGGGCCGGGTCTTCGCGCTGCCCACCTACCTGTTTGCGGGCTCGCTGCTGTTGATGATCGTCACCGGCCTGGTCCGCGAGCTGGTCGGCGGCGGCCTGCCGCGCGTCGTCCCCGGAGCCGGCACGGTCGGGCCGTGTCCAACGCCGTCAGAGCGCTGCGCCCGCCGGAGGGACGGCACGCCCGCCAGTTCCTCACCACGCAGGGCACGCTGGTGGCGGTGCTGATCGCCGGGATCTCCTGGCTGGCGCACGTCACCCACGCGATCCCCTACACGGCCGGCTTCCCCACCGTGCTTGCCCAGGAGGCGACCGTGGTCTTCGGTCACACCCCCGCCGGGCAGGTGATGTTCTTCGCCCTGCAGGCCGCGACCGCCGCCATCTTGTTCACCGGCGGCAACACCAGCTTCACCGGATTCCCGTTCCTGGCCAGCTTCGTGGCCGAAGACTCGTTCCTGCCTCGCTGGCTGGGCAGACGCGGGCACCGGCTGGTGTTCTCGAACGGCATCATGCTGCTCGCGGCGCTGTCAGTGGCGCTGATGCTGGTGGCGGGGGCCACCGTGGACGCGCTGATCCCGTTCTACGCGCTCGGCGTGTTCACCGGGTTCGCGATGGCCGGGTTCGGGATGGCCAGGTACCACCGCAGGACCCGGGAGCCGGGCTGGCGGCGCAAGCTGGCGATCAACCTGGCGGGCGGGATATATACCGCGCTGGTCGTGCTGCTGTTCGCGGTCGTCAAGTTCACCGAGGGTGCCTGGCTGATCGTGATCATCTTCCCGGTACTCGTGTTCATCCTCATCCGGCTCAACCGGGAATACCAGGCCGAGGCCGTGTGCCTCGCCGACACCAGCCACGGCGCCCAGCAGGCGCAGCCGCCCAACTACTCCCGTCGCGTCGTGCTGCTCCTCGTAGACGGCTACGACCCGGCGACCATTGCGGCGCTGAAGTACGCCAGGAGCCTGCGGCCCACCGTGCTGCGCGCGGTGCACTTCAGCCTCGACAGCGCACGCGCGGATCAGCTCTGCCGCCAGTGGGTGGACGCGGAAACCGGGATCTCGCTTGAGCTGGCCGACTGCCCGGACCGCCGACTGGCGCACGCCGCCGCCCGGCTGGCGACCTCGCTCGCCGCCGGCCCCGGCACGCACGTCACGATCGTGCTTCCGCGCCGCTGCTATCCGCCGCTGGCCGGGCGGCTGCTGCACGACCACACCGCGGACCGGATCGCCCGCGTCGTCAGCCGCGTCCCCGATGCGGCGGCCACGATCGTCCCCTTCGACGTCACGCACCGGGTCGGGGCGGCCCAGGCGAAGCGGTCCATGCTTGCCTCGGCACTGAGGCCGGGACGCCTTGAAGACTACGAGTGGCCCGCGCCACCGCCAGAGACGGACCCTATCGGGTCGCTGCGCGAGCCCGGTCAGGCGACCGTGCAGGGCCGACTGCGCGCCGCTGAGATCCGGTTCGGTCAGCCGACCGGCTCCGGCGTGCTCGCCTGTGAGGTCACTGACTCAGCCGGAGAGCTTACGGCGATCTTCCTCGGCCGCTCCTACATCGCCGGCATCGAGCCGGGAACCCGCATCCGCCTGCAAGGCCCGGTCGGTATCGGTGCCGACGGCCGCCCGGTGATGACCAACCCCGCCTACGAACTGCTGGCCTAGGAGCGTTCCCTGCCCAAGCGACGTGCACGCCCCGCGACTTCCCGGCGTTGCGGTCGCCGCAGTGCAGCTGGCCTGGCTGTCGGCGCTGGCGGTCGTACTGGCCGCGTTCGGTCTCGCGGCTCTCCAACAACGTGACATAGCGGGGTCATGAGCCCGGTCACCGTAACGGTAGCGCTCCCAGGTTTGCCGCGATGGTGTCGGCCCATTGGGTGATGACGTCCCAATCACGGAAGTCTAGCTTCTTGGGCGCGTCGCCGACTGGCCCGCTGGAAAACAGCCAGACTGGGCGGACAGCCAGCGGGTCGCGGAACCGGACCGCGAAGTCTCTCGGCAGCTGGCGGCCTGGATGCCGACGAGGGAAGGAATCCTGATGACAGGTCTGGAGCGAGCTGCGTGCTGCGTGCTGCGTGCTGCGTGCGCGTTGCCCGGGCCTGGTGCCGTTGGCCGACGAACCCAGGACCTACGTCCCTGGCGCGCGCGGTGATGAGGAGGCACCTTAGGTAAATGGGGCGACGGCGACTACAGGAGGCCAGCCATGCAGCCCAGTGAGGACTCGGCAATCCAGCCGTCTGGCGAGGCCGTTGTGGTCGATGCCGCCGGGCTTCCCGCGTTGTTCG
Source organism: Trebonia sp. (assembly GCA_036509215.1). Lineage (GTDB taxonomy): Bacteria > Actinomycetota > Actinomycetes > Streptosporangiales > Streptosporangiaceae > Trebonia. The sequence continues at coordinate 5,082 of DATCGA010000059.1, forward strand.
ACGCGCTCCGCGGCCGGGGTTATACCGTGGTCGGCCCGACCGTCAGGGATGGCGCGATCGTGCTGGCGGAGCTGGCGTCGGCCGCTGAGCTGCCGTTCGGGTGGGGGGTGGAAGCCGAAGCGGGGAGGTACCGGCTGCGGGAACGGGCCGATACCGCCGCCTTCGGGCACTCCGCCGGCCCGCAGTCGTGGAAGAGCGTGCTCCATCCGGCGCGAGCGAGGCTATGGTCGGCGGACCGGGCGACCGGCAGCGTGCAAGCCGGCGAGGCGGCCGAGCCGCCGAGGTACGCGCTGCTCGGCGTGCGCCCGTGTGACGTGCGCGCGGTCGGCATCCTGGACCAGGTGCTGACCGGCGGCCGGCAGGCTGATCCCGTCTACCGCGGGCGGCGCGATGGCGCGTTCATCATCGCGGTCGAGTGCACGGAGCCGGGCGCGACGTGCTTCTGCTCGTCGATGAGCTGCGGTCCCGGCGTCAAGTCCGGGTTCGACCTGGCCATGACGGAACTCGTCGACGCCGAGGGTCACCGCTTCGTCGCACGGGCCGGCACGCCCGCCGGGGCCGATGTGCTGGCGGACGTGCCCAGCCGGGCGGCCGACGAGGCGACGATCAGGCGCGCAAGCACGGCGGTGGGCGAGGCGGCCGACCATATGGGCCGCACCATGCCGGCCGTTGGCCTGCCGCAGCTGCTGGCCGACAGCCGCGAGTCCCCGCATTGGGACGACGTCGCCTCCCGGTGCCTGACGTGCGGGAACTGCACGATGGTGTGCCCCACCTGCTTCTGCACGACAACCGAGGACGTTACCGACCTGACCGGTGATCACGCGGAGCGCTGGCGAGTCTGGGATTCCTGCTACTCGCTGGACTTTTCCTACCTGCACGGTGGCAGCGTGCGCACCAGCGGGCAGAGCCGGTACCGGCAGTGGATCACCCACAAGCTGGGCACCTGGCACGACCAGTTCGGCTCGTCCGGGTGCGTGGGCTGCGGCCGGTGCATCGCCTGGTGCCCGCCCGGCATTGACATCACCCAGGAGGTGTCCGCGCTGGCCAGCCTGCGGGACGCGGCGACCGCAGACGAAGACGAGGGCGAGGACAAGCAATGATCGAGACGGTTGCCGCGCGGATCTCGGCTCATCCGTTCTTCGCCGCCCTCACCGACGAGCAGCGCGCGGCGCTGGCCGAGGACGGCGCCGCGGTGACGTTCACCGCCGGGGGGCGCCTGTTCGATGAGGGCGGCATCGCCGACCGGTTCTGGCTGATCGAGGACGGCGGCATCGCCCTGGACATGCGGGTCCCTGGCCGGGGCGATCAGATTATCGAGACGATGGGCGCCGGCGCGGTGCTCGGCTGGTCGTGGCTGCATCCGCCGTACCGATGGCATTTCGGCGCGGTGGCCCGCGTTGACACCACCGCGATCGAGTTCGAAGCCCCCTCGGTGCGCCGTCGCTGCGACGCTGATCCGGCCTTCGGATACGCCGCCCTTCGCTTGTTCACGCCGGTTATCACCGAACGGCTGCAGGCGACCCGGCTGCGGCTGCTTGACCTGTACGCCAGCGCGGCCCAGGTCAGGCAGCGCGAGACCCAGCAAGCGGACACATGACCGGCCAGGGAACGGGAACCGCCATGCCGGCCCCTGCTGAGCAGGCGCCCGCGGTGCCCCGCTTTTACCGGGTGGCTTCCCGCCGGGAGGACACCGATGACACGGTCACCGTGGAGCTGACGGAACCGGACGGCCCGGTCCCGGCCTTCGCGCCGGGACAGTTCGCCATGCTGACCGCGCTCGGCATCGGCGAGGTGCCCATCTCGGTGAGCGGCCTCGGCGACGGCGGCGGCGGGCGGGCCCGCCTCCTGGAGCACACGCTGCGCGCGGTGGGCGCGGTCACCCGTGCGCTCTGCGCCGCCCAGCCCGGCGGCCTTATCGGCGTGCGCGGCCCGTTCGGCACCGGCTGGGACGTGGCGTCAGCGGCCGGGCGGGACCTCGTGATCGTGGCGGGCGGGATCGGGCTGGCGCCGCTTCGACCGGTGGTGCTCACCGCGCTGGCCGACCGGTCCCGGTACGGGCGGATCGTGCTCCTGGCCGGCGCGCGGACCCCCGGTGACCTGCTCTACGGCGGGGAGCTTGACCGCTGGCGCCGCGCCGGGGTTGAGGTGGCGGTCACGGTCGACCAGGCGGACAGCGGCTGGAGCGGCGAGGTCGGGCTGGTGACGGCGCTCATCAAGCCGGCCGGCCTCGCGCCTGGCAACAGCGTGGCGTTTATCTGCGGTCCCGACATCATGATGCGGGTCACCGCCGACGCGCTGACGGCACTGGGCATTCCCGCGGGCCGGATACGGGTATCGCTGGAGCGCAACATGCGGTGTGGTGCCGCCTGGTGCGGGCACTGCCAGCTCGGCCCGCTGCTGGTCTGCCGGGACGGCCCGGTGGTGGGCTACGACCGGGCCGCGGCGCTGATGAGGGTACGGGAGCTGTGATGGGCGCGCCTACCTTGGCGGTGTGGAAGTTCGCTTCCTGCGACGGCTGCCAGCTCACGCTGCTCGACTGCGAGGATGAGCTACTTGCGATCGCCGACCGGGTGAAGATCGCGCACTTCACCGAGGCCTCAAGCGAAACCCAGCCCGGCCCGTACGACGTGTCCCTGGTGGAAGGCTCGATCACCACGGCGGCCGACGCGGTGCGGATCCGGCAGGTACGCGAAATGTCACGGACGCTGGTGACGATCGGGGCGTGCGCGACCGCCGGCGGCGTCCAGGGCCTGCGTAACTTCGCCGACGTCCGTGAGTTCACCTCGGTGGTGTACGCCCGGCCCGAGTACATCTCCACGCTAGCCACGTCGACCCCGATCGCGGCGCACGTGGACGTCGACTTCGAGCTGCACGGCTGCCCGATCGACCGTCGTCAGCTGCTCGAGGTCATCACCGCCCTGCTGGTCGGGCGCAAGCCGAACATCCCGGCCCACAGCGTGTGCTTCGAGTGCAAGCAGCGCGGCAATGTCTGCGTGGTGGTCGCGCACGGCACGCCGTGCCTCGGGCCGGTGACGCACGCCGGATGCGGCGCCCTCTGCCCGGCCCACCACCGCGGCTGCTACGGCTGTTTCGGGCCGATGGAGACACCCAACGCGGCTGCCCAGGTGGGGCTGCTGCGGGCCGCCGGCCTGGACGAAGCCGATGTGCAGCGGGCATTCCGCACGTTCAACGCGGGCGCGCCCGCCTTCATCGAACTGTCCCAGGTCACCGCCGGCCCGCCGCCGGGGCTCGGGCCGCGCGACATCCCCGAAGGGTGACAGGGTGAGTGACATGGCCGACCGCACGCTTACGGTCCGCGCGCTGGCCCGGGTCGAGGGCGAGGGCGCGATGCACGTGCGGGTGCGCGACGGCGCCGTCGAGGACGTGCGCCTGGAGATCTACGAGCCGCCCCGGTTCTTCGAGGCGCTGCTGCGCGGCCGGCGGCACACCGAGCCGCCCGACATCACCGCGCGAATCTGCGGGATCTGCCCGGTGGCGTACCAGATGAGCGCGTGCCTGGCGATCGAGGAGGCCTGCGGAGTCGAGGTCTCCGATGCGGTCGCCGATCTTCGCCGGCTGCTCTACTGCGGAGAGTGGATTGAAAGCCACGCGCTGCACATCTACCTGCTGCACGCGCCCGACTTCCTCGGCTACGCCAGCGCGCTCGACCTCGCGCGGGATGGCCGAGGCACGGCGCTGGTGGAGCGAGGGCTGAAGCTGAAGAAGGCCGGAAACGCGATCATGGAACTGGTCGGCGGCCGGGCGATCCATCCGGTCAACGTCCGGGTGGGCGGTTTCTACCGGGCGCCGGCCAGGGCCGAGATGGCGTCCCTGGCCGAGCAGCTGCGCGCCGCGCTGGATCTGGCGCTGGACACCGTGACCTGGGCGGCCGGGTTCGAATTTCCCGACTTCCAGCACGACCACGAGATGCTGGCCCTCGTCAGGCCGGGGCAGTACGCCATCGACCGGGGCACGGTCGCCTCCACCGGCGGTCTGAGCTTCGCCGCGGCGGAGTTCGAGGACTACGTGATCGAAGAACAGGTGCCGCACTCGACGGCGCTGCACGCCCGGCTGGCCGGACGTGGCCGCTACCTGACCGGCCCGACTGCCCGCTACACCCTGAGCAGCCAGTGGCTGTCGGAGGTGGCACGGCAGGCGGCCGACGCGGCGGGCCTCGGCGCCGAATGCCGCAACCCCTTCCGCAGTATCCTGGTCCGCGCCGTCGAGGTGGTCTACGCGGTGGATGAGGCGCTGCGGCTGATCGAGCGGTACGAACCACCGGCACCGTGCTATCTGGAGGTCCCGCCGCGGGCCGCCGTCGGGCACGGCGCCACCGAGGCACCGCGCGGCGTGCTGTTCCACCGGTACGCCATCGACGCAGCAGGTCTGATCACCTCCGCCCGGATCGTGCCGCCTACCTCGCAGAATCAGGCCAGCATCGAAGACGACCTGCGCCGGTTCGTCGCCGGCCGGCTGGACCTCGACGACGAGCGGCTGACCCGCCAGTGCGAGCAGGCGATCCGTAACTACGACCCGTGCATCTCCTGCTCGACCCATTTCCTCGATCTCACGATCGACCGCGGATGACCGGGCAGGTCGATCCCGGTCGACGCACGGTGGTGGTCGGCGTGGGCAACGAGTTCCGTCGTGACGACGGAGCCGGGCCCGAGGTGATCGCCCGGCTGCGCGCCCGCCAGCCGGGCGACGCTGACCTTTCCTGCGTGACCCTGGCGGTCAGCGACGGGGAGCCGGGCCGGCTGATCGACCTGTGGGAAGGCACCAGCCTCGCGGTGGTGATCGACGCCGTACGGGACTCATCCCTTTCTCCCGGGCACACCTGCCAGCTCGCGGCCGACGCCCTGGCCGGCCTGGCGGACGGCGCGGCCAGCACGCACGGCATCGGCCTGGGCGACACCGTGGAGCTGGCCCGGGCGCTCGGGCGCCTGCCGGAACGGCTTACGGTCCTCGCGGTCGTCGGCCGCGACTTCGGCTTCGGCGCCGGGCTGACCGCCGAGGTGGCGGCCGCGGTAGCGGAGCTGGTCGAGCAGGTGCGCTGCATCGTGCGCCAGCCCGGCCGCGGGAAAGGCATGGGCGTGCGAGTCACCCCGGGTCCGTTCGGGGAAAAAGGATTTTAAAGCCTTTCTTCCGAACGGACCCTAGGTGACTCCAGTCCGCAGGATCCGAACGTCACCAGGGGGCGCCGTTCGCGCCGCGCAGCGCGCGGACGTAGCCCGCGCGTTCGTAGGCGGCCTGATCGGTGTCCGGGGGCACCGCGAGCAGTCCGCGCCGACCTCGTCCAGCCGCAGCGCGACCTCGCCGGGGGAGCTGAACTGCGGGCCCAGCTTGACTGCAACCGGCACCGTCACCGCGTCTTTCACCTCGCACAAGATGTCGACGTGGCGTTGCTCGACTTCCCGGCCCGTCATGCGCGGATCGGCGCGCACCGGTCCGGCGAGGGACCGGCCGTGCAGCAGATCCGGCAACCCGATTCAGGGTTAGAGGTGTGCCCGAGGGCTATCTAGCCTGCCGTCTGCCAGGCCGCCGCCGCATCCGCAGGGCACCGAGGAGAAGGGCGCCGAGGAACACGACAATGCCGATGATCAGCAAGTACAGCAGTCCCTTG
>DATCGA010000060.1:0-20082 GCA_036509215.1 Trebonia sp.
GGCCCAGCTGGCGTGGGCCTCGGCGACCTACGCGGACCGGGCGGCGGTGCTCCGGGCGGCAGCGGCGGTGCTGACCGCCCGGTCGGCCGAGCTGCGCGAGCTCATCATGCGCGAGACCGGCTGCATCGGCGGCAAGGCCGACTACGAGATCGGCGCCGCGACCAGCGAGCTCATCGAGGCGGCGGCGCTCGCCTCCCGCGCGCCCGGCGAACTGGTGCCGACGACGCACCCCGGGCGGCTTTCGCTGTGCGAACGGGTGCCGGTCGGGCTCGTCGGCGTGATCACGCCGTGGAACTTCCCGCTGGTGCTCGGCATGCGCGTGATCGCGCCGGCGCTCGCGCTCGGCAACGCGGTGCTGGTCAAGCCGTCCCCGGAGACCCCGCTGTCGGGCGGCCTCGCCATCGCCGAGCTGTTCGCCGAGGCCGGGCTGCCGGCCGGGCTTTTCCAGGTGCTGCCGGGCGACGTCGAGGTCGGCAACCGCCTGGTCACCCACCCGGACATCGCGATGATCCACTTCACCGGCTCCACCGCCGTCGGCCGCCAGATCGCGCGGACCGCGGGCGGCCTGCTGAAGAAGGTGTCGCTGGAACTCGGCGGCAACAACGCGCTGATCGTGCTCGACGACGCCGACCTGGAGCAGGCCACGATGATCGGCGCCTGGTCGAGCTTCCACTACCAGGGCCAGACCTGCATCACCGCCGGACGGCACATCGTCACCGAGGGCATCGCGTCGGCCTACATCGACGGGCTGGCCAAGCGCGCCAGCGCCATCACCACCGGCAACACCGTCACCGAAGACGTGGGCCTCGGCCCGATGATCAACCAGCGCCAGCTCGACCGCGCGGCCGGGCTGCTGGCCGACGCGGTGGCCGACGGCGCCACGATCGTGGCGGGCGGGACCACCAACGCCCCGTTCTTCCAGCCCACGGTCGTCACCGGGGTGCCGACCGGCTCCGCCCTGTGGACGGAGGAGATCTTCGCCCCGATCGCGCCGGTCGTGGTGGTCAAGGACGCCGACGAGGCGGTCGCGCTCGTCAACGACACCGGCTACGGGCTGGTCAACTCGGTGGTCACGGCGGACCTGTTCCGCGGCGCGGAAATCGCCCGGCGACTGCGGGCAGGCATGGTGCACGTCAACGACGCCACCCCGCAAGACGAGGCGGCAGCCCCGTTCGGCGGGATCGGCCAGTCGGGCCTCGGCGGCCGCTCTGGCGGCGACGCCAACCTCGAGGAGTTCACCGAGCGCCGCTGGCTGACCCTCAACCCCGGCCCCGTGCACTACCCGTACTAGCCGCCGTCGGCGGGCGCTGATCCGAGGCCGAGCTGGGCCAGCGCCGCCCGCGCGTGCCCGGCGGCCTCGGCCGGGGTGGGCGCGGGGTCGATGCCGAGCAGTCTCCGGCGGTGCTTCTCGCCCAGCAGCAGGGAGAACAGCGGTTCTGCCAGTGGCTCGCTGGCCGGGCCGCGCTCGGCCCGGATGTGCTCGGCGAGCCTGGCGATGTGCCTGGCGTCGCCGCTGCTGTGCAGGATCAGCGCGAGCTCGGGGAACCGGGCGGACTCGGCGATCACCAGCCGGTGCAGGCCGACGAGCTCATCGGAGTGGAGCCGGCTGACGATGCGCGCGGCCAGCACCTCGAGCGTGTCGTCGTCGCTGGTCGCGTCCAGGCTCACGGTGGCGGCGAGCTGCGTGACCATGGCCGCGAAGAGCCCCGCCTTGTCGCCGTAGTAGGCGTAGAGGGTGCGCTTGGTCACCTGGGCGGCCGACGCGAGCTCGTCGACCGTGCTCGCACCGTAGCCGCAGCGGAGGAAGACGCGCAGGACGTTGCTGAGGATCTCCGATTCCCGCGCGCGGCGCTCCTGCGCCGTCGGCCGTCCGCGCTTGCGCGGCTGGATCTCCGGCTGCCCGCCCATGGCCCTCCCTCCTCGCACCGCTGAGTCCTGCGCTTTTCCCGAATTCTGCCGCCTGCCGCCTTGCGTGGCCAGCATGGGTTCTGCATAGAATGATACGAAACAGTTTCATTATTTTCCTGCGCGGCCCACGAGGCCGGGGAAGGCCACGCGATGGCAACTCAGGCACGTCAGCGGCGCACGGCGCCGCAGGCAGCCCTCGGTGAACGGCACGCGCAGCTCCGCGGGTTCTACCGGGACATGGTGCTCGTCCGCCGCTTCGAGGAGCGCGCCGCCCGCGCTTACACCGAGGCGCTCATCGGCGGCTACTGCCACCTGAACCTGGGCGAGGAAGCCGCCGTGGTCGGCCTCATGTCGGCCCTGCGGCCCACCGACTACCTGTTCACGAACTACCGCGAGCACGGCTACGCGATCATGCGCGGCATCGACCCGAACCGGGTCATGGCCGAGCTGTACGGCCGGGTCGACGGCGTCTCCAAGGGCTGGGGCGGGTCGATGCACATGTTCGACGTCACCCACCGGCTGCTCGGCGGCTACGGCATCGTCGGCGGCCAGCTCCCGCTGGCGACCGGCGCGGCGCTCGCCATCGACTACCGGGGCGGCGACGAGGTCGTGATGTGCACCCTCGGCGACGGCACCACCGCCATCGGCGCCTTCCACGAGTCCCTGAACATCGCCGCCCTGTGGAACCTGCCGATCGTGTTCGTCATCATCAACAACGGCCTCGGCATGGGCACCACGGTCGCCAAGTCGTCGGCCGAGCCCGACCTGTACAAGCGCGGCGCCGCCTACCGGATGGAGTCGGCCCGGGTCGACGGCTTCGACCCGCTGGCGGTGCAGGAGGCGGCGACAACGGCCGTGGCAGCGGCCCGACAGGGCCGGCCGTACCTGCTCGAGGTCGTCACCGAGCGGCTGCGCGGCCATTCCGTCGTCGACCCGGCCAAGTACCGCTCGGCGGCTGAGGCCGAGCGGCTCAAGGACGAGGACCCCGTCCATCTGCTGGCCGCCAAGCTGACGGCGGACGGCGCGCTCGACCCCGACGCCATCGCCGCGATCGAGGAAGAGGTTGCCGGCATCGTCACCGCGGCCGCCGACTTCGCCGCCAGCAGCCCGAGCCCGGACGTTTCCACGCTGTTCGACTACACCTACGCGACGCCGGTGCCGAACGACTCGCGGCGGCTGCCGGGCGACCCCCTGTTCGAGCCGCTGCCCGCTCCCGTCGCCGGTATTGGAGCCAGCGCATGACGATCATGAGCTACCGACAGGCCCTGCACGACACGCTGCGCTCGGAGATGCTCAGGGACGACAACGTCTTCCTGATGGGCGAGGAGATCGGCGTCTTCGAGGGCTCCTACAAGATCACCGCCGGCCTGCTGAAGGAGTTCGGCGAGAAGCGGGTGCGAGACACCCCGATCGCCGAGGAGGGCTTCGCCGGCGCCGCGATCGGCGCCGCGATGCTCGGCCTGCGCCCGGTCATCGAGATGATGACGATCAACTTCTCCATGCTGGCGCTCGACCAGATCATCAACCACGCGGCCAAGATCTACGGCATGTTCGGCGGGCAGGCGAGCGTGCCGCTCGTCATCCGCACCCCGGGCGGCGGCGGCCAGCAGCTCGGAGCCACGCACTCGCAGAACATCGAGCTGTTCTACGCCTTCGTCCCCGGCATGAAGGTGGTGGCCCCGTCCACCCCGGCCGACGCCAAGGCGCTGATGCTGGCGGCGATCCGCGACGACGACCCGGTGCTGTTCCTGGAGAACCTCGCGCTCTACAACACCAAGGGCGAGGTCCCCGACGCCGACGTGCCGGCCGAGATCGGCCGCGCCCTGGTGACCCGCCCGGGCAAGGACCTGACGCTGATCGGCTACTCGCGCATGGCGCACGTCGCGGCCGAGGTCGCCGCGTCCCTGGCGGAGTCCGACGGACTCGACATCGAGGTCGTGGACCTGCGCAGCCTGCGCCCGCTCGACCGGGAGACGATCGTCTCCTCGGTCAGGAAGACGCACGCCGCCGTTGTCCTAGAAGACGACTGGCTGACCTACGGGATCGGCGCGGAGGTGGCGGCCTCCATCTCCGACGGCGCCTTCGACTACCTGGACGCGCCGGTCCGCCGGGTCGCGATGGCCGAGGTGCCGATGCCCTACTCGAAGACGCTGGAGACGGCGGCGCTGCCCTCGCGCGATGACGTGACCGCCGCCATCCGCCAGACCCTCGCCGCCGTCGGCCACCGCACCGCGCCGCTCGCGCTAGGAGTCCCGCAGTCGTGATTGAGATCAAGATGCCGCGCCTGTCGGACACGATGGAGGAGGGCGCGATCTCGACCTGGCGCAAGCAGCCGGGCGACACGGTCGCCATCGGCGACGTCCTGGTCGAGATCGAGACCGACAAGGCGGTCATGGAGTACGAGGCCTACCAGGCCGGCACGCTGGCCGAGATCCTGGTGGCCGAGGGCAGCAACGCCGACATCGGCGCCCCGATCGCCCTGCTCGACGACGGTGCCAGCGGTCCCGCGGCATCCGTCCCGGCCGGTTCCGCGACAACCGCTCTTGTCGAACGGACGCAGCCGGCTCTGGTCAGGAACGGTGGCCCCTCCACCGTGACGCCGGCGCCCGCAGGCCCCGCTTCCGCCCAGCCGAGCGGTGGCGCGAACGGCGATGCCAACGGCAGCAGCCGCCAGATCGCGTCACCCCTGGTGCGGAAGCTGGTGCGGGAGAACCACCTCGACCTGTCGCACGTCACCGGCAGCGGGCCGGGCGGTCGCATCATCCGGGCCGACATCGCCGACCTGCTGGTCGGCGGCACCCCGGCGCCGGCCGCGACTACGGCCGCTGCTCCCGCTGCCGCTGCTCCCGCTGCCGCTGCTCCCGCTGTGACAGTGCCCGCGGAGCCGGCCGCGCCGTCCGACGCCGCCGCCGTCCCCGCCGCACCCGAGGCAGACGACGTGCGCGGGACGCGGAGCGTGCCGGTCAGCCAGGTCCGCCGGGTGATCGCCCGTCGCCTGTCCGCCAGCGCCCGGGACATCCCGCACTTCTACGTGACCGCGGTCGCCGACGCGCAGGCCCTGATGGACCTGCGAGCGACGCTGAACGCGCAGCTAACCGAGGCCGGGCGGGCCAAGATCAGCGTCAACGACCTGCTGATCAGGGCGTGCGCGCTGGCGCTGCGCGAGCATCCCGACGTCAACGTCTCCTACGGCGGCGACGAAAGCAGCGTGACGCTGATTCACGACCGGATCAACATCGGCGTCGCCGTGGCGGCCGAAAGCGGCCTGATCGTGCCCGTCATCAGGGACGCCGACGCGAAGACCGTCACCCAGCTCGGGGCGGAGGCCAAGGAGATGGTCGCCCTCGCGTCCGAGCGCAAGCTGACCCCGGCCCAGACGAGCGGGGGGACGTTCACGATCAGCAACCTCGGGATGTTCGGGGTGGAGCATTTCACCGCCATCATCAACCCGCCCGAGTCGGCGATCCTGGCCGTCGGCGCGGCCACCCGCGAGCCGACCGTGGTCGGGGACGGCCTGGAGCCGCGCTACCGGCTCAGGTACACCCTGTCGGTCGACCACCGGGTGATCGACGGCGCTCTGGCCGCGAAGTTCCTGCAGACGCTGACCAGCCTGGTTGAGCACCCCTGGATGATCATCGCCTGAGCCACGACGTTCAGCCTCCCCCGTCCTGCCGTGCTACTCGCCGCAGGTCGCGGCTCGTGGCGAGCGCCGCGATGGCGATGCCTCCCAGCCCGACTGACAACGCGGCCCTACCCGACGACGCGGGTTCGCTGGCCAGGTTCTGGGCTGCCGCCAAGGCCAGCCCTATCGCCACGAGGAGCGTGGCGAGGCTCAGCCGGGGTGTGCTCGGCGGCGCCACCAGCGCGAAGACCCGGCGGGCAAGTCTGCATAGCCGGAGGCCGATGAAGGCCAGCGTCGCCCAGTAGTAGCAGGGCGCCAGGTATCGGCCGACGTCCGCCGGATGGGCGCTCAGGCCGCTGTGCGCCAGCAGGTACATGGCGGTGAAGGCGGCCGCGGGGGCGGCCAGCGTCCGCAGGAAAACGGCCGGCAGACGTCGGACCGCCGCCCAGCGCGGCGGAAGCGGAGCGGCCAGCAGGAACCCGGCGACAATGACCGCCGCCCACGCGCTCGTGACCGGATGGTCGAAGCTGACCGTGAACCGGGCGGTGGGCTGTCCCGCCGCGCGCAGGAGCAGGGCGACGAACGTCGCGGCCGCGGCCAGCTCCACGAGAACGAGGCGGCGAGTCTGGCCCGGGGCGCGCTCCGGCCAGTCGCTCGGGCGCGTCCACAACCAGACGGCGCCGACGATCGTGTCGGGCCAGGAGCGGGGGCCGCCCGACGCGATCTCCCGGCTCAGGTCGTCTCCCCAGCGCTCGCGGACCGGCGGAGGGTACAGGGCGACGAGGAGCGCGGTGGTGTTCACGCCGGCGCCTGCCGCAAGGCCCGCAGTCCCACCTGGGCGACATGGGTCATCTGCTCGAGCTCGGCGCGAAGCGCCTCCCGGCCGGCCGCCGTGATCCGGACGATGCGCTGCCGGTCCTTCTGGCCGGCCGGCTCGGCCGCCGATTCGATCAGTCGCCTTGCTTCCAGCCGGGCGAGCGCCCCGTACAGGCTGCCCGGGCCGAGCCGGGCGCCGGTCAGCTCCTTGATGGCGGTGTTGATGGCGTAGCCGTGCTTCTCGCCGTCGGCAAGGGCCGTCAGCACCAGGAGCTGAGCGTCGTTGCTGTGCACGGCTCCCCCTCTCGGGACGACACATGGTACGCGACACATAGTATGCGACACGACCTTACAGGTCGCGTAGTACACACCACGTAGTACGTGTCGTGTACTATCTGGCCCATGGAAGAGTTCATCGCCGGGGAGCGCGCCCCGCGAGCGCGATCTGTCATCGTCCTTGGCCTCGTCACGGCAGCCGTGTTCGAGTGGTGCACGGTGCTGGCGACCCAGGACAAGCCGGTCCGCGCAGTGAGCCCGTGGCAGGGCGACCCCTATGACACCGCCGTCTCGCTGACGCAGTTCACCGTCCCGGTCCTCGCGGTCTTGATCGCGCTGCGCCTTCTCCTGTGGCGGGCGGCCGGGCAGTCGGATCGAGCGCAGCAGTTGATTCGCGCGGTCGCGGTGCTGGCGGCCATGATGGCGCTGACGGCGGGCGCTGAGTGGGCCGCGGTGGCGGTCGGCGCGCATCGGGCGTCCTGGAACTGGATGACCGTGCTGCTGATCGCGGCGCTCGCTGTGGTGTCTGCGCTCACGGTCCTGCTGGCCGCGTTGCTGGTGCGGGCATTCCGGTCGCCGCCGGCCGAGGGGTGGCGCTATGACTGGCTCGGCGACCTGTTCCTGCTGGCCGCGCGGGTGCCGGGGATACGGCGATGCGCGAACCGGGACTGCGCGGCGTGGGTGCGGCTGCATGCGGTGAGCGTGTTCGCGGCGTTGAGCGCGCTGGCCGGCGCGCTGGAGGTCAGCGGGATGATCATCGGCGAGCAGTGGCGGGATCCGGTGCTGATCTCGTGGGCGATTCTCGTCATCACGGCCGCGGATCTCAGCTGCTGCCTGGTCGGCAATGCCGTCGCCGGGTTCGTCGCGCGGCCTGCGCGTTCCCCCGGGCAGCGGGCGGTCGAGCGCGCGGTGGTGGGCGGAACCGTCGCGGTCCTGCTCGCGCTCGCCTTCCGTGACCAGATCTGGGGCCTGTTCACCAGGCAGCCGCTGAACTCGGCGGGCTCGCTGGCCGGCCTCACCCTCGGCGCAGGCGCCGTCGTCGCCGCCGCGACCGCGGTGGTCGCGTCACGTCGGCCGGGTCATGGATGACCGGCCGGCGCTGGGGTGCGCGGCCGACGCGAGCAGCGGCATCGTCCGCCACCGGACAACCTCGGTCAGCGCGATGACGCTGGTGGACCGGACCACGACCTTCGAGCGGTTGAGCTCCACCAGCGCCTGCTGCAGTCCGTCGTGGGAGCTGGCGGCTATCCGGCACAGCACGTCGCCGCTGCCGGTTATGGTGTGCGCCTCGATCACGCCGGGTATCGCCTCGAGATCACGCTGAACCGCCTCGATCGCCCCCTGGGCGATCTCGAGGGTGACGAAGGCCTGGATGCCGAAGCCGGCCGCGGCGACGTCGATATCCGGCCCGTAGCCGGTCACGATCCCGTCGCTCTCGAGCCGCTCGATCCGGGCCGAGACGGTCGCCCGCGCGACGCCGAGGATCCGCGACAGCTCGAGCGCGCCGGTGTGCGGCCGCTCGCGCAGGGCGGTCAGCAGGGCCAGGTCGAGCGCGTCAAGGACCGGTCGGGGAGCCATCTCGTCGTCCGCCTCCGAAAATCTAGCCAGCTATGCTCTCTGCCTACTTAAGAGACAGTATCAGTGGCCGAGATTGGCACTTAGCGCATCAGATGATGGGCTGGTTGCGTATCTTCGATCCATTTTGATCTACTCGCCGCAGGGCAGGCCGAACGAGCAGGGGAGCGACGATGGATGCCAACACGCTGCTGAACGACAACGAACGTCTGGCCGGGCTTGGCCTCGATGAGCTCAAGCAGCTGGTCGGCCTGGTCGAGTACGACCCGTCGGCCGACCCGTTCCCGGTGTCGGGCTGGGACGCCCTGGTCTGGATCGTGGGCAACGCCGTCCAGACCGTCCACTTCCTGCAGTCCGCCTTCGGCATGGAGCTGGTCGCCTACTCCGGTCCCGAGACCGGGAACCGAGACCACCACGCCTACGTGCTGAGGTCCGGCGCGGCGCGCTTCGTCATCAAGGGCGCCTACGACCCGGCCAGCAAGCTGGCCGACCATCACCGGGCCCACGGCGACGGCATCGTCGACATCGCGCTGGCGGTGCCCGACGTCGACCGCTGCGTCGCCCACGCGTCCGCCCAGGGCGCCATCGTGCTCGAGCAGCCCCACGACGTCAGCGACTCCCACGGCACGGTCCGGCTGGCGACGATCGCCGCCTACGGCGACACCGTGCACACGCTGGTCGACCGGTCCCGTTACGACGGCCCCTACCTTCCCGGCTACGTGGAGAGGGCATCCACCCGCATCCGCCGGGCCGACTCGCCGCGGCGGATCTTCCAGGCCATCGACCACGTGGTCGGCAACGTCGAGCTCGGGGCGATGGACCAGTGGGTCGACTTCTACAACCGGGTCATGGGGTTCACCAACCTGGCCGAGTTCATCGGGGACGACATCGCCACCAACTACTCCGCGCTGATGAGCAAGGTGGTGTCGAACGGCAACCACCGGGTGAAGTTCCCGCTCAACGAGCCGGCCGTCGGCAAGAAGAAGTCGCAGATCGACGAGTACCTCGAGTTCTACGGCGGTCCCGGCGCGCAGCACGTGGCCGTCGCCACCGGCGACATCATCGCCTCGGTCGACGCCATGGTCGCCGAGGGCGTCGAGTTCCTGTCGACCCCGGACTCCTACTACGAGGACCCGGAGCTGCGCGCCCGGATCGGCCAGGTGCGGGCTCCGATCGAGGAGCTGCA
This sequence comes from Trebonia sp., assembly GCA_036509215.1. Lineage (GTDB taxonomy): Bacteria > Actinomycetota > Actinomycetes > Streptosporangiales > Streptosporangiaceae > Trebonia. The sequence continues at coordinate 9,384 of DATCGA010000060.1, forward strand.
GAAGCGGGGCATCCTGGTCGACCGCGACGAGGACGGCTACCTGCTGCAGATCTTCACCAAGCCGACCGGGGACCGGCCCACCGTGTTCTTCGAGCTCATCGAGCGGCACGGTTCTCTCGGCTTCGGCAAGGGGAACTTCCAGGCGCTCTTCGAGGCGATCGAGCGCGAGCAGGAGCGCCGCGGCAACTTCTGACCACTAGGCGGTGCCGTTCCTCAGCACCTGGAAGCCGACCCGGGTCAGCATGTCCGGGATGCGGCGCACCGCCTGGATGTTCATCGCCTGGGCCTCGTCCGACAGCCGTTCCCAGGGCACCAGGTCGGGGCGCACCCGGCCGTGCCGGGCGGGCCCGGGCTCGAATCCCTGGGCGGTGCGCTCCGCCATCCAGCGCTCGTGCTCAAGCCGGGCCAGCAGTTGCAGTTCGCTGTCGTCGAAGGCGAAATCGAGGGTCGGATCGAAGGCCGGCACCATCAGGCAGCCGATGACGGCCAGCTTCTCGCCGATCTGCCGCGCCTGAGCGCGGTTGGACTCCCTGAACTCCTCGGGCAGCTCGTCCCAGGGGCCGAGCGAGGCGGCGCCGGCCGGGACCCGGCCGGCGGCCGAGGCGGCGGCCGCGCCCGATTCGCGGATGGCGCTGTAGTCGTCGTGGATGGCCCGCGCCAGGTGCTCGGTCACCTGGACGGCAACGTAGCTGGTGAGGCTGGCGAGGATACGGTCCTGGGTGGTGAGCCTGGCCTTCATCCGCCTGCATTCGTGGAGGATGGCCTTGGCGTCGAGGAAGGTCTGCTCGGAGCGGCGGTCGGCCGCCCGTCCGAGCACGTCCTGACCGACCATGATCACGATCATGAAGATGAGCTGGGCCAGCGTGGACAGGAACGACATGAAGGCGAACGGGTAAGGGTCGAACCGCTGGACGTGCGCCGCCGCCAGCACGATCCAGGCGACCTGGGTCCCCGCCGCCAGGTAGAAGGCGCCCATGGTGCCAAGCCGCTGCGTCAGCCGGGCGGCGATCCGCCCGTTGACGGTGACCGCCTGGTCGATGGCCTGGGGCGGCGGCTGCACCCGGTGCCGCTCGATCCAGGGATGCGGGCTCCACTCCAGCAGGCTGACTCCCCGGCTGAGCGCCCGATCGTGCCGGTCGAGATGTCCCTGCAGGTCCACTACCTGCTCGAAGATCGCCTCGGCGTTCTCGTAGGTCTGCACCGCCCGGTGGTCGGCCGCCACCCCGAGAACGCGCTGGCCGACCAGGATCACCAGGCAAAGGACGAGCTGCACGACGTTGTCGAGGAAGAGCAGGAAGCGGAATGGATAGGGATCGAGCCGGTGCAGCGGCCCCCAGGCCGCCAGCACCATCCACCCGCCCACGATGACAAGCACCGCGTAAAGCGCTGGCATCGAGCCCACCGATCGGGTCAGCCGGACCGCGATGACGCCGTTCAGCCCGATCTGCTCATCGGCGATCGTGGCCGGGGCTTGCGGTAGATCGGTCGCTCGGCTGGCCGTGATCAAGAGTCCTCCTCGGGCAGCAAGGAATCGCGCGGAGCCACCCGGGGCGGGGCACCCGAGACGTACCCATCTCAGATGCCCGTTATATGCATTTCTGTGATGAAAGTCATGAATCGGGCAGTGCGGTGGGGCCCGACCGTCAGCGCGGTCAGCGGCCCATGGTGGAGAACTCGGCGTTCGGCATGAGCGCGCACAGGTGAGCGAGGCGGTTCGACATGGCGAAGAACGCCGTGATCGCGCCGACGTCCCAGATCTCGTCCTCGGTCAGGCCGGCCGCGCGGGCCGCGGCCAGCTCCCGCTCGCCGAAGCGCTCGGGGGCGCGGGTCAGCGCCAGGGCCAGGTCGACGATCGCCCGCCAGCGCTCGGGCAGCTCGGCCTCCCACGGATTGATCGCCACCTGATCGGCCAGCTCCGGGTTCTTGGACCGGATCCGCAGCAGGGCGCCGTGCGCCACCACGCAGTAGCCGCAGTGGTTCGCCCCCGACGTGGCCACCACGACCAGCTCCCGCTCGGCCTTGCTGAGGCCGTCGGAGCGGTCCATCAGCGCGTCGTGCTGGTCGAGGAACGCGCGGAGCTCGGCGGGCCGGTGGCCGAGGGCCCGGAAGACGTTGGGGACGAAGCCGGACTTCTCGGCGATCAGGCCGACTCGCTCCCTCAGGTCCTCCGGCAGCTCGTCCAGTTCGGTCACGCCGAATCTGCTGACGTTCATGCGCGGGCTCCTCTCGCGATGACGGCGGTTGATGCGGCTGCCAGCCTACGACGGTGGCCCTGGATTTTGCCGGCCGACCGCTGGCATGCTGGCCGTATGGCTGCCACGCACGAGGTGACCAACCAGCCGCTGCCGCTGGTTGGCTACGACGCCTCAGAGGATCCAGCACTGCTCAGCGCGCTGCACCGCGAGGGGGCCGGCTGGGCGCAGGAGGAGGTCCGCCGGCTGGGGCGGCTGGCCGGCGGCGAGCAGGCCCAGGAGAACGGGCGGCTGGCGAACGAGAACCCGCCGCGGCTGCGGACCCATGACCGCTACGGCCATCGCGTCGACGAGGTGGAGTTCCACCCGGCCTGGCACGAGCTGATGCGGGTCGCGGTGGCCAGCGGGCTGCACGCCGCTCCGTGGCGGGACGACCGGCCGGGTGCGCACGTCGCCCGGGCGGCCGCCTTCTACGTCTGGGGCCAGACCGACGCCGGGCACGGCTGCCCGGTGTCGATGACCTACTCGATCGTGCCCGCCCTCCGGCACGCCCCCGACCTGGCTCGCCGGTTCGAGCCGCTGCTGGCCGCGCGGGAGTACGACCCCGGCCTGCGCCCGCCGGACCAGAAGAGCGGCCTGCTGTCGGGCATGTCGATGACCGAGAAGCAGGGCGGTTCCGACGTCCGCGCCAACACCACCACGGCAATCCCGACCGACGATGGCACCTACCGCGTCACCGGCCACAAGTGGTTCACCTCGGCGCCGATGAACGACCTGTTCATGGTCCTCGCCCAGGTGCCGGGCGCGGGCCTGTCCTGCTTCCTGCTGCCCCGCGTCCTGCCCGACGGCACCCGCAACGGGATGCGGCTGATGCGGCTGAAGGACAAGCTCGGCAACCGATCCAACGCCTCGGCCGAGGTCGAGTACGAGAACGCGACCGCGTGGCTCGTCGGCGAGGCGGGCCGTGGCATCCGCACCATCCTCGACATGGTCAACTCGACCCGCCTGGACTGCGTCCTCGCCGCCGCGACCGGGATGCGGGTCGGCGTGATCCAGGCGACCCATCACGCCGCCCACCGCAGCGCGTTCGGCCACGCGCTGATCGGCCAGCCGCTGATGGCGAACGTTCTCGCCGACCTGGCGATCGAGTCGGAGGCGGCCACCGTCGTCGCCCTGCGGCTGGCGGGCGCCACCGACCGGGCGGCCCGGGGCGACCAGCAGGAGGCCGCGTTCCGCCGCCTGGCCCTCGCGGTCACCAAGTACCACGTCTGCAAGCAGGCCCCCGGACACGCCGCCGAGGCCCTGGAATGCCTTGGCGGCAACGGCTACGTGGAGGAATCCGGGATGCCGCGCCTCTACCGGGAGGCGCCGCTGCAGTCGATCTGGGAGGGCTCGGGCAACGTGGCGGCGCTCGACGCGATCCGCGCCCTGACCAGGGAGCCGCAGGCGGCGGAGGCGTTCTTCGCGGAACTCGACGCCTCGGCCGGAGCGGACCGCCGCCTCGACGAGGCGGTCGCCCGGCTCCGCAAGGACGTCGCCGACCCGGCCGAGGCCACCGCCCGCCGGCTGGCCGAGTCGATGGCGGTCGTCTTGCAGGGCGCCCTGCTGGTCCGCCACGGCCACCCGGCGGTGGCGGACGCGTTCGCCGCCACCCGGCTGGCGGGCGACCGGGGCCGCGCCTACGGGACGCTCCCGGCCGGCGCGCCCGCCGCCGACATCATCGCCCGCGCCATGGCGTCGTAACCCGCCCGCCGGCCAGAGAGTCTGGCCCGTTATGTCGCCGTTCGTCGGGTCTGGTGCAATAGGGACATGACACCGAAGCCCCGAACCGCTGAGTACTTCGACGGGTGGTACGCCGACAAGTCGGCCACGCCGCAGGTCGCCGAGATCATGAACAGGAACCTGGGCCTCCCGCCGGATGCGATCGCCGGCAGCGTGCCCGGGTCGGCGATCGACGAGATCGCCGACGGGCTGCGGCTGAAGCCGGGTGGCGTCCTGCTCGACCTTGCCTGCGGCCGGGGCTGGTACGGACTGGAGATCGCGGCCAGGGCCGGCGCCAGGCTGATCGGCGTCGACTTCTCCGCCGAGGCGGTCCGGCAGGCGGCCGATCAGGCCGGGCGGCTCGATCGCGACGCGGAGTTCAGGACCGGCGAGCTCACCGCGAGCGGGTTGCCGGACGGCAGCGTCAACGCGGTCCTGTGCACCGACTCCATCCAGTTCCCCGAGCAGCCCGCTGACGCCTACCGTGAGCTCCGGCGGGTCCTCGTCCCCGGCGGCCGGGCGGCGCTGACCAGCTGGGAGCCCGTCCTGGCGGGGGACGAGCGCCTTCCCGAGCGGATGCAGCGGGTCGACCTCGACGCGGGCCTGCGCGCCGCGGGCTTCATCGACGTCGAGGTCGTGGACCGCCCGGACTGGCTGGCGCTCGAGCACGCCATGTGGCGGGAGGCGGTCGCGCTCGACCCGTCGGCGGACCCCGCCCTGCGCTCCTTCCACGGCGAGGGAGTCCGCTCGCTGGCGAATGCCACCGCGCTCCGCCGCGTGCTGGCGACGGCGACCGCCCCGTAGCGGCCGGGCCCGGCGCCCGGCCGGCCGGGCGCCGGCGCCAAGTCCGGACGAGCAGGCCAGGGCGATGTGAGTTAAGGTTAGTTTGGATAATGCAAGTACCTAAGACTTCCTGACTAGCTAGGGGCACCTCCCACCGTGACGGCTCTTTCCGAGGCGGGCTCGCCCGCGAACCCCGGTCGTGCGCTCGGGCCTAACTACAAGTGGATCGCGCTGTCCAACACGACGCTCGGCGTCCTGATGGTCACTATCAACCAGTCGATCGTGCTGATCGCGCTGCCTGACATCTTCCACGGCATCGGTCTCAACCCGCTGGGCGCCGGCAACACCAGCTACCTGCTGTGGATGTTCATGGGGTTCCTGGTCGTTTCCGCGGTCCTGGTGGTCTCGTTCGGCCGGCTGGGCGACATGTTCGGCCGGGTCCGGATGTACAACCTGGGCTTCGCGATCTTCTCCGTCGCGTCAATCTTCCTGACCGTCACCTGGCAGCACGGCGTCGCGGGGGCGCTCTGGCTGATCATCTGGCGGGTCGTGCAGGGCATCGGCGGCGCGTTCCTGTTCGCCAACTCGGCCGCCATCTTGACCGACGCGTTCCCGGTCAACCAGCGCGGCACCGCCCTCGGCCTGAACTCGATCGCCGCCATCGGCGGGTCGTTCCTCGGCCTGATCCTGGGCGGCCTGCTCGGCCCGGTCAACTGGCACCTGATCTTCCTCGTGTCGGCCCCGATCGGCGCGTTCGGCACCGTCTGGGCGTACTTCATGCTGCACGACATCGGCATCCGCAAGCACGCCAAGATGGACTGGTGGGGCAACGTCCTGTTCGCCGGCGGCCTGATCTCGATCCTGGTCGGCATCACCTACGGCCTGCAGCCCTACGGCGGCCACCCGATGGGCTGGACCAGCCCGATGGTCCTGGCGATGCTGTTCGGCGGCCTCGCGGTGCTGATCATCTTCGTGTTCGTCGAGACCAAGGTCGACGAGCCGTTGTTCAAGATCTCGCTGTTCAAGATTCGGGCGTTCGCGTACGGCAACCTCGCCAACCTGATGCTCTCGATGGGCCGCGGCGGCTTGCAGTTCATGCTGATCATCTGGCTGCAGGGCATCTGGCTGCCGCTGCACGGCTACAGCTACAGCCAGACCCCGCTCTGGGCGGGCATCTACCTGGTGCCGCTGACGATCGGGTTCCTGCTCTCGGCGCCGCTGTCCGGCGTGCTCTCCGACAAGTTCGGCCCGAAGGCGTTCACCGTCGGCGGCGCCGTGCTGACCGCGCTGACGTTCCTTGTCCTGATCTTCGTCCCGGTCAACTTCCCCTACTGGGAGTTCGCGCTCATCATCGCGCTGAACGGCTTCGGGTCGGGGCTGTTCGCCTCGCCGAACCGGGCCGAGCTGATGAACTCGGTCCCGGCCAACCAGCGCGGCGCGGCCGGCGGCATGATCGCGACGTTCCAGAACTCCGCGTTCGTGCTCTCGATCGGCGTCTTCTTCTCGCTGATGGTGGCGGGCCTGTCGAGCAAGCTGCCGTCGACCATGTTCAGCGGGCTAACCGCGCAGGGCGTTCCGGCGGCGTCCGCGAGCCTGATCGCGCACCTGCCGCCGATCGGGGTGCTGTTCGCCGCGTTCCTCGGCTACAACCCGATGCAGCAGCTGCTCGGACCGCTGCTCAAGACCCTGCCGTCGGCCCACGCCGCCTACTTGTCCGGCCGTGACTTCTTCCCGCACCTGATCAGCGCGCCGTTCCACGACGGCCTCGGGGTCGCGTTCGCGTTCGCGATCGCGGCCAGCGTGATCGCGGCGATCGCGTCGGCGCTCACCGGGCGGCGCGAGCGCAACGCCGACGCACCGGAAGCGCTCGGGTCCGAGCTCGCCGCGGTCGCCGGCGAGGGCGGGTTCGAGCCCAGCGAGCTCGTCGCCCCCGCCGACGTGGCCCAGGGCACATCGGAAGCGGCGGACAAGCCGGGAATATCTGGTTAAAATTTCAACAAGCTGGGCGGGCGGCATCCTGCCCCTGAGGCACGTCCGGAGCGGCGCGAGCGCGGCGCTGGATGCGGGTCCTGCAGACGCCGTCCCGCACGCTGGCTTATGCCCCGTGCCGGCACCGCCGGCACGGGGCAGTTCCATCTCGTCACTCCGGTCGTTGCCCGCCGGCTACGGGCAGGTATCCTGCCGGTGAGGAGCGAGTAAACAAAATCTCCGTCGCTCCGTGCAATGGGGTTCGCGGGGATGACGGCCCCGGCAGATATTCGGCGCGATATCCGAGGAGATGCTTTTTGTGAGCGAGACTTCCCCGGCCGCAGTCGTCATCCTCGCCGCGGGCGAGGGCAGGCGCATGAAGTCCCGTACTCCCAAGGTGCTGCACACGCTGTGCGGCCGCACCTTGCTCGGGCACGCGCTGGTGGCGGCCGACGAGCTTAAACCGGCCCGGCTGGTGGTGGTCGTCGGGCACGGCAGGGAACTGGTAAGCGCGGAGGTGGCCGCGGTCACGCCGCAGGCGCTGATCGTGCGGCAGGACCAGCAGCTCGGCACCGGGCACGCGGTCCGGATGGTCACCGAGGCGATCGGCGCCGTCCCCGGGACCGTCGTGGTGAGCTACGGGGACATGCCGCTGCTACGCGGCGAGACGCTGCGAGAGCTTGTCGACCGGCATCACCGGGCGGGCAACGCGGTCACCGTGCTCACCGCCCGGGGCGACGCGGCCGGGTACGGCCGGATCGTCAGGGACGGCGAAGGGGCGTTCCTGCGCATCGTCGAGGACCGCGATGCCACGCCCGAGGAGCGGGCTATCGACGAGTACAACTCCGGCTGCTACGCCTTCGACGGGACCCTGCTGGCGGACGCGATCAAGCGGGTGACCACCGACAACGAGCAGCAGCAGGAGTACCTCACCGACGTGGTGGCGATCCTGCGCGGCGACGGCCACCAGGTCGGCACCATGCTCGCGGCCGACGCGGGCGAGATCGCCGGCGTCAACGACCGGGTCCAGCTGTCGCAGGCACGGCGAGCGCTCAACGACCGGGTGCTCGACGGCTGGATGCTGGCCGGGGTCAGCATCATCGACCCCGCGTCGACCTGGATCGACGTCACGGTCACGATCGGCCAGGACGCCGAGATCAGCCCGCAGACCCAGCTCCAGGGGGCCACCGTGATCGGCGAGGGCGCCAGGATCGGGCCGGGCTGCCTCCTCGAGGACACGGTCGTCGGCGAGGACGCCGTCGTGCTGCACGCCGTCTGCCGGCAGGCCGAGATCGGGGCCCGGGTCACGGTGGGCCCGTTCGCGTACCTGCGGCCGGGCGCCAGCATCGCCGAGGACGCCCATATCGGCACCTACGTGGAGCTGAAGAAGGCCTCGATCGGCCCGGGGGCGAAGGTCCCGCACCTCAGCTACGTGGGCGACGCGACCATCGGGGCCGGCGCCAACATCGGGGCGGGCACGATCTTCGCCAACTACAACGGGGTGGCCAAGAACCACACCACGGTGGGCGAGCATGCCTTCGTCGGCAGCAACACCGTGCTGGTGGCGCCGGTCACCCTCGGGGACGGCGCCTACACGGCGGCGGGCTCGGCGATCACCGACGGCGTGCCGGCCGGGGACCTCGGCGTGGCCCGCGGACGGCAGCACAATTCCGACGGCTGGGTGGTCCGCAACCGGGAGGAGACGCGGTCGGCGGAGGCAGCGAAACAGGTCCGTTCGGAAGATCCGGTTTGAAGGTTTTCGCTTGTTTGGTTATCAGCGCGGTGTGAGGGAGAGCAGTAGCAGGTGAGCGGTATGACGGCGCCCAGCCAGAAGAAAATGATGTTGTTCGGCGGGCGGGCCTTCCCTGAGCTTGCGGCTGAGGTCGCCGACTGCATGGGGGTCGAGCTCGCGCCCTCGAAGCTGTACGACTTCGCCAACGGCGAGATCATGGTGCGGTTCCTCGAGTCGGTGCGCGGCTGCGACGCCTTCGTGCTGCAGAGCCACACCGCCCCGATCAACCGCTGGATCATGGAGCAGCTGATCATGGTCGACGCGCTCAAGCGGGCGTCGGCCAAGCGGATCACGGTGGTGATGCCGTTCTTCGGCTACGCCCGGCAGGACAAGAAGAGCGCAGGCCGGGAGCCGATCTCGGCCCGGCTTATCGCCGACCTGTTCGCCACCGCGGGCGCCGACCGGCTGATGGCGGTGGACCTGCACACCGCGCAGATCCAGGGGTTCTTCGACGGGCCGGTTGACCACCTGTTCGCGCTGCCGATCCTGGCCGGGTACCTGGAGAGCAAGCTCAACGTGAGCAACGTGACCGTGGTCGCGCCGGACGCGGGCCGGGTCCGGGTCTGCGAGCGCTGGACCGACCGGCTGGGCACGCCGCTCGCCATCATCCACAAGCGGCGCGACCCCGAGGTCGCCAACCAGGTCAAGGTGTTCGAGGTGGTCGGGCACGTCGTCGGCCGGACCTGCATCCTGGTGGACGACATGATCGACACCGGCGGGACGATCGCGAAGGCGGCGGACGCGCTGTTCGAGCAGGGCGCCGAGCGGGTGATCGTGGCGGCGACGCACGGGGTGCTGTCCGGTCCGGCGGTCGACATCCTGAAGAACTCGCGGATCAGCGAGGTGGTCATCACCAACACGCTGCCGGTGCCGCAGGAGAAGACGTTCGACAAGCTGACCGTGCTGTCGATCGCCCCGCTGCTCGCCCGCGCGATCAACGAGGTCTTCAACGACGGCTCGGTCACCAGCCTCTTCGACGGCCAGAGCTAAAAAAACCCCGTCCCGCCATTCCCCGGATTGGCGGGACGGGGCTTTTCGATGGTCGGGACCGGCCACCCCTCGGTCCCGACCACCAGCTCTGGTGCCGTCTTGCGTCGCGCGGCCCGTGCTTCCACGTGCCGCCCGGCCCCCGCCGCTTGCTGGCGCTGACATGAGCATCGCAGGCGGCGATTGAGCGGCGATTAAGCCAATTTGTCCGACTCGCTACCCTCCGCACTTAGCCCGATGCAAGCGCGTCAATCGTGCCGTGTCCGATTTACGGTGCGCTTAAGTCGTGATTAAGTAGGGGGCGACAGCCCGGAGTTACGCCCGTGGCGCCTAATTCCCGGCTAGCGATGCTTCGCTCAGCCGGGCTTTGCCGTTTACCCCGAAGCGGAGGAGAGCGTGCGTTCGGACGGGCCGGCCTGATGCGCTTCCGCATCCTCGGGCACCTCGAGGTGCAGGGCCCAGACGGCTGGACGGCGATCAGCGCCGCCAAGTGGCGGTCGCTGCTGGCCTGCCTGCTGGTCCGGCCCGGCCAGCTCGTGCCGACCGAGAGCCTGATCTACGAGCTGTGGGGCGAGAACCCGCCGATCACGGCCAACAACATGGTCAGCATCTACGTGCACCGGTTGCGCAAGGAGGTCATCGGCGACGCGGAGGGGCGGATCCTCGTCCACCGGGCGCCCGGTTATCTGCTGCGGATCGCGCCGGGCGATGTTGACACCCAGGTGTTCGACGCGCTCGTCGGCCAGGGACGGACCGAGCTGGCGGCCGGACGGCCGGACCGCGCCGCCGAGCTGCTGGGCGAGGCGCTCGGGCTGTGGCGGGGGCCGCTGCTGGCCGACGTGCCCACGTCCCCGGCCCTCATCGCCCACGTCGAGCGGGCGACCGAGCTCAGGCTCGACGCGACCGAGCTGCGCATCGAGGCGGACCTCGGCTGCGATCGGGCGGCCCAGGTGGTGGCGGAGCTGCGCGGCCTGGTGGGCGACCATCCGCTGCGGGAGCGGCTGTGGGCGCTGCTGATCCGCGCCCTCGACGAGGCCGGCCGCCGGGCCGAGGCGTTCGAGGCGTACGCCCTGGCCCGGCGGACGATCGCCGACGAGCTCGGGGTGGACCCGGGAAGCGAGCTGCAACGGCTGTACGCGGAGCTGCTGGCGGCGGACGCGTCGTCTGCCCGCGAGCCGCGGCGCCGGCCGGCCGGCCGGCCCGGACGCGACCGGGC
>DATCGA010000061.1:0-22343 GCA_036509215.1 Trebonia sp.
GGCGGGGCCGCCGGACGGCCCCATGTCGATGAGGTGGTCGGCGGCGGCGAGCAGGTCGAGGTCGTGGTCGATCACGACCACGGTGGCGCCGCCGTCGAGCAGGCGGTCGAACACGCCGACGAGCGTGCGGATGTCGAGCGGGTGCAGCCCGGTCGACGGCTCGTCGAAGAGGTAGAGGGTGCCCCGCTGGCTGCTGCGCAGCCGCGAGGCGATGCGCAGTCGCTGGGACTCGCCGCCGGATAGGGACGGCGTCGCCTCGCCCAGCCGCAGGTACCCGAGGCCGACGTCGTCGATCGGCCGCAGCGGCCGGACGATGGCGGGCTGCTGCTCGAAGCGCTCGACCGCCTCGCAGACGGTCATGGTCAGCACGTCGGCGATGGTCAGCTCGTCGAGGCGGACGTCGAGGACCTCGTCGAGGTAGCGGCTGCCGTGACAGCGCGGGCAGACCTCGCGGATGTCCGGCAGGTACTGCACGTCGATGTCGATGTAGCCGAGGCCCTCGCACACCGGGCACTGGCCCGCCTTGGTGTTGAAGGAGAAGTGCCCCGGCTTCCAGCCCCGCTCGCGGGCGAGCGGGGTGTCGGCGAACGCCTGCCGGATCGCGTCGAACGCGCCCGAGTAGGTGGCCGGGGTGGACCGCGAGTTCTGGCCGATCGGGGTCGCGTCGATCTCGGCCAGCTGGCGGATGCCGTCGGCGTCCAGCTGCCGGACGTGCTTGGGCACCTTCCCGCCGGCCAGGAAGGCGCGGACGGCGGGCACCAGGCTCTCGAGGACCAGGGCGGTCTTGCCCGCGCCGGACGGGCCGGCGACCGCGGTCATCGCGTTGAGCGGGAAGTCGGCGCGGACGTCGTGCAGGTTGTAGAGGTTTGACACCTCGACGGTTATCGCGTCTGCGTCGGTCGGACGGCGTTCGCGGCGGACGGCGGGCTGGCCGGCCAGGAACGGGGCGATGACCGAGTTCGGGTCCGCCCGTACATCCTGCGGCGTGCCCTGGGCGATGACGAGGCCGCCGTCCCGGCCGGCCCCGGGGCCGAGCTCGATGATCCAGTCGGCGGCGTTGATGATCTCGATCTCGTGCTCGACCATCACCACCGAGTTTCCGTTGTCGGCCAGCAGCTCGATGGTCGAGCGGAGGCCCTCGATGTTGCTCGGGTGCAGGCCGACCGACGGCTCGTCGAGCACGTAGAGCATGCCGGTGGTGTTCGCGCGGACGGTCGACGTCAGCTCCAGGCGCTGCCGCTCGCCGGTGGACAGCGTGCTCCCGGCCCGGTCGAGCTGCAGGTAGCCGAGGCCGAGCTGGAGCAGCGGGTCGAGCACCTGTAGGCACTCCTTCACCAGGCCGTCGGCCACCCGGGCGAGGTCCTTCGGGGTCAGCCCGGGCACCCGCTCGACGAAGCCGCGCAGCGCCTCCAGCGTCAGCGCGCTGATCTCGGCCAGGTTGCGGCCGTCGAGGGTGCTGCGCAGCGCGTCGGCGTTCAGCCGGGTGCCGTGGCAGACCGAGCAGGTCTGCACCCGCAGGAACTTCTCCACCCGGCTCCGGCTGACCGCGTTGTCGCGGCCGGCCGCCTCTTCCACCGCGGCCACCGCGTTCAGGTAGTGCACGTTCAGGGTCACCGAGCGGGGCGTCCCCTCGCGCAAGGTGACCTCGCGCTCGGCCGTCGGCCCGTGGAACACGATGTCGCGTTCCTTTTTGGTCAGCTCGCGGAACGGGACGTCGAGCCGGACCCCGAGCTGGCCGGCGGCGTACCGGTAGAGCCGCCTGCCGCCGGAGTTCCACGGCAGCACGGCGCCGTCGTCGATGCTCTTGTCCTCGTCCGGCACCAGCGTCGTCTGGTCCACCTCGAACCGCTGGCCGGTCCCGTTGCAGGCCGGGCAGGCGCCGTAGGAGTTGAACGCGAACGACTCGGCCCCCGGGTGGGTGAAGTGCGCGCCGCAGACCGGGCAGGTGATCTCCATGCCCTGGGTGGAGACGCTCGGCGTGACCGGGTGGCCGTTGGGGCAGATGTGGGTGCCCAGCCGGGACATGATCAGCCGGAGCACGTTAAGCACCTCGCTCATCGTGCCGACGGTGCTGCGCAGGCCGGGGACGGGCGGTCGCTGCCGCAGCGCGAGGGCAGCGGGCAGGTGGTCGATGCGGTCGGCGTCCGGCCGCTGCGACTGGCTCAGCCGGCGGCGGCTGTAGGTCGACAGGCCCTCGAGGAAGCGCTGCATGCCCTCGGCGTACAGGGTCCCAATCGCGAGCGAGCTCTTGCCCGAGCCGGACACGCCCGCCACCGCCACCACGCACCAGAGCGGGATGTCGACGTCCAGGTCCTGCAGGTTGTTGTGCCGGACGCCGCGCGCCTCGATGGCTGACGGGAGCCGGGTCGCCCGGGCGCCCTCCGCCTGGCCGGCTGTCGAACGGACCATTCGCTCATGCTATGCCGAGGGCCTCGGCCGGCGCCGGCTAGGTGGGCCGGACGCAGACCGTGACCGACGGCGCATCGACAGCACGATCCGCCGCTCCTCCAGTTCCTGTGCGTGCCAGCTCAGCCAGATGCAGACGGCGGCCAGCGGCAGTTCCACCAGCGCGGCAAGCAGGACGGACTCGATCCGCTGCACGCCCGGTGTGGTCAGGACGTCGAACCAGGCGTCGACGACCAGCAGCGTTGCCGTCGCGCTGGCGGCCGTGGCGAGGTAGCCCGGCCGGCGGAGCGCGAAATAGGCGGTGCCTGCCAGCGCCAGCGCCAGCAGCACGTCGAAGCCGGCCCAGGCGGCGTCATAGTGGGTGGACACCTGCTGCGACGGCAGCGAACGGGCGAGGTAGGCCGTCCACGGAAGCAGCAACAGCGAGAACAGGGCGAACAGCCGGCCGATCCAGCGGACGACCCGGATTTCGTCGGTTAGCACCGCGTGCTCCGCGGCCAGTCGGCGAGGGTCTGCACGTAGTCCGCCCGGATTTGGGCGATGTGTTCGCGCAGGTTCCGGAGTGTCCAGTCCGCGGTGCTGACGGGCGGCAGCACCGCGATGTCGACCGTGCCCGGGCTGAGAGCGGCCGCGCTGCGGCCCGCCACCGACTCGGAGTTTCTGATCACGATCGGAACGATCGGCAGGCCGGCCGCCATCGCGATCAGGAACGCCCTGCTCTTGAACGGGCCCACCGAGCGGGTATCCAGCCGGGTTCCCTCCGGGGCGATCAGGATCGACAGTCCTTTGCGTGCGGCCGTGGCGAGGGTCCCACCGGGAGCGGCAGCCGTTCCCGGATCCTCGCGGTCGACGAACGCGACGTCGAGCAGTCTCCCGAGTCGGCCAAAGACGTGACTGCTCGCCAGCTCCTTCGTGGCAACCCCGGTCCAGTTGTCCTTGACCAGCGCGGCCACGAGAAACACGTCGAAGCCGGTGCGGAGGTTGAACAGGAAGACCGCGGGCCGCCGCTCGGTCAGGTGCTCCGCGCCCGAGACGTCCAGCTTGACGCCGCTCAGCGCGAGGACCGTCCCGGGCCAGAACCTGGTAAGAAAGTTGACCCCGGCCCGCTTGTTGCGCCGCAGCAGCCCGACGCCCAGCGCGGCGGCGGCCAGCGGGCCGAGGGAGCTGGCGCTGGCCAGCCGCCGGGCCAGCCCGAGCGGACTGCTGCCTCGGCTGCGGAACCGCATGATAGGCCAGCCGCGCTGGACGGCGACCCTGGTCAGTTTGGGTCCCGGGTTGGTCGGCCGGGGATGGCCGACCAGGTACATGAGGCTGAGGTCTTCGTCGCCGTCGGCGTAGAAGTAGCTCGACTCCAGGTCCACGTGATGATCGACGGCGAACTGCTGAACGCCGCTCGCCTTGGTGGGGCCCCAGACCACGGGCTGCTCGATCTCGCCAGTCAGTATCCCCTGCTGGTCGGCGACGAGCCGATTGCACACGACGTGCTCGATGCCGAGGTACCGCGCCACCGGCGCCACCTGATTGGTCAGGGCGGACGAGCTCAGCACCACGGTGTGGCGGCGGCGCTGGTGAGCCCGGACCAGCTCGCGCATCTCCGGGTAGATCAGGTCCGCCACCGTGCGCCGGAAGATACGCTCTCCCGCCTCGTCGACGTCTCGCGCCAGACGCCCCTTAATGGTGCGAGCGCTGCCTTCGATCAGGGTCTCGAACGCGCGCCGGCCGAGGCGGAACTGCACCGCGAGCTCAACGATGGTCAAGAACTCGATGACCCGGAGGTCACGACGGCGCAGCCGGTCCCTGGTCTGGGCGGCGGCGGTGTAACCGGCGACCAGCGTCCCGTCCAGGTCGAAGAAGGCGCCGACGGCCGGGCCCTCCGGGCCCGCCTCGACTGCGGCGGCCTCGTTCACTGGCGCGGCAGGGGCGGGACGCAGACCGTGACTGAGGCGGGACGGACCTTGATGCGCAGCTTCTTGGAAGCCGGGCGTGCTCCGCCGTCGAGCTCGTAGCGGATCTTCCGGTCGAACCGGATGCTGAACTTCTTCCCCGTCGTGACCTGCACGAAGGGGGACTGGTCCGGATGCCCGAGGGTGAGCCGGCCGAACGTCCGGGCCCACTGGACCGGATTCCTGGCCGTCACCACCCCGAGCTCGAGGCGCCCGTCATCCGGTTGCGCCTGCGGGAACGCCTCGACTCCGCCCAGTATCTTGCCGACGTTCGCGGCCAGCACGCAGGAGACCTTGCCGCTGAAGAACGGCTGGCCGTCTACCTTCACGGTCGCCTTCGCCCGGCGGGCCGCGAGGTTCCTGATCCCGGTGACGACGTAGGCGGCGCGGCCCAGCTTGTCCTTGGTGCCTCCGTCGGCGTCGGAGATCATCCGCGCGTCGAAGCCGGCCCCGGCCATCACCATGAAGCGCTCGCCGTTCACCGATCCGGTGTCGAGCCGGCGCCGGTCTCCGTGCAGCCCGACCCGCACCGCCTCGGCGAGATCGCCCGGCACCTCGAGGTTCGACGCCAGCAGGTTCGCGGTCCCCGCGGGCAGGATCGCCACCGCCGTGTCGGTCCCCGCCACCGCGTCAATGCAGCGCTGGACGGTGCCGTCGCCGCCCCAGACGAACAGCACGTCGGCCCCCTTGGCGGCGGCCCGGCGGGCGTACTTGGGGGCGCGGCGGCTCTTGTTCACCTCGTACCAGAGCGGGTCGGTGACTCCTTCCCGAGCCAGGATCTCCCGCAACTCGGGCAGGCCGCCGCCGAGGCTCTTGCCTGCATGGGCCACCACGGCCACGTCAGCCATTCGCTCAGACCTTTCGCCAGCGGGCCTCGCACAGCCCGTAGACGCCGAAGACCAGCAGGCCGAGCGCGGCCAGCAGCATCAGGAACTCGCCGAACGGCTGGTTCCGCAGCGTCAGCAGCGCCTTGTCGATGCCGCCGGACTCCGACGCCTTGTGCGTAATAGCGGCGGCGATCACGCCCACGCCGGTCAGGGCGAAGACCACTCCCCGGGCGATCGTCCCGGTCATGCCGAGTGCCTTGACGATCTTGCGCGTCCTGGCGCTCATCCGCGCGGTCTGCAGGTACTTCATGAACTTCTTGCGGATCCCCTCCATGATCAGGACGATGCCGACGATGACGATGGCCGCCCCGATGATGCCGACCAGCACCCGGCCGTCCGGGTGGCGCATGGCGGTGGCGGTGACGTCCTGCTGCTTCTTGGACTGGCTATGGGAGGTGCCACTGATCACGGTGAACGTCAGGTAGGAGAAGAACGCGTAGACGATCGCCCGGCCCAGTGACTTAAGCCGGGGGCCGGCTCCTCGTCCCTCGCCGGCGACGCCGAACGCGGCCTCGCTCAGCCGCCACAGCGCGTAGGCGGCGAAGCCGATGCCGAGCAGCCAGAGCGCGACCAGCCCGTAGGACTTGCCCGCCAGCAGCTGCAGGGCGCCGAGCTGATCGGCCTCGCGCTTGCTCTGCCCCAGCGCGACCAGCACCGCGATCAGGCCGATGAGGATGTAGATGACGCCGCGGGCCGTCAGGCCAGCGCGGGCCAGGAAGTGTGCCGCCGGGCTGTCAGAAGCCCGCCTTGCCGTGCGCATTGCGCTCGGCGCCGATGTTGAGTGCATACCCGTCACTACCTCTGGGCCAAGCCGATAAACGTTAATAGGCGGCCGAATGAGCGGTAGCCGACAATGGGCGGTGACTCAGTGCCTTGCCGTTTATTTGCGACGTTCCTGGATTAGGTGTGAACTCGCCGGCCATGGGCAGTTGGGCGCCCATGTCAACTGCCGCCGCCACCCGGCGCCCTCTCGCGCCGCTCGCTATCGTCACAACGGCGGCGTTCCTATTCGCGCTCCTGCTCGTTCTCGTGCGGCTGCAATGGGCGCCGCTTGAGTCCGTTGATCATCGCGCCGCGACCGGGCTGAACAGCCTCATTGCCGGGCACGCGGCCGTGGTCGGCGTCGTGAAGGCCGTCACCTGGCTCGGCAGCAGCGGCGTGCTGTGGACGGTGACCGGGATAGCCGCCGCCGTGCTGGCGATCCGGCGCCGGTGGCGGCTCGCGATCTACCTCCTGGTCGCCGGCGCCGGCGCGCTGACCCTCGACCCGGTCTTGAAGGCTCTGGTCGGCCGGCTGCGCCCGGTGGTGGCCGATCCGATCTCGTACGGAACCGGCAACAGCTTCCCGAGCGGGCACGCGCTCGGGTCGATCGTCTGCTACGGAGCGCTGTACCTGGTGTTCCTCCCTGCCGCCCGTGGGAAGTGGCGCCGCGCGTTCACCGTCGTGATCGCCGCGCTGATCGTCGCGATCGGCGCCAGCCGGCTCCTGCTCGGCGTCCACTTCGTCTCTGACGTGCTGGGCGGGTGGGCGCTCGGCATCACCTGGCTGGGCGTCACCGCCTTCGCGTTCGAACTATCCCGCCAGGCCGCCGGTGAGTCGACGGCCGAGCCGATGACCGAGGGTCTCGAACCCGAGGCCCGCACCGATCTACTGCCAGCAGAACCGGAGAAGACCATGGATCATCACCGCGCTCGAAGATACGGCCGTATCGCCGCCGGCGTCCTGGTGGTATGGGTGCTGATCGTCGGCATCCTCACCGGGATCGGCAAGCTGATCATGATCACCCACAACGGGAACGGCGACCTGCTCGGCGACCGAACGATCCCCCGCTGGTTCCTCGCCCATCGCACGCCGACGCTGAACCGCTGGAGCCTGGACGTCAGCAACCTCGGGGCCACCCAGGACATCCTCATCGTCAGCGTCATAGCCTGCGTGGTGTTCCTGGCCGTCACCCGCCGCTGGCGGCCGGTGATCTTCCTCGCGGTGGTCATGTTCGGCGAACTGGCCGCCTTCCTGACCGTCGCGGCCATCGTCAAGCGGCCCCGCCCGGCCGTCCCCCAGCTCGACTCGAACCTGCCCACCTCCGCGTTCCCGTCCGGGCACATGGCCGCGACCGCGTGCCTCTACGTCGCGATCGCGATCCTGGTCATCGGGCACGCGCGGGGCTGGTGGCGTTACCTGTTCCTGATCCCGGCGATCGTGATGCCGGTCGCGATCGCCACCGCCCGCATGTACCGGGGCGAGCATCACCCCACTGACATCCTCGCCAGCGTGCTGTTCGCCGCCCTCTGGCTGACCGCCGCCACGAGGATCATCGACCCCAACAAGAACGCGTTCGACCGCGGTCGGCTACCGCGCCTCCCCCGGCATCGGGACGCCGATGAAAGCCGGGCGACCGCGCAGCCCATTAGTTAGGAGCTGAGATGGCCAGCGCGAGCACCTGGGAACGGATCGAACGCCGGCAACTGCGCGGGCGCGAGCGTCAGGCGCGTCATCACCGTCCGGGCGAGCGGCCCGATCCCGACCGCCCGGTCGGCACCGACCTGCTGCCGCAGATCAAGCACATCGTGGTGCTGATGATGGAGAACCACTCGTTCGACAACTACCTCGGCACCCTCGGCCGCGGGGAGGGATTCCCGCTCGGCGACGACGGCAGGCCGGATGCGGAGAATCCTGATTCCGCGGGCGCCATGGTCCGGGCCTATCGCGCGACCTCCACCGTGCAGGAGGAAGGAGTGCCGTGCCAGAGCTGGAGCGCCAGCCACTCCCAGTGGGCCGGCGGCAAGATGAACGGGTTCGTGACCTCGACCGAGCAGGCCGCGCCGGACGGCAACAAGGCCGCCGCCATGGGCTACTGGACCGAGCGGGATCTGCCCTTCTACCATGCGCTGGCCCGGACCTTCCCGCTGGCGGACCGGTGGTTCAGCTCGTGCCTGGGACCGACGTTTCCCAACCGCCGCTTCCTGCTCGCCGGGACCGCCAACGGCCTGATGGACGACCTGCCCTTCAACGTGCTTGACCGGCCGCGGGCAGGCACGATCATGGACCTGCTGACCCGGCACGGGATCTCCTGGGTGAACTACCGGTCGGCCAGCGGCGACCAGTCCGAGTTCCGGCGCTACGTGCGGTACCGCCGCCGCCGGACCCGGCACCATCTGACCTCCCTCGGCCAGCCGTTCAGGAAGACCAGCGACGTGTTCAAGCGCGACCTCCAGTTCACCTCCGCGATCTACCCGCTCGGGATGGTCGGGTACATGGCCCATGTCCGCAGCATCCAGCGGTTCTTCGCCGATGCCGACTCCGGCCGGCTCCCCTCGTTCTGCATCGTCGACCCGGACTTCCGCACCTTCTCGGAGGAGAGCCCGCAGGACGTCAGGAAGGGCGAGAGCTTCGCGGCCGAGGTGATCAACCGCCTCATGCACGGCCCGGGCTGGGCCGACACGCTGCTCATCTGGACCTACGACGAAACCGGGGGCTACTACGATCACGTCGCCCCGCCCCCGGCGGTACCGCCGGACGAGATCCGCGGCCGCAGCCTGGTCGCGCACCAGTCGATGCTTCGCACTGTGCTGAAGGTGCTGTTCCCCGGCTACGTCCGGCACGCCGAGAAGCTCGTGGCGGGCCCGGGCGCCTACGACACCTACGGCTTCCGGGTGCCCGCGGTGATCGTGTCGCCCTACGCCCGGCCCGATTGCGTGCTGTCGGACGTGTTCGACCACACCTCGGTGCTGAAGCTGGTCGAGGAGAAGTGGAACCTGCCCGCGCTGACCCGGCGGGACGCGGCGGCGATCTCGCCGCTCGGCGCGCTCGACCTGACCGCGCCGCCGGCGTTCCTGACGCCGCCGGAGCTCACCGCGCCGGCGCTGGCCTGGGGCACCTGGTGATCGGCCGGATTGCAGGGAGACGGAAGCCGATGAGCCGGGCCGCAGTCGTGGTGAACCCGACCAAGCTGGATGACGACGAGGCATTCCGCAAATCCGTTCGCCAGGCCATGGGCGATCACGGCTGGGACGAGCCGCTCTGGCTGGAGACGACGCCGGAGGATCCCGGCCTGGGCCAGGCCAAGTCGGCGGTGGCGGCCGGGGTCGATCTCGTCCTCGCCTGCGGCGGCGACGGGACGGTGGCCGCGTGCGCGGAGGGCGTCGCCGGAACCGGGGTCGGCTTGGCGATCATCCCGATGGGGACCGGCAACCTGCTGGCTCGCAATGTCGGCCTCCCGCTGGGCTTGGAGGAGGCGCTCGAGGTCTCGCTCGGCGGCGTTCAGCGGGCGATCGACGTGGGCCGGGTCAACGGGAAGATGTTCGTCGTGATGGCCGGCCTGGGCCTTGACGCCCACATGCTGAACGGGACCAGCGAACCGCTCAAGAAGCGGCTCGGCTGGCTCGCCTACGTGATCTCGGCGGTTCGGCACCTGGGCGACCGGCCCATGCGGGTGACCGTCAGCGCCGATGGCGGCCGGCCTCGCCGGATGCGGGTTAGCGCGCTGATGGTCGGCAACGTGGGCCGGCTGCAAGCCGGCCTCCCGCTGCTGCCGGAGGCGGAGCCGGACGACGGCACGCTCGATGCCATCGCGCTGCTCGCCCGGGGCGTGATCGGGTGGCTGGCGATCGCCGCGCACATCCTGCTGCGGCGGCCCGCCCACGGTCGGGTCTACCGTGTCCAGTTCACCGAGCTCGAGGTGACGGTGGCCCATGCGCAGCCCTGGGAGCTGGATGGCGAGGTCATGGGGGTGACGCGTCGGCTCACGGTCACGGCCCAGCCGGGCAGCCTGCTGCTGCGGACGCCGGCAGAGTCGTTAGCCGGCGGGCTGCCAGGCGACGGTCAGGCGCTCGCGGCGTCCGAACTTCTCCAGTCGGGCGGCGACCAGCTCCTGGATGCTGGCGAGGGTGTCGGGGTCGTCGGCCTCCGCCCGGAGCGTCAGCACGCCGTCGGCTGCCTGCATGGTGCACTGGCCCCGGCTCAGGACCAGCGTCCCGCGGTCGTCCGAGGACTCGGCCCGCAGTATCTCGGGCGGAGCGCCGCCGCCGGCGTGGATACGCGGACGGTGGCCCAGGTGGCTGCGCATCTTGTCGGCGTGCTGGCAGAGCCGGGTGATGTAGCGGCTCGCGTTCTCGGTCGGGACGCGGGCTTCGGCGGCTGGCATGGGGTTCCTCTCTGCGGGTCCCCGGAATGCGGGACGGATTTCGTAGATTTATCGAGACACTATGCCTTGAACAATACACTCTGTCTCGAATGCGCCATGGCGTATAAGATGACGACGTGCCGAAGCTATGGACCGACACGGTCGAGGAGCATCGCCGGGCGGTGCGCGACGCGGCCATCGACGCGACCGCGAAGCTGGTCGACGAGCACGGGCTGGCCTCGGTCACGATGTCGAAGATCGCCGCCGACGCCGGCATCGGCCGCGCGACCCTGTACAAGTACTTCCCCGACGTCGAATCGGTCCTTCTCGCCTGGCACGAGCGCCAGGTCGGCCGTCACCTGGCGCAGCTCGCCGACGTGCGGGATCAGACGGCCGACCCCGGTCAGCGGCTGGCGGCCGTGCTGCAGGCCTACGCGCTCATGAACCACGGCCGGCCGCACGGCACCGACCTGTCCGCGCTCCTGCACCGGGGCGAGCACGTGAGCCACGCGCACCGGCACCTGGCAGGCCTCATCGAGGGCCTGCTGGCGGACGCGGCGGCGGCCGGCGCCGTCCGTGACGATGTAGCTCCGGGCGAGCTGGCCGCCTATTGCCTGCATGCGCTGGGGGCCGCGGCCGCCTTGCCGTCTAAGGCCGCGGTCCGTCGTCTGGTCGCCGTCACTCTGTCCGGGCTACGCTCGTGACCGGTGCGGCAAGATCATCCTGCGGCAAGATCATCCTTTCGAAATATATGGCGTTTCCGGTGCTATAGCACCGGAAACGCCATATACCTTGTCGATCTTCGCGGTTAGGCGCCGGTGACGGTGATGACGACGCCGGCGCCGGAGGTGACCAGCTCGACGGTGCCGTCCACTGGCTGCGCTCCGGCCTTGACCCGGCCGCGGGCGTCGGCCGCCGCCAGCGTGATCCTCGGGTTGCCGCGCAGCCGCTTGTACTTCCCTGAGGCGGACGACGTCCAGAAGCCGACGCGGGATCCGTCCAGCGCGCAGATCCAGGTCTGGGTCGGGACCGCCGCCCCGGACTCCCGGTAGGTCGTCGAGGCGACGTACTTCTCGTCACTGATCGTCATGACGAAATAGTAGGGATGTGACGGCCGCGCGGTCAGCCAGGAACGCCGATGGGGCTGATGGGATACTGGAACGCGACCGCGAGCCCGGGGATCCCACGCTCCGGGGCGGTCGCGGGTCGCGGGTCGTGGGCGCAGGAGCGAGGAGCACCGGGGCATGAGAAGGATCGCGATCCTCGACGACTACATCGGCGTCGCGCTGGAGTACGGCGACTGGTCGGGGCTGCCCGAGGACGCCGAGGTCACCGTCTACCGCGAGGCGATCGCGCCGGAACGGCTGGTCGACGAGCTCTCCGGTTACGAGGTCGTCGTGATCACCCAGCAGCGGGCGCGCTTCCCGCGGGCGGTGCTCGAGGGCCTGCCCGACCTGAAGCTGCTGGTCTGCAACGGCCGGACCAGCAACGTGGTCGACCACGAGGCCAGGACCGAGCGGGGCATCCTGCTGTGCGGCACGGCCGAGACCGGTCCGGGCGCCCCGGCGCCCGGCTCGGTCTACGGGACTTCGCGCGGCCTGCCCGCGCCGTCGGAGATGGCGTGGGCGCTCATCTTCGCGGTCGCCAAGCGGACCGGGATCGAAGACCGGGTCATCCGGGCCGGCGGCTGGCAGACCGGCTTCGGTGTCCCGCTGGCGGGCAAGAAGCTCGGCCTGCTCGGCCTCGGCCGTCTCGGCGGGGCGATGGTCCCGGTCGCGAAGGCGCTCGGGATGGACGTCATCGGGTGGAGCCAGAACCTGGGCGAGGACCGGTGCGCCGAGCTCGGCGTGCGGCTGGTGACGAAGGACGAGCTGCTGTCGTCGTCGGATGTCCTCGGGGTCTTCCTGGTCTTCTCCGAGCGCTCCCGTAACACGCTGCGGGCCGGCGACCTGGCGAAGATGAAGAACGGCGCGATCTTGGTGAACGTCTCCCGGGGACCGATCGTCGAGGAGGACGCGCTCATCGAGGCGCTCCGCTCGGGACGCCTGGCCGGGGCCGGCCTTGACGTCTTCGACCGCGAGCCGCTGCCGGCCGGCCACCCGTTCCGGTCGCTCGACAACGTCGTCGTCACCCCGCACATCGGCTACGTCACCGAGCAGGGCTTCCGCGCCGCCTGGGAGCCGATGGCGCAGGACGTGGCGGCGTACCTGGCGGGATCGGCGATCCGCGTCGTCACCGACCCGGCCGACTGCCCGCCGATGGCGCCGCAGTAGGACCCGGTCGGGCACGCCGGCGGGCGGAGGAGACGGGCAGCTCCTTGCCTGCAGGAATGGCCGCGGTCATGGACGAGGGAGAGTCGCGACGGTCCGTTCGGAGCAAAAGAATTGGAATTTTTTCTTTACCTCGAGGCCAGCAGCGTCGAGCCGACGCTGGCGGTGATGACGACGGCGACCGCCGCGACCGCGACCGGGGAGCTGTGCTGGCCGAGCAGCAGCCAGCCGGCCAGGGTCGCGAGGGCGGGGTCGAGGCTTAGCAGGATGCCGAAGACCCGCCGGGGGGCGCGGCGCATCGCGGCGAACTCGAGCGTGTAGGGCACCACCGAGGCCAGCAGCGCGACGCCGAGCGCGAGCAGCATCGGGCCCGGCCGGCCGGCCACGTGCCACGCGCCGAGCGCGCCGAAGGGCAGCAGGACCAGCGCGCCCGCGGTCATCGCGACGGCCACGCCGCTGCGGCCGGGGACGGCCTCGCTCGCCTTGCTTCCCGCCACGATGTACAGCGCCCAGAACGCGGCCGAGACCAGCGCGAACACAACCCCGACCGGGTCGAGCCCGGCTCCGCCGCTGCCGTGGCGGTCGGCCAGGCCGAGGGTGAGGACGCCGAGCAGCGCGAGCACGATCCAGCCGCCGTCGCGCCAGCGGCGGGACAGCGCGGCCGACAGGGTGAGCGGGCCGAGGAACTGGATCGTCACCGCCGCGCTGAGCGGCAGCCGGGCGAGGGAGGCGTAGTAGAACCCGTTCATCCCGGCCAGGCTGACCCCGTAGAGGATGACGGACCGCCACTGCGGCTTCGTCCAGCCGCGCATCTTCGGGCGGGTGACGGCGAGGAGCACGATCGCGGCGAGGCCGAGGCGCAGCAGGGTCGCGCCGACGGCGCCCGCGACCGGGAACAGGTGCGTCGCCAGGGCCGCGCCGAACTGGAACGACGTGCACGACCCGAGCACCAGCAGGACGGCGGTCTCCGGTCGCTGTTTTGCTGCTCCCCCGGCCGTGGTCGGGCCGGGCGTGGTCGGGGAGTGCGTGGGGACGGCGGGCGCGGCCGAGGTGGTCATGCCTCTACAGTCACGGATGACTGATTGGTTCGTCCAGCGATGGTTTTCGGTCAATAATGGTAAGTGGAACTGATCAATCTTTATAGGGAGGCTGAGGCCGCTCATGCTCGACGTCTACCGCCTGCGGCTGCTGCGCGAACTGGACCGGCGCGGCACCCTGGCCGCCGTCGCCCGGGCGCTGTCCTACAGCCCGTCCGCGATCTCCCAGCAGCTCAGCCAGCTCGAGACCGAGACCGGGGTGACCCTGCTCGAGCCGGTCGGGCGCGGCGTCCGGCTCACCCCGCTGGCGCGCATCCTGGTCACGCACACCGAGGCGATCCTGGAGCGGCTCGAGGAAGCGGAGGCGGAGCTGCGGGCGGCGTCGACCGAGGTGCGGGGCACGCTGCGGGTCGCCTCGTTCCAGTCGGTGCTGTTCGCGCTGATCCCGTCGGTGCTGACCCGGCTGGCCGAGCGGCACCCCGGTCTGCGGCTCGAGATCACCCACGAGCAGGCGATCCCGGCGTTCGAGGGGCTGCTTGCGCACGAGTTCGACCTCGTGCTCGGCGAGGAGTACCCGGGGGTCGCGCTGCCGCCGGTGGCCGGCGCCAGCACCCAGCTGCTGGCCCGGGACGAGCTGTTCCTCGTGCTGCCGTCGCACGGCCCGCACGCGGTCGACGCCACCGCCGCCTCCGGCCAGCCGTTCCGGCTGGCGGACCTGGCGGGCGTGCCGTGGATTCTCGACCCGCCTTCGACCGCTCCTGGCGCGTGGGCGCGCAACGCCTGCCGGGAGGCGGGATTCGAGCCTGACGTCCGCTACGCGGGCTCTGACCTGCTGTTCGAGGTCCTGCTGGCGGAACGGGGGCACGCCGCCTCGGTCATCCCGGGCATGCTGCTGTCGGCCGTGCCCCGCCCCGACGCCCGCATTCAGCGCATCCCCGGCCGGCCGCACCGCCGGCTCACCACCGGGGTCCGCGCGGGCGCGGCCGGCCAGCCCGCCATCCGCGCGCTCCGCGAGGCCCTGCGGCAGGCGGTGCGCGAGGCCGGCCAGCACGAGGCGCCGGGCATCGACTTACCGCTCGGCCGGGCTCTCAGCCGCGTGCGATGCGGGTGTCATCGGGGCCCATCCAGGTGCGGCCGTCGAGCAGCTCGCGGGCCGCGTCGAGGTGCCCCGCGTGGGTCGCGGTCTCGGTGATGACGTGCAGGATGATCTCGCGCACGTCCTGCAGCCGCCAGTCCTCGAAGTACTCCGGCCAGCGGGCCGGCGGCGCGTCCAGGCTGAGCCCGGCCAGCACGGCGTCGGACGCCGCGATTTCCCGCCGGTACAGGTCGAACACGGCCTCGGCGGGCTCCTCAGGCGACGGCTGCCAGCCGGTGTCGTCGTCGAGGCTCAGCGGCTCCCCGGCCGCGACGGCGCGGAACCAGAACCGCTCGTCGTCCATCGCGAGATGCCGCACCAGGGCCAGGCACGACCAGCCCGACGGCAGCACCGGCCGCCGGAGGTCCTCCTCGGACAGGCCGCTGAGCACGCCGAGCACGTGACCGCGCTGGGCGACCAGCCATTCGAGGAGCGCCTCGCGCTCCCGGTCCGGCGTGCCCGGCGTGTCAGGTGTGTCGGGTGTGTCGGGCGTCGGCTCGGTCATCGGCTCTCCTCGCGCTCGGTCCGGCGGCCACGTCGGCCGAGGATCATCCTGGCAGAGAGCCGGGCTGGCTTACAGCGGCTTGCGGGCGTGGAAGCGCAGGTCGTACTCGGCCTTTCGATCCCGATGTCGGTGAACCCGGCCGCGCCGAGCCGGTCGGGGAGGGTCTGCGGGTCGAGGGGAACGAACACGTCGTCGACGTGATGCAGTCGGGTTCCCTCGTTGTCGTAGGCATCGCTGGCGATCAGCGCCCCGTCCGGCTGGAGGACCCGGAATAGCTCGGCGAAGATCTGGTCCTGGATGACGGCCGCCGGCACGTGGTGGAGGACGGCGAAGCACGCCGCGGCGGAGAACCGGCCGTCCGGGAATCCCAGGCGAGCCGCGTCCCCGTTGATCACCGCGACGTTGCCACCCGCCAGCCGGCCGGCCAGCGCGGCGGCCAGCGCCGGGTCGAACTCCACGGCGGTCAGCCGGGCCGTGCGCTGGCGGAGCAGGTCGGTCGTCAGGCCCGGACCCGGCCCTACCTCCAGCACGTCGTCGCCCAGGTCGGCCACCGATTCGACCCACGGGAGGAGGTCGCGTTCGAGCATCGCGGCCCAGCGGGGGCTGGCTAGCAGCTGCAGGTGGGATTCGTTCACGGGGGTCGCCGCGCTAGCCGAGGTTGGCGATGATCTGCGGCAGCGCGGCGGTCGGCTGGATGCCTGCGGGCGCGGCGCAGACAACCCGGACGGCGTTGACGGCGCGGTTGGCGGTCAGGCCTGGTGACGCGTCGCCCATCCGCTCGAGCGGGACGTCGAAGCGGATGTCGACGTCGAGGGGGGCGTCGCCCTCGACGAGGACGTGCCAGCCGGTGTCGCGCATCTCCCAGGCCGGGTCCAGGACGGTGCTGCAGTACCAGTTGGCGGCGAAGCGGAGCAGGGTGCGGCCGTTCCTGATACCGGAGACGATCATCTTCTGGGCGGCGACGGTGCCCTTGGGCAGGGTGCCGGCCGCGATCTCGATCGTCTCGGGGACGACGGCGACCTCGCCGGTTGACTCGACCGAATCGAGCGGGGTGCCGAGCGCCTCGGCCAGCGCCCGCAGCGACGGGCCGAAGGCGATCGCGCCGTAGCCGAACCGGGCCTTGTCGAACTGCTCCGGCGGCGCGCCGAAGCCCATGATGTTGAAGAGCATGTCGGGCGAGTCGCGCCTGGACACGTTGGCGTACTCGCTGATGGTCAGGCAGTCGAGCCGGCGCTGGATGGAGGCGAGGGCAATCGGCAGCGCCTCGGAGATGAACCCGGGGCTGGAACCGGTCGAGTGGATCGAGGTGCCGCCGGTCTTGCAGGCGTTTTCGACTGCGGCGCGCGCTTCTGGGTCCATGCTGCCCGGATGGTGGAACTCGCCGCGGGTGGTGACGACGTTCGCGCCCGACGCCAGCAGCGCGCAGACCTCGTCCATCGTGCACTGCGACGGCATGTAGAGCACGCAGTCGGCTTTGAGGGCCAGGATCTCGTCGACGTTGTTGGTCGCGATGACCCCGGTGGCCGGCAGTCCGCACAGGTTCCCGGCGTCCTTGCCCGCCTTAGCGGCGCTCGTGACGTAGACCCCGGCCAGGGTCAGCTCGGGGTGCTCGATGACGCTGCGGAGCGCGCGGGCGCCGATGTTCCCGGTCGCCCACTGGACGACCCGCAGAGCGGTCATGACGTCTTCCCTTCGGAGAGCTTGGCGACGATCGTGCGAAAGTCGTCGGTGGTGAACGACTGCTCTTCCGCGGCCATGGCGTAGTCGAGCGTCGCCAGCACCGCCCGCTCGAGCTGGAGGTTGAGGATGCGCTTGGGCGACGAGGCCGATCTGCACGTGCGGGTCGGCCAGGTAGGCGGTCTCGGCCATGTAGACGACGTCGCTGAGCGCGACCAGGCTGCAGCCGAGCCCGACCGCCGGGCCGTTGACGGCGGCGACGACCGGCACCCGGCAGCGCGCCATGCCGAGGACCAGGTCCCGGCCGTGCGCGATCGCCTTCTTGCGGAGGACCGGGTCGCGGCTGAGCTCCTCCAGGTACTCGAAGTCGCCGCCGGCCGAGAAGGCGCGGCCGCTGCCGGTGAGCACGGCCGCGCGGGCGTCGTGGTCCTCGCTCAGCCTCGGCCAGAGCCGCGCGAGCCCGGTGTGCAGGGCGTCGTTGACCGCGTTGAGCGCGTCCGGCCGGTTGAGGGTGATGATGCGGAGCGAGCCGTCGGCGACGACGTCGATCTCGTCCGGCAGGTCGTACATGTCAGGAGGCTCCCAAGCCGAGGATGCGCGCGGCGATGATGTTCTTCTGGATCTGCGAGGTGCCGCCCATGACCGACTGCGCCCGGCTGTAGAGGTAGGCGCTGAGCAGCTCGGGGTCGGGGTTTGGGTTGCCCGGGTGGCCGGGGTTGACGGAGCCGGCTTCGGCCAGCGCCGCGTGGCCGACGGTCTGCTCGGTCCAGGTCATCAGCAGCTTGTCGAGCGACCCCTGGGGGCCGTGCGCCACCCCGTCGAGCCGCTCCGACAGCCGCCGCCTGACGTGCGTGTAGAGCATCTCGGTCTCGACGTGGGCCCAGATCAGGTCGGCCGTCGGCGGGCGGTTGGCGGCGTCGGCCCGCGCGACCAGGTCGCGGACGAGCTTGCCGTACCGGGCGGTGAAGCCGAGCTCGGCGGGCTCGCGCTCGTGCGAGACGATCGTCATCGCCAGCGCCCAGCCCTCCCCCGGCGCGCCGACCATGCACGACGCCGGCACCCGGGCGCGGTCGAACAGCACCTGGCCGAACTCGGTCGTCACCCCGTTGATCATCTGCAGCGGGCGCTGCTCGACCGTCGGCTGGTGCATCGAGATCACGAAGGCCGACAGCCCCCGGTGCCGTTTGGCTTCGGGATCGGGGTCGGTCCGGGCCAGCAGCAGGCACCAGTCGGCGACGTCGGAGTAGCTGGTCCAGATCTTGTGCCCGCGCACGACGTACTCGTCGCCGTCGCGGACCGCGGTCGTCGTCAGCGACGCCAGGTCGGACCCGGCGTCGGGTTCGCTGAACCCCTGGCACCAGCGCTCGGTGCCGTCGATCATCCCCGGCAGGAAGCGACGGCGGAGCTCCTCGCCGCCGTGCCGGCCGAGGCCCTGCACCAGGTAGCCGAGGCTGGGGCGGGGCCGGGCGCCGGCCCGCGCCAGCTCCTCGTCGAGGATGACGTCGTAGACCGGCGGCATCTCGTGGCCGCCGTACTCCTTCGGCCAGGACAGCCCGAAGAACCCGGCCGCGTGCAGCGCCCGATGCCAGGCGGCCTGCCCGGCCCAGTACTGGTCGCCCTCGGCGGCCGGGAAGTCGCCCGCCTTTTGGGACAGCCAGTCCCGCAGGCGGCCGCGGAATGCGGCCTCGTCGGGCGAGTCACGATAGTCCACAGTCGACCTCCTCCAGCCTTACCGGGAAGAGCTCGGTCGCCGCGAGCACTCGTCGCAGGTAGACGTGGGCCAGGCACTCCCAGGTATTGCCGATCCCGCCGTGCACCTGGATCGACGTCTCGCAGACGGTCCTCGCAGCCCGGGCGCAGTACACCTTCGCCAGCCTGGCGGCCCGGATCGCGTCTTCTGGTTTCGTTTCGTCCACGGCCCAGGCGGCGTAGCGGAGGATCGACACCGAGCCCTCGATGAGCGCCAGCCCCTCCGCCAGCGGGTGCGATACGGCCTGGTAGGTGCCGATCTTGCGGCCGTACTGAGCCCGGATCTTGGCGTAGTCGCAGGCGAGCGCGTGCGCGCCCCTGGCCGCGCCGAGCAGGTCGGCGGTGGTGGCCACCAGCGCGAGCGCCCGCCAGCGGGTGACGTGCTCGGCCGAGATGACGCCTACCTGCTCCAGTGGGCCGATGAGCTCTTTGCTGACCCTGGTTAGATCGACGCTCGTTACGGCGTGCCCGACTGCGGCGGCCTCTAGCGAGATCCCGCTGAGCACGAGTGCGCGGTCGATGCCGCGGGCGTCGAGCGCGACGCCGTCGACCGCGATCGTGGTCGGCTTGCTCGACGCCTGGAGTCCGTCGGCGAGGGCCGGCCCGAGGTACGGCACGTCGACCAGGCCGCGGGCGAACTCCTCGGCGACGATGGCCAGCTCGACGCCGCTGGCGCCATCGGAGCGGAGCGTGCGCCAGCCGGTCGCGGCGACCGCCTTCTCCAGCCGCGCGACCCGGCGGTTGCCGTCGCCGTCGCCGTCGCCCGCGAGGTCATGCACCGACTGGGGTCCCAGCGAGTCCGCCAGCTTCGCGGCGGCGGCGCGGAGGTCGCGCTGCTCAGCCGACAGGCGCGCGTCCATCGCCCTCCCTGAGGTAGTTCTGCTTGAGCACCCGGCGCAGCGCCTTGCCGGAGGGCAAACGGGGGATCTCGTTGACC
Source organism: Trebonia sp. (assembly GCA_036509215.1). Taxonomy (GTDB): domain Bacteria; phylum Actinomycetota; class Actinomycetes; order Streptosporangiales; family Streptosporangiaceae; genus Trebonia. The sequence continues at coordinate 19,669 of DATCGA010000061.1, forward strand.
ACGATCACCTCAGCCGGCTTCTTGTACGACGCGAGGCGATCGCCAACGTAGGCGGCAAGATCATTGAGGTCAACGGCGGCGTTCGCGTCAGCGGAACGCGCTGCGGGCGACGCCTCGGGATCGAGCGCGACCGCCGCGATGATGGACTCCCCGTGCACCGGGTCGGGCACGCCGAAGACGGCGCAGTCGCGCACCCCGGGATGCAGAAGGAGCACGCCCTCGACCTCGGCCGGGGCGACCTGGAACCCGCGGACCTTGATCATCTCCTTGGACCGGTCGGTCAGGTGGACCCAGCCGTCGGGCTCGACGTAGCCGACGTCGCCGGTGCGGTACCACCCGTCGTCGAACGACGCGGCCGTCTCCTCGGTCGGCAGGTAACCGGACATCAGCGACGGCGCGCGGAGCTGAATCTCGCCGGTCTCCCCCGCCGCTGTTACCGGGTGGCCGGTTTCCAGCGACACCACCCGGAGCTCGACCCCGGGCACCGGCTTGCCCGCGCTGTCGAGCCGGGCGCCGCGGACCGGGTTGCAGGCGATGACGGGCAGCTCGCTGGCGCCGTAGGCGGGCACCCAGGCCACCCCGGTCCGCCGCGTCACGGTCTGCGCGACCGACGCCGTCACCGGCGTCGCCCCCCACATGATGAAGCGGAGCGAGGACAGGTCGTAGCTCTCCAGCTTGGGGTGGTTGGCGAGGGCGAGCGCGATCGGCGCGACCGCCATCTCGACCGTGATCTTGTCGGCCTCGATCGCGCTCAGCATCCGGTCCAGGTCGAACCGGCGATGCAGCCGCATCCAGATCCCGAGCTCAAGCGCGGTCGCGATGTTGAGCAGCCCGAGGATGTGCGAAGGCGGGGTGGTGACCTGGATTCGGTCGGCGCTGGTCAGCTCCAGGGCGTCCCGCCAGTGGTTGATCGCGGCCCGCAGCGACCCGTGGGTGTGGATGACCGCCTTGGGCAGCCCGGTCGTGCCGGAGCTGAACACGAGGACCGCCTCGGTTGCGGGGTCTTGCTCGGCGATCTCCTGGGCGTCTTCAAGGGGCTCGATTGGGTGGTCCAGGCTCAGCATCGGCATCAGGCCGGCCAGCACCGGGTGGTCGCCGACCGCGTGGGCCGGCTCGGTGATCGTGAGCGCGTGCTCGGTCTCGGCCTGTTTCCAAGCCGGGCTGAACAGCACCACCGACGCGCCCAGCCGCCAGATCGCCCGCACCGCCACGATCCACTCCGGGCGGTTGGCCGACATCAGCGCCACCCGGTCCCCGGCCCCGACGCCGCGGGCGGCCAGCGTCGCCGCCAGCCCGTCCGTCAGCGCGTCCAGCCGCTGGTAGCTGTACTCCTCGTCCTCGAAGACGAGCGCGACGCGCTCGCCCCGGTCAGTTGTCATCCGGTGCCTCCGTGCTCGCCAAGTCGGGGCGGCGTGGTGTACGCCGGGTCGTAGCCGTCGATCCGAATCGGGCTGCCGACCAGCCGGTATCCGCCCGCTGCGGCGATCAGCGGGCTCGCCTCGGAAAGAGCCTCAGGCAGGGTTCGAACGGACCGGGCTGGCACCCCGAGCGCGCGCAGCCGCGTCTCCCAGTGGTCGGCGGTGTCGGCCGCCAGCGCCCGGGTCACCACCGCGAGCACGTCGTCGCGGCGGGCGGTCCGCTCGGCCATGGTGGCGAAGGCCTTGATATCGGCTCCGGTGAGCCTCGCCTCGGTCGCGAACAGCTGCCAGAAGCGGTCGTGGGTGATGAACAGCGCCAGGTAGCCGGCGGCGGTCGGGAAGAGCTGGGCGGGCACGTAGCTCGAGTGCGCGCCGCCCGCGTACCGCCGGGGCTCGGTGCCGTCGTTGAGGTAGGCGGCGGCCCGGTAGTTCAGCTGCGAGAGCATGACGTCGCGCATCGACACGTCGACCTGGCCGCCCCGCCCGCTGACGATCATCGCGAGCAGCCCGAGGGCCGCGGTCAGGCCGGAGGAGTTGTCGACCGAGGAGTATCCGGGCAGCACCGGCGGCCCGTCCGGATCGCCGGTCAGCGACGCGATCCCGGCCGCGGCCTGAATCAGGTGGTCGAAGGACGGGTCGTCGCCGCCGTCGAGGCCGTAGCCGGTCAGCGCCACGCAGACGATGCGCTCGTTCCAGGTCTTGAGCGCGTCGTAGGTCAGCCCGAATGTGCGGATGGCCCGCGGTCTGAGGTTGGTGAGCAGCGCGTGCGCGTCGGCTACCAGATCGTGCAGTTGGTCCTGGCCCGCCTCGGTGGCGAGGTCGAGGCGGACGCTTCGCTTGTTGCGGTTGAGGCTGGCGAAGTAGGAGTCGCTCACCTGGCGGGAGATGTCGCCGCCGGGCGGCTCGACCTTGGTCACCTCAGCCCCGAGATCGGCGAGCACCATGGTCGCGTACGGCCCGGCCAGGACGTGGCCGACCTCAAGGATGCGGATGCCTACCAGCGGCCCCTCGGTGCCCATCAGTGACACGTCCTTGGGGCGACTGCTGGGATGCGGGTGGTGCGGACGGTGCGGGTTGGAGTGGAGGTGGGGGCGGGGTCGTCGGCCGCGCATGTCGATGGCGTAGGCGACAGATTCGGCGACCTGTCAGCTACGCCATTGACATCGCCTATTGGGGTCGATGGCGTAGGCGACAGGTTGGGTTTGGTGTCGGTGGCGTGGGCGACAGGTCGGGCGGGGGGTGTGCGGTCGCGGGTGG